>JAYVZV010000033.1:0-6071 GCA_043782995.1 Acidimicrobiales bacterium | reverse complement strand
TCGGGAGTGGTGGCAAAGCCCGCGCGCAACAGGGTCTCCTCCGCGCCCTCCGCTAGCGTTGGCTCATCACTCTGCACGAACCCATCTCACCACCTGGCGGGGGTCGACGGCGGGCGAAGCGGATTCTGCTCTCGATGGTCGCGCTGCTGGCGATCTTCTTCGCCCTCAACGCGTGGAGCCTGCCGCAGTACGCCCTCACTCCCGGTGACGCAACGCCCGTCGCGCCGCTCGTGAAGGTCCACGGCGTCGCGACCGACCCCCACCACGACACGATCATGCTGACCGACGTCTATCTGACGTCGCTCAACGCGTGGCGGTGGCTCGTCTTGCATCTGCAGTCCCACGTCGAGTTCGTCGGCGCCAGCCAGCTGGTCGACCCCGGGGTACCGACCGACGAGCTGGTCGCTCAGGGGTACCTGCAGATGAGCGACTCCAAAATGGCCGCCGAGGTCGCGGCCTTCGACGCGCTGGGTTGGACGACACCGTCGACCCCGACCGGCGCCGTTCTCAGCTCGGTCGTCGCCTCCTCGCCGGCCCGTCGGGCCGGTCTGCACGTCGCCGACGAGATCGTGGCGGTCAACGGGAGGCCGGTCACCTCGGACTGCTCGCTGATATCTCGCTTGCACGACACGTTGCCGGGCACCCCGGTCCGCCTGGGCGTGGCCCGAGCCAAGATCTCGGCGTCGGGGGACATCACGTGGACCGCCCCCACGACGTTGACTCTCACGACGGCCGCGGTGCCCCGGGCCCAGTCCGGTCCCTCGAGCTGTGTCGGCGTAACGGGCACCAGCCGCTCGTGGATCGGGGTCATTGTCGAAGACGGCCGGCGCTACTCATTGCCGGCGCGCGTCAGCATCAACACGAGCAACATTGGAGGCCCGTCGGCCGGTCTCGCCATGGCGCTCACGCTGATCGACCGTCTGTCGAAGGGCTCGCTCACCGGACACCAGGTCGTGGCGGCGACGGGCACCATCGACACCCACGGCGTCGTCGGCGACGTCGGGGGCGTGGCCGAGAAGACGGTGGCCGTCCAACGCGGCGGAGCCAAGTTCTTCATCGTCCCCCAGGTCGAGGTCGCCACCGCCCGGGGCGTGGCCGCGCCGGGGCTGAAGATCATCGGAGTGACGACGCTGGCCCAGGCGCTGAGCGACTTGCGGGCCATTGGTGGTGCCGCACCGGTGCCGCTCACCACGCCCCGCTAAGCCGTTCCTCTTGTGCGCCACGCCGTAGTCTGGAAGGAATGGACGAACGCCGCATCATCTCGACCGGGCGTCAGTCGTCGACCGAGATCGCTCGCATGAACTTCTCGACCCTGCGCAAGGGTGGCCTCGACCCCCACGAGGTCCGGAACCACCTCGAGATGGTGGCGCGCGAGATGGGCCACCTGGAGGCGCGGATCCGCGAGCTGCAGGACCAGTTGAGCGAGGCCCTTCGGCGCGCCGCCAACCCCACCTTCGACGAGGCGACGCTGGCTAGCGCCCTGGGTGCCCAGAGCGCGGCCATTTTGCGCTCGGCGCACGAGGAGGCCGGACGGGTAACCGCCGAGGCCCAGGAGCGCAGCGCCCAGGTCTTCACCGAGAGCCAGCAGCGTGCCGCCGCCCATCTGATGGAGGCCCAGGAACGCGCGACGTCGTTGATCACGGAGTCGGAGAACACCGCCACCCTGATCGACCACGAGGCCCGCCTCGCGGCCGAGCGGCTGGTCGAGTCGGCCAAGGTGAACGGCGAGGTCCTCGTCGATCACGCGAGGGAGCAGGGTCGGGCCATCGTCGAACAGGCCGGCGAAGCCCGCAAGGTCGTCTTGAACGACCTCGCCATCAAGCGCAAGGCCCTGCACCTGCAGATCGACCAACTTCGAGCGGCGCGCGACACGCTGGGCTCGTTCGTGTCGAGCCTGCTCGACCAGGTTGAGGGGGTGCTCTCGGGCATCAACAGCTCGGACGACGCCGCGCGCAGCGCCGCGCTCGACGTTCTTCGCACGCGCCCGAGCGACCCGGAGCTCACCGAGGAGGAAATGCTCGCCGGGACGCCGCTGCGCACGGTGCCCGACGTTGCGGTCCCCGAGGTCCACGAGGTGCCCGACGGGCCCGTCGAGGCCAAGCCCCGGCGCCGGGCGCTGAAGGACGAGGGCCCGCAGGCCGAGGCGGTTCCCGACGACGACTCGGGCACCGACGTGGTGAACGAGATCTTCGCGCGACTGCGCAAGGCCTCGCTCGAGGAGAGGGGCGCGACCGCCCAGGCGCCCCGAAAGGCCGTCGTCCCGGCGAAGGCGCCGACCCCGACGGGCGAACTCTTCACTCGGCGCGACGCGGCGCTCGAGGAGTCGTTGGCGGTCCTCACCCGAAAGGTGAAGCGCGCTCTCCAGGACGACCAGAACGTCATGCTCGAGCGGTTGCGCGACGTGAAGGCGATGATCACCACCGAACTCGAGGACGAGCACGACCAGCGCGCGCGCTACGCCGACGCCTCCGTGGACGCCCTAATCATGGCCGCGTCGGCCGGCGTTCAGTTCGCCGCGGACGAGGCCGGCGCCACCTCGGGCGCGGCCAGTCGCCGGGCCCTCGAGGAGTGCGCGGCCGACCTCGCGGTGACGATCGTGCTGGCCTTGCGCAAGCGCATCCTCGCCGACGGCAGCGGGGACGGCCCCGAGCGAGCCAACGCCGCCTACAAGGAGTGGCGCGGCGCGCGGGTCGAGCGACTGTGCACCGACGCGTCCCGTCGGGCCTTTCATATCGGCGTGCTGGCCGCGTCCCCGGGTCGCTCCGTGCGCTTCTACGCGGCCCCCAACGACGCACCGTGCGACGCCTGCGCCCTCGACGCCGCGTCGGGCGAGCGGCTGGCCGGCCAGGACTTCCCCAGTGGAGCGGCGTTCCCGCCCCTGCACGCCGGTTGCGCGTGCACCGTCGTACCCGTTTGAGAATCGACCTAGGCTTGCCGCGTGCGTAGCCCGACCGACCTCCCGCCGACGCGGCCCCGTCGACTCGGTCGGCTCTCGCGGCGCTTCTGGATCGGACTCGCCGTCGCCGTGCTCCTGGTCGGCTTCCTCTCGCTGCGCAACCTCGCCGTGCTCTGGACCGACCAGATGTGGTTCTCCTCGGTGGCCCTGGGCAAGGTCTTCTCGACGCTGCTGCTCGTCAAGGTCGGGCTCGGTCTCGTCTTCGGGGCGGTGTTCTTCTTCATCATGTGGGGCAACCTGCTCCTCACCGACCGTTTCGGCGCGCGGGACCTCTCCTTTGACCCCGAGGACGAGATCGTCCGACGGTTCCAGAACCTCGTGCGCCCCTACGCCAAGCGCATCTACGCCGCCATTGCGCTCGTGATGGGCCTCGTGGCCGGCCTCAACGCCACCGGCCAGTGGCAGAAGTACCTGCTCTTCGCCAACGGCCAGTCCTTCGGCGTGAGGGACAAGCTGTTCCACAAGGACATCAGCTTCTACGTCTTCACCTTGCCCTTCGTCTCGTTCGTGATCACCTGGGCCCTGGTGGCGCTCGTCGTGGCGCTCTTGGTGACCACGGGATTTCACTACCTGAACGGCGGCATCCGGGCCACTCGCGTGACGCCGCGCGTGGCGCCCCGGGTGAAGGCCCACCTGTCGGTCATTGGGGCGGGCATCGCGCTCATGAAGGCCGCCGGCTACGTGATCGGCAAGTGGGAGCTCGTCAACTCCACCAACGGCTACGCCCAGGGGGCGGGCTACACCGACGTGCACGCGCGCATGCCGGCCCTGACGATCCTCTGCTACCTGTCGCTCGCCGCGGCGCTGATCCTGCTCGCCAACGTGCGCCTGCGCGGCTGGTCCCTGCCGGCCGTGGCGGTGGGGCTCTGGCTCTTCGTCGCGCTGGTCATCGGGGTGCTCTACCCGACGATTCTCCAGGCGCTCAAAGTCAGCCCGAACCAGGACACGCTGGAGGCCCCCTACATCCAGCGCAACATCGAAGCCACTCGGGCGGCCTTCAACCTCGACAAGGTGAACGTGCACACCTTCGCCGGCTCGACCACGATCTCCAACGCCACCATCAAGGCCGACACCGCCACCCTCAACAACATCCGCCTGTGGGACCCGGCGGCCAACATCGCGCTCGCGACCGTCACCCGTCGCCAGTCGATCCGTTCGTACTACACGTTCTCGGCGCTCTCGGTGGACCGGTACTTCATCAACGGCAAGCTCACCCCGGTCCTGATTGGCGCGCGCCAGCTGAACACCGCCAACCTGCCCAGCCAGAGTTGGGTCAACCAGCACCTGCAGTACACCCACGGCATCGGCGCCGCGGTCGTCGCGGCCAACACCGTCGACTCCAACACCGGCAACCCGGTCTTCGTCGTCTCCAACGTGCCCCCGCAGTCCTCGTCGGGCATGCCGGTCCTCACCGAACCGGCGATCTACTTCGGCATCAGCGACCCCGGCTGGGTCGTCGCCAACACCAAGCAGCTCGAACTCGACTACCAGGTCAACTCCGGTCCCCGGGCCGGGGTTCCCGTGGAGACCCACTACGCCAGCGCCGGTGGCGTCGCCGTCGGGAGCATCTTCAGCCGACTGGCCTTCGCGCTGCGCCTCGGGGACTTCAACTTCCTCATCTCGAACCAGATCACCTCGAAGAGTCGGGTCCTCTTCGTGCGCGACGTCGCCCAGATGGCCCAGAAGGCCGCGCCGTTCCTCTCCTTCGACGCCCACCCCTACGCGGTCGTCGCCAACGGCCAGCTCAACTACGTCCTCGACGGCTACACGACCTCGGACCAGTACCCGTACTCGCAGAACGCCTCGAGCCTCAACGTGAACTTCGGTGGGCTGCCCGGCAGCTTCAACTACGTGCGCAACTCCGTGAAGGTCGTGGTCAACGCCTTCACCGGCGCGATGACCTTCTACGCGATCGAGCCCCACGACCCGATCCTCAAGGCCTACCGCGCGGCCTTCGCGACGATGTTCCACCCGATGAGCGATATGCCCGTAGCGATCCGCACCCACCTGCGCTACCCGTCGGACATCTTCTCGGTGCAGGCCGACACGCTCGGGCGCTACCACATCACCTCGGCCTCGGCCTTCTACAACGCCTCGGACCGCTGGGAGATCTCACCGACGACGGGATCGGGCACGCCGAGTCAGTCACTGGCCCAGACGACCGTGACCGACGCCGCGGGCAACGTGACGTCGTCGTCGCTCTCCCCGATGAGCCCGGTCTTCCAGGTCGGCTCGCTGCCCCAGGTCAACCACCAGCAGCTCCTCGAGTCGATCGCCTTCGTGCCGGCCGGCAACTCCCAGTTCGTCCAGGGCCTCACGGCCTTCATGTTCGCCACCAGCGACCCCGTCGACTACGGACAGCTGAACGTCTACGTGACGCCCCGCGGGACCTCGGTGACCGGGCCGGTCCAGGCCGACTCCGAGATCCAGCAGAACACCAAGGCCGCCCAGACCATCACGCTGCTCGACCAGCACGGCTCGTCGGTCCTGCTCGGCAACAACCTCATGGTGCCCCTCGACCAGAGCGTGCTCTATATCCGCCCGCTCTACGTGACGAGCACCTCGAACCCGCTGCCCCAGCTGCGCTACGTGATCGCGGTCTTTAACCAGCAGGTCGGTATCGAGCCGACCTTGGCCGGCGCGCTCTCGGACGTGCTGGGCGCCAACATCACGCCGACCGGTCCGGGTAAACCCGGGACCGGCCCGGGCAAGAGCGGCCAGTCCGCGGCCTTCTACCTGCAACGGGCCTCGACGGCCTACGCCGCGGCTCAAAGCGCGCTCAGTGCGGGCAACCTCGGCGCCTACCAGTCGCAAGTCAACGCCATGAACCACGACTTGCAGTTGGCTCAAAAGGCGCTGACCGGCACGAGTACGCCCGTGACCTCGACCACTACGACGACGGTGAAGTCCAAGACCCACGGCTGAGCGGTCGATCGGACCGGCCCGTGTCGGGTCGTCAACGTTCGGCTCCGACCACCAGTGACGTCCGCCATGGTGCTCCTCTCACGGGACTATCGGCCGGCTTCTTCTCGCTCCGGCCTTGTGCCTCGCTTCACATGGACCGGGAGTCCGACCGCCCGATGGTCCCGACGCGCGAGCAGGCCAACGTGGGAGC
>JAYVZV010000032.1:0-52325 GCA_043782995.1 Acidimicrobiales bacterium | reverse complement strand
TTCGCCCACCTCGTCTACTGCTCGGCGTGGATCAAGCACCACTACCCGGCGGCGTTCCTCGTCTCGCTGCTGAACGCCCAGCCGATGGGCTTCTGGTCCCCGCAGAGCCTGGTGGCCGACGCGCAGCGCCACGGCGTGACGGTGCGGCGCCCCGACGTGAACGCCTCGGCGGCCGGCGCCTCGCTCGAGGGACCTCGCGAGCGTCCGGTCGTGCGACTCGGGCTCGGGGCACTGCGCTCGATCGGTACCGAGCTCGCCACGCGCATCGCCGAGGGCGCGCCGTGGCGCGACGCCCAGGACCTCGTGCGCCGCGCGCAGGTCCAACAGCACCACCTCGAAGTGCTGGCCGCGGCCGGGGCCCTGGACTCGTTCGGCCCCAGCCGCCGGGCGCTGGCGTGGTCGGCCGGGGCCGCCTCTCAGGGCACCCCCGACCGATTGGCGGGCGTGGTGACGGGGCTACGCGCCCCGGCCCTGCCGGCGACGAGCGAGATGGAGCGCGTCGCCGACGACCTGTGGTCGATGGGCCTCACGCCCGAGGCGACGGCGATGGCGCTGGTGCGCGAGGAGTTGAACGGACGAGGGGTCACCCGGGCCGACGCGCTCTTCGCGGTGGAGAGCCCGCGGGTCCTCGTCGCGGGAGTGGTGACCCACCGCCAGCACCCCGAGACGGCCAACGGTGCGGTCTTCGTCAACCTCGAGGACGAGACCGGCCACGTCAACGTGATCTTCTCCAAGGGGGCGTGGGCGCGCTGGCGGTCGGTGGCGCGTAGTTCGCCGGCCCTCCTCATCCGGGGCTCGCTCCAACGGGGCCAGGGGAGCGTCGCCCTGCAGGCCGAGTTCGTCGAGCCGTTGACCCTGGGGGCGACCACGCCGTCGAGGGACTGGCGCTGACTAATCCTCGATGAAGGCGTACTCGGGACGGTTGCCCGACTCGATCTCGAGGCGCACGAGCAGCTGAGCGACGGGCAAGTCTTTGGCGTGCGTGATGCCGATGCAGCGCGAGCGCGTCGACAGCACGTCGAAGTGCATCGAGGTCGTCCCGAGGATCTGACCCACGAACGTCGAGAGCTGGATCTCGGGGTCCTCGGAGAAGTCGTGGCGCTCGATCGCCTCGTGCATCAGCGGGATGATCTCGGGCTGGAAGCCCCAGAGGTTCATCGAGACAGTTTCTAAGGGCGATAGCGAGACCGGCTCGAGTCCGTCGTCGGCGTCGTAGCCCTCCAGAGTGGCGTGGACGTTGCGACGCTCCACAATGCCCGTGAGGACTCCGTTCTCGTCGACGATGCAGGTGCCGCGCGAGACCGGCAGGTCGCCCACTAGCGCGCGGTCGAGCTCGAAGCCCACGAGGCAGTTGTCGGTGCTCTGAGCCATTTGCGCGCCGAGCAGCAGGAACGCCGCGCGGCCGTAGAGGTCGTCGGCGTTGGAGACGGCGAAGGGCTTGGAGAGGTCGAGGCTGCTCTCGGCGGCGAGCACGGCCGAGACGGTGCCGCGCAGCTGGTCCTGCACCGCGAAGGACACCTTGTGGCTCTTGGGCCAGTGGTAGAGGACGTGCTGTTCGATCTTCGGGCCCGAGTCGGCGTTCACGACGATCACGATCTCGTCGAAGCCCGAGGCGAAGGCGTCCGAGGCGAGCAGGTCGATGACGCCCTCACCGTGCTTGCCGATGGGGGCCAGCTGTTTCACCCCGCCGTAGCGGCGCGCCCGTCCGGCGGCGAGTATGACCAGCGACGGTCCGCTCAACGGGACCACTTCACGATGGCCGACGCCCAGGTCATTCCGGCGCCGAAGCCGGTCAGCAGCGCGTAATCGCCCGACTTGATGCGCCCGTTCTCCCGTGCGTCGTAGAAGGCGAGGGGGATCGAAGCGCTCGAGGTATTGCCGTAGCGGTCCAGCGTGACGACGGTGCGCTCCATCTCGATGCCGAGGCGTTGAGTCGCCGCCTGAATGATACGGATGTTGGCCTGGTGGGGGATTACGAGGCTCAGCTCGTCGGCAGTGATGCCGGCGCTGGCCATCGCCTTCTCGGCCGAGTCCACGACGACGCGCACCGCCCGGCGGAAGACCTCCTTGCCCTCCATCTGAAAGTAGCCCCCGTGCTCGCACGTCAGCAGGTCCGCGGCCGAGCCGTCGGCTCCGAGGTGGAACGACAGGAGGTCGTTGCCGTCGGGGTCGTATTCGAGTACCGTGGCGCCGGCGCCGTCACCGAGCAGGACAGCCATGTTGCGATCGCTCCAGTCGACCCAGCGCGAGAGGTGCTCGGCCCCGATCACGAGGATCCGTTTATTGCCGGTCTCGAGCAGGCCGTAGGCGGTGCGCACGGCGTACATGAAGCCGCTGCAGGCCGCGTTTACGTCCATTGCCGGACAGGTCAGCCCTAACTCGTGGGCGATCATCGGAGCCGTCGCGGGGCAGAGGCGGTCCGGGGTCGTCGTGGCGAGAACCAGGAAGTCGATATCGGAGAGCTCCATGCCCGAGTCGGCGATGGCGTCACGCCCCGCGAGGACGCCGAGGCTCATGGCACTGCCGCCCACGCGGCGCTCGCGAATGCCCGTGCGCTCGGTGATCCACTGGTCGGAGGTGTCGAGCGTCAAGGACAGCTCGTCGTTGGTGACGATGCGGTCCGGAACGGCAATGCCCCAACCCCTGAAACGAACGCCCATCGGTCACTCCTCCACGGGATCGACAACGTAAAGAGTCTAGGTCCTACGCCTTGTCGGGTGGCGGTGCCTTCAGGACCTGCAGCGTGCAGCGCGCGACGCAGATCAGGCGGTCGCGGTCGTCGGTCAGTCGGATGTCCCATACGTGGACGGTGCGACCCTTGCGCAGCGGCGTCGCCGTCGCGGTCAGCACGCCGTCGCGCATCGAGCGCAGGTGCGAGCAGTTCAGCTCGGTGCCGACGACGATGAAGTCGGGCGCGACGCTCACCGCGCCGCCGATCGACGCCGCGCTCTCGGCGAGCAGCGCGGACACCCCGCCGTGGAGGATCCCGTAGGGCTGGTGTACTTTGGGGCCGACCTCCACCTGGAGGACCACGCGGTCGGGGGTCACTTCCACCACCTCGACGCCCAGGTGCTTGTTGACGTCCTCGTACTCGGAGAACCGCGCAAGCCGCTCGTCGCTCATGGGGCCAGTGTAGAAGTGCAACGGTAGCCTCGTCCTCATGACCCGACGAGTGAACCTGATCAGCGATACGGTAACCCAGCCGACGGGGGCGATGCGCGAAGCCATGGCCGCCGCGGTAGTCGGAGACGACGGGTTCAACGAGGATCCCACTATCAACGAGCTGGAGGCCCGGTTCGCGCGCCTCGTCGGCAAGGAGGCCGCCGTCTTCGTGCCCTCGGGGGTGATGGGTAACCAGATCGCGATCCGGATACTGACTCGACCGGGTGACGTGGTCGTCGCGGGACGCTCGGCCCACGTCGTGAGTTTCGAGATGGGCGCGGCCGCGCGCAACTCGTCGGTGCAGTTCGCCACCGTCGATGATTCGACGGGCACGATGGCGCTGCGCGACGTGCTTGACCTCATCGACGCCGAGCATGACCACCAGCCCCACGTGGCGATGGTATCGGTGGAGAACACGCACATGGAGTCGGGCGGCACGCCGGTCGACGTCGCGGATTTAGAGGCGCTCGCCGGCGCCATCGACGGTCGACCGATGCACCTCGACGGGGCGCGGCTCTTCAACGCCGTCGTCGCCTCGGGCACCAGCGCCGCGGAGTTCGCCGCCCCGGCGACGACGGTGATGTGCTGTCTCACGAAGGGACTCTCGGCGCCGGTCGGCTCGCTGCTCGCCGGTCCCCGGGACCTGATGGGGCGCGCACGCGTCGAGCGCAAGCGCCTCGGCGGCACAATGCACCAGGGGGGCTTCCTCGCCGCGGCGGGGCTCGTGGCTCTCGACACCATGGTCGACCGGCTGGCCGAGGACCACGTTCGCGCGCGGCACCTGGCCGAACTCTTCGCCGCCACCTTCCCCGAGGCCGACTACGACCCCGCGACGTGTCGGACGAACATTGTGGCGTTCAACCACCCCCAGGCCCGCCAGATCGTCGCCGAGCTCGGCGCATTGGGCGTGCGGGGCGACACCATCGGGCCCCGTCGCGCTCGGTTCGTCACCCACGCCGACGTGGGCGACGACGACCTCGCCTACGTGGCCGAGGTGTTGGAGCGCTTCAAGCCCTCCGTGCGCTGAGTCGAGGTCACGTGGGGGTCACTAAGACTTCGACACGACGTGGGTGGCCCGGGGGGCGAGGCGGTAGCCTTGGTTGACCGTTAAGGCATCGTATGACTGAGATTCTCCACCTTTCCACGTTCCTGCACCGTCCGATCTTCGATTCCGACGGCGACCGGATTGGCCGCGTCCAGGACCTGGTCGCGCGGCTCGGCGACGACGCGCACCCGCCCATCGTCGGCGTGGTGATCCGGATCGAGGGTCGCAACCTCTTCGTGCCCATCCGAAAGATCGGGGGATTGGCCGAGGGGCGCATGACCTTCCAGGGCCGCCGAGTCGACCTGCGCCGCTTCGAGCGCCGTCCGGGCGAGCTGTTGCTCGCCGAGGACCTGCTGGCGCGTCACCTGATCAACCTGGTGCGGGGTCGCCTCATCATCGCCAACGAGATCGAGATCGCCCAAATCGACGGCCGCTGGGAAGTCGTCGGCGTCGACCCCGGACGGCGGCCGCTCTTGCGCCGGGTCCTGGGCCAGAAGTTCGGCCAGCAGCTGAAGGCCGAGGCCATCGTCGACTTCGCTTCCATCGAGCCCTTCGTGTCGCACGTGCCCTCGGCCCGCCTGCGAATCCCCTATCGCAAGCTCGCCAAGCTCCACCCCGCCCAGATCGCCGACCTGGTCGAGCAGGCCAGTCACGAGGAGGGCGAGGAGATCATCGAGGCCGTCGGCCTCGACCGCGAACTTGAGGCCGACGTCTTCGAAGAGCTCGACGTCACGCACCAACTCGAGTTCCTCGAGTCGCGCTCGGACGTCGAGGCGGCCCGACTGCTCTCGCGCATGGAGCCCGATAATGCCGCCGACCTCATCAGCGAGGTCGACCAGGACCGGCGCCTGTCGATTCTCGAGCAGCTCGCCGCCGACCAGCAGACCAAGGTACGCCAGCTCCTCTCCTACAACGCCGACGTCGCCGGGGGCCTGATGAACACCGACTATGTGTCGGTACCGTCGAGCGCGACCGTCGAGGAGGCCCTCGAGGCCATCCGCCACTCGAGCGTGCCGGCCGAATCGGTCCACGCCGTCTTCGTGATGGACGAGGGCGGCCAGCCGGTGGGCGCCGCGTCAATCGCGCCCCTAGTCCGGGCCCGTCCCCAGGAGTTGGCCCTCTCCGTCTCGCGCACTCAGCTGGCCCACGTGCATCCTCAGTGGGACCTGCACCGGGTGTCGCGAAAGATGAGTGACTTCAACCTGACGGTCCTGCCGGTGCTCGACGACGAGCACTCCAAGATGATCGGCGTCATTACCGTCGATGACCTACTCGCCGAGCTCCTGCCCCAGGGCTGGCGCCGCGAGTTCGGGATGAGCGGGGTGGAGGAGTAGTGCCCCGCGTCCCCGGTCACGTTCAAAGGGGGTCACTCTGAAACCCCCTAGTACCGGCCTCACGGCGAATCACGTAGTGACACAACTTCGCACGACTCCACTGGCGGGCTGCTAGCCCGACCTCCGGTGTCGCCGTGGTTGTTTGCCCAACAACCACGACGAAACGAAAGGAGGTGGAGCGTGCAGAGCGAGCAGCAGAAGGACCCGGCCAAGGACCTGGCGAGGGAACCGCAGATCAGCGGGGCCTTTGGCACCATCAAGGCTCACGACGTCGGCCGACGCCGTGGCGTGCGGGCTCGCTTCTTGACGCTCATCGCCATCATCGGGCCCGGCCTCATCGTGATGGTCGGCGACAACGACGCCGGCGGGATCTCGACCTACGCCCAGGCCGGCCAGAACTTCGGCTACACGTTGCTCTGGACCCTGCCTCTCCTGATTCCGGTGCTGATCATCAACCAGGAGATGGTCGCGCGACTCGGCGCGGTGACCGGCGTCGGGCACGGACGGCTGATCCGCGAGCGTTTCGGGCGCTACTGGGGCAACGTGTCGATCGGGTCGATACTGCTGCTCAACTTCCTCATCATCATCACCGAGTTCATCGGCATCTCGCTCTCCATGGAGTACTTCGGCGTCAGCCCCTTCCTCTCCGTGCCGGTCGCCGCCGTCGTACTGTTCGCGGTGACGGCCTCCGGCTCGTTCCAGCGCTGGGAGCGATTCATGATGCTCTTCGTCGCCGTCAACCTCTTCGTCATTCCGCTCCTGCTCGTCACGAAGCCCCACTACGCGACGGCCCTCGCGCACGCGACGGTGCCCGGTGTGCGCGGCGGGGCGACGTCGAGCGCGGTGCTGCTCATCATCTCGATTATCGGGACGACCGTCGCGCCCTGGCAGCTCTACTTCCAGCAGTCCAATATCGTCGACAAGAAGATCACGCCACGGTGGCTCAACTACGAGCGGATCGACACGATCCTGGGCTCGTTCATCGTCATCGTCGGGGCCTCCGCCGTGATCGCCGCCAGCTCCGCCGGACTCGCCGGCCACGGAGGCACCAACGCCTACACCAACGCCCTGGACGTCGCGAAGGGACTCGGGCACTACGTGGGCCACGGCTCGGGCACCGTCTTCGCGATCTTGCTGCTCAACGCCTCGGTGATTGGCGCGGCCGCCGTCACTCTGGCGAGCACCTACGCTCTGGGCGACCTCGCCGGATCGCGACAGTCGTTGAACGCGCGGCTGCGCGACGCCAAGGGCTTCTACGGGGCCTTCGCCGGGCTGCTCGTCGTTGCGGGCACGGTGACCCTGCTGCCCGGGGCGCCGCTCGGCCTCATCACGCTGGCCGTCCAGGCGATGTGCGGGCTCATGCTGCCGAGCACGACCATTTTTGTTTTGCTGCTCTGCAACGACCGCGAGGTGCTCGGACCGTGGGTGAACGGCCGTTGGCTGAACGTCGTCGCGACGATCATCGTGACCATCCTGGTCGTCCTCTCGATCACGATGATGGTCTCGACCCTCTTCACCTCCGTCAACGTGGTCGCGCTGCTGACGGTGCTCGCGGTCCTCGCCGTCGCCGGGCTCGTGGTGGGACTGCCGATCGGCCTGCGGCGGGCCGCCGTGCGCGTCGAGTACAACATCGACAAGCGCGACTGGCGCACCCCTCGTCTCACCCTCCTCGCCCCGCTGCCCACGTCGCTAGCGCGACGGGTCCTGCTGCGCGCCGTCGGCACGTACCTGCTGGTGGCCGGGACATTGCTGATCGTCCGCATCGTCCAACTATCGACCTCGTAGTCTCTCGGGATGGAGTTTCCACCCACCCTCGTCTGCGTTCATGCCCACCCCGACGACGAGGCACTCTTCACCGCGGGCATTTCGACCCTCTACGCCGAGCGCGAATATCATTGCGTCCTCGTTACCTGCACCGCTGGCCAGCTCGGCCTCGACCAGGAGGCTCGACCGGGATCCGACCCGGACCACGACGTGGAGGCGACGAGGAGCGTGCGAGCCGGTGAACTGCAGCGCGCGGCGACGATGATCGGCTTCAGTCGTGTCGTCACCCTCGGCTTCGACGACTCGGGCATGGTCGGCTGGGCGCAGAACGACGGCCCCCACGCCTTCATGAACGCCGACCTCGACGCCACGGCGCGTACGCTGGCGGCGCTGCTCGACGAGGTGCACGCGACGGTCGTGGTCACCTACGACGAGACCGGCTTCTACGGCCACCCCGACCACATCATGGCCAACCGGGTGACTCGTCGAGCCGTCGACCTCGCGACGTCGCCGCAGCGGCTCTACTATCCGGTGGTGCCCACGAGGGTCCTCACCGAGTTCGTCGCCGGCGCCACGGCCCTGGGTGTCTTCCTGCCAGCCTGGGTGCTCGACGCCGGACTCCACGTGCCCGACGACCTGGTCGCCTCGACCATGGACGTGCGGGCCTACGCGGCGCGCAAGCAGGCGGCGATGGCGACCCACGCCTCCCAGGTCGACAACGGCGACCTCGTGCGGATGAACGAGGGCCTGTTCGAGCAGCTCTTCGGCACCGAGTACTACCAGCGCGCGTGGAGCCGGTCCCCGGCCCGCGGCGACGAGACCGATCTCTTTGGAGGCATTGAATGGACCAATTGACCTTTTTGGCGGTTCACGCGCACCCCGACGACGAGGCGAGCTCCTCGGGGGGCCTGTACCGGCTCCTCGCCGACCAGGGTGTGCGCACGGTCCTCGTGACCTGCACCAACGGCGAGTGCGGCGACGCCGCCGACGGTGCGAAGCCCGACGCCGACCACCACGACGGCGACGAGGTGGCGAAGATCCGCGCCGTCGAGCTCGACCGGGCCGTCAAGATCCTCGGCATCAGCCGCCTCGTGCGCCTCGGGTATCGCGACTCGGGGATGATGGACTGGCCCCAGAACGACGATCCCGATTCGTTCTGGGCGACGCCGGTCGAAGTGGGGGCCGCGAAGCTCGCCGAAGTGCTCATGGAGGAGCGTCCCCAGGTCATCATGACCTACAACGCCTACGGCTTCTACGGCCACCCCGATCACATCCAGGCCCATCGCATCACGCTGGCTGCCCTCGAGCTGATCGACTACGAGCCCACCCTCTACTTCAACGCCATCCCCAACTCGGTCTTTGCGATCTGGCGCCAGCGCTGGGAGCAAGAAGACCGCGATAAGGCCGAGGCCGACGCCGCCAAGGGCATCGTGCGCGAGCCCGAAGTCCGCAACCCCGAAGAGGAGGAGATCGAGATGGGCACACCCGACGACGAGATCGACGCCACCATCGACGTGGGCCGGGTCAACGGCGCCAAGTTCGACGCGCTCGAGGCCCACGAGTCCCAAATCGCCGACTCCTTCTGGATGAAAATGGGCCGCGATCAGTTCATGGAGGTGATGCGCACCGAGTGGTTCGTGCGGGTCACCAACCCCCGGGGCGTCGAGGGCTGCGTCGACGACATCTTCGCGGGGTACCGCTAGGCACGCTGACTTTCGACGTTGTTAGTACCGGTAGGAGTCGGGCTTGAACGGACCTTCGACCGCGACGCCGAGGTAGTCGGCCTGCTGCTTGGAGAGCTGAGTGAGCTTCACGCCGAGCGCGTCGAGGTGTAGTCGCGCCACTTTCTCGTCGAGGTGCTTGGGCAGCACGTAGACCTTCCTCTCGTAGTTGGCGTTGTTCACGTAGAGCTCGATCTGAGCCATGACCTGATTGGTGAACGAGTTGCTCATGACAAAGCTCGGGTGACCCGTGGCGTTGCCGAGGTTCAATAGGCGTCCCTCGGAGAGCAGGATGATGCTGCGACCGCTCGGGAGGATCCACTTGTCGACTTGGGGCTTGATGTTCTCGCGACGGACGCCGGGAATGGCGGCCAGGCCCGCGATGTCGATTTCGTTGTCGAAGTGTCCGATGTTGCCGAGAATTGCCTGGTGCTTCATCATCTGCATGTGCGTGACGGTGACGATGTCGCGGTTGCCGGTCGCCGTGATGATGATGTCGGCGTAAGGGAGGGCCTCTTCCAGGGTGGTGACCTGGAATCCGTCCATCGCCGCTTGTAGTGCGCAGATCGGGTCGATCTCGGTGATAATGACGCGAGCCCCTTGGCCCCGCAGTGACTCGGCCGAGCCCTTGCCGACGTCGCCGTAGCCGCACACGACCGCGACCTTGCCGCCAATCAGCGTGTCGGTCGCGCGGTTGATGCCGTCGATGAGCGAGTGTCGACACCCGTACTTGTTGTCGAACTTCGACTTAGTGACGGCGTCGTTGACGTTGATGGCGGGGAAGAGCAGAGTCGCGTCGCGGGCCATATCGTAGAGGCGGTGCACGCCGGTCGTCGTCTCCTCCGAGACGCCGATGATCTTGCTCGCCATTGGCTCGAAGAGGCGCTCGCCGCTCGCGACGATCCGGTTGAGGACCCCCAGGATCACGCGGTACTCCTCGGTGTCGGCCGACTCGGGCGCCGGCACGAAGCCGGCCCGCTCGAACTCGAGGCCCTTGTGGACGAAGAGAGTCGCGTCGCCGCCGTCGTCGAGGATCATCGTCGGCCCGGCGTGCCCCGGCCAGCGCAGCAGCTGCTCGGTGCACCACCAGTACTCCTCGAGCGACTCACCCTTCCAGGCGAACACCGGGACGCCCCGGGGGTGCTCGGCGGTGCCGAGGGGCCCGACGACGATCGCGGCCGCGGCGTGGTCCTGGGTGGAGAAGATATTGCAACTCACCCAGCGAACGTCGGCGCCGAGCGCCACCAGGGTCTCGATCAGCACGGCCGTTTGGATGGTCATGTGCAGCGAGCCCGAGATGCGCGCGCCCGCAAGTGGCTTGGCATCACCGAACTCGGCCCGCATGGCCATGAGACCGGGCATCTCGTGCTCGGCGAGGGTGATTTCGGCGCGACCGAAGTCGGCGAGGGATAGGTCGGCAACCTTGTAGTCGAAGGCGTTAGAGGTCATGGTTCTCCTAGAGATAGCGATGTCCAGGCGCCGACCTCTGCCGCTCACGCCTAGTTCAATCCTACTAGGCGTTGACCCGGAACTCCACCACGTCGCCATCGCGCATGACGTACTCCTTGCCCTCGATGCGGGCCTTGCCCGCGGCGCGCACCCCGGCCATCGTGCCCGCCGCCATCAGGTCCTCGAAGGCGACGACCTCGGCCTTGATGAAGTGCTTCTGGAAGTCGGTGTGGATTTCGCCGGCCGCCTCGGGCGCGGTGGCCCCCCGGTGGATCGTCCAGGCCCGCGTCTCCTTGGGTCCGGCGGTGAGGAAGGTCTGCAGCCCCAGGGTCGCGAAGCCGACTCGCGAGAGTAGGGCCAGTCCCGACTCCTCTTGACCGTACGACTGGAGGAGCTCGAGCGCCTCGGACACGTCGAGTCCGGCCAGCTCCGCTTCGACCTTCGCGCAGAGGATCACGCTCGGCGACGGGGCGACTGAGGCAACGAGCTCTTTCTGTCGTTCGGGGTCCGAGAGGGTCGCCTCGTCGACGTTGAAGACGTAGATGAACGGCTTGTCGGTCAGCAGGTGCAAGTCGGCGAGCACCGCGCGGTCGAGCTCCTTGCCAACCTGGGAGATCACGAGACCGCGGTCGAGGGCGGCCCGAGCTTTTCGCATCTCGGCGAGCCGGATCGGGGCGTCGCTGCCGCCGCGCTTGGCCTCGCGCTCGAGGCGGGTCAGCACCTTCTCCACCGTCTGCAGGTCGGCGAGGATCAACTCGGTCTCGATCGTCGCGACGTCGCTGGAGGGGTCGATGCGTCCGTCGACGTGGATGACGTCGTCGTCCTCGAAGACACGTACGACCTCGCAGATTGCGTCGCACTCGCGGATCGCCGCGAGGAATTGATTGCCCAGTCCCTCGCCCTCCGAGGCGCCCTTCACGATGCCGGCGATATCGACGAAGGTGACCGTCGCGGGCAGAATCCGTTCGGAGCCGAAGACGTCGGCCAGCTGGTCGAGCCGGTCGTCGGGGACCGAGACCACGCCGACGTTGGGCTCAATGGTGGCGAAGGGGTAGTTGGCCGCCAGGACGTGGTTGTTCGTCAGCGCGTTGAACACGGTGGACTTGCCGACGTTGGGCAGTCCGACGATGCCGATTGAGAGACCCATAGAGGACCAGAGCCTACTCAGGGGTCTTCAATTCAATTACGAGAGAACATTGACGTGACTCTTAAAGGCCTATTAGGACCGGCTGCGAGAATCGCGGCAGCAGCAAACGAAGAAGGAGGCAAAATGAGGCGCAACACGCGAGGACTGCTCTCATGGGCGGTGACCGGAGTGATGACCATCGGACTCGGGGCCGGTGTCGTACTGATGACCGCAGCTCCCACCGCGCTCACGGCGTCGTCGACCACTTCGAAGACCACGACGACGGTCGCCGCCACCGTGCCGACGACCGCCGCGACTTCTGCAGCGACCACGGCGACGTCATCGTCCACGCCACTCGTGCTGCACTCGCTCCCGTCTCCGGGCGGCGGTGACGACTCGTACTCGACGTCGGGCACCACCAGTTACGACTTCTGATCCCCCTAGCCCCCCGGCCCACGAATCCCCGGTGACCACGGTCACCGGGGATTCGTGATTGAACGGCCCTGCCTCAGAGACCGCCGTGCCGGCTCGGACTTCACGTCACGGTGCTCTGAGGCTGCTCGCGGTGCAACTCGAGTCCCGAGTATCTGGTTGACGGGCGGCGGCCCTGTTGGGAACGTTGCCTGTTGGACCCACTTAGAATGCGCAAAGCGTTTGCACTCGTGAGTGGAGTCCTCTACTGTCGAAGGATGAATGAAGCGCGCGTGGTTGAAGGAATCGCAACCTTTGGCGAGTGGGAGACGTGGTACCGGGTCACCGGAGACCTCGCGTCGCCGAAGACTCCATTAGTCGTGGCCCATGGCGGACCGGGTTGCACCCACGACTACGTCCTATCGATTGCCTCGATCGCCGAGACCGGACGCCCCGTCGTCCACTACGACCAGCTCGGCAACGGACGTTCGACGCGGCTGCCCGACCGAGGCGTGGACTTCTGGACAGTCGACCTCTTCCTCGCCGAGCTGGACAACCTCCTGGCGACACTCGGAATACAGGACCGCTACTTCCTGCTCGGCCAGTCATGGGGCGGGATGCTCGGGGCGGAGCACGGGATCCGACGGCCCACTGGGCTGAAGGCGCTGGTTATCAGCAACTCTCCGGCCTCGATGGCGCTGTGGGCCAGTGAGGCCGAGATTTTGCGCGCTCAACTTCCTCGAGAGGTCGACGACGCTCTACGCCGACACGAAGCCGACGGGACGTACCAGGATCCGGAGTACCTCGCGGCCCAGAAGGTCTACTACGACGAGCACGTCTGCCGAGTCGTGCCGAACCCCCCTGAGGTGCTCGCGACCGAGCAGTACATGGAACAGGACGCCCACGTCTACAACGTAATGAATGGTCCTAACGAGTTCTTCTGCATCGGAACACTTCGCGACTGGACTGTGGTCGACCGGGTACACCTAATCACGGCGCCCACGCTGCTCTGCTCGGGACGCTTTGACGAGGCCACTCCGGCGACGGTCCAGCCCTACTTCGACTCGATTCCCAACGTCCGGTGGGAGATCTTCGAGAACTCCAGCCACATGCCGTTCGTGGAGGAGCCCGAGCGCTACTTCAGCGTGGTCGAGGGGTTCCTGGCCGAACATGACGTCTGAGTATGGAGTAGCAAGAGAAGTAAATCTGCAATTGACTATTAGGGGAGGGTCAGATGTTGTCTAATCAATTGGCCAGGCGGATCGGCATTCCGGTGGTCGCCATCGCTATGAGTGTTCTCGGTGCCCTCGCCGTCGCGCCAGGGTCGCCGGCCGGTGCGAGCTCGTCGTATCAGTCCGCGCACGCCGGAGGAACGCTAAAACTTCTGGCGTCGACGGCCGGCGGTACGTTGGACCCGCAGGTGAACTACACGCTGCAGTACTGGCAGCTCTACCAGGCCACCTACGACGGTCTCGTCAGCTTCCAGAAGGTCGGTGGCGCCCCGTCGTTCAAGGTGGTCCCCGACCTCGCGGTGGCGATGCCCAAGGTGACCAACGGCGGCAAGACTTACACCTTCGTGCTGCGAAAGGGGATTAAGTTCTCCAACGGCGCGCCCGTGACGGTCCACGACGTCCTGTCTTCGTTCCAGCGGCTCTTCAAAGTCTCGAACCCTAATTCCGGCTCGTGGTACAACGTGATCGTCGGTGGACCGGCGTGCGTGACGACGCCGGCCACGTGCACTCTGAAGGGCGGCGTCGTGGTGAACGCGGCGACGAATACCGTGACGATCAATCTGCTGAATCCGGACGCCGAATTCCTCGACCAGTTGGCCGTTCCGTTCGGCTCGATTCTCCCGTCCACCGCACCCGTGAAGGACGCCGGATCGACGCCGATCCCCGGTACGGGCGCCTACGAGTTCAAGTCATATAGCCCGAACACGGACCTCGTGATGGTGCGCAACCCGTTCTTCAAAGTCTGGTCCGCCGCCGCTCAACCCCAGGGCTATCCGAACGAGATCGATATGACCTTCGGCGCGACCGTGGAATCCGAGGTGACCGCGGTCCAGAACGGACAAGGGGACTGGGTCTTCGACCCGCTGCCGTCCGACCGCCTCCAGGCCCTGTCCACGACTTACGCGTCCCAGCTGCACGTCCACTCCTTGACGGCCGACTGGTACGTGCCGATGAACGTGAACCTCGCGCCCTTCAATAACCTGAAGGCCCGTCAGGCGTTGAACTACGCCATCGACAAGAACGCGGCGATCAAGCTCTTCGGCGGGAAGTTGCTGGCCCAGCCGACGTGCTCGATCCTCCCCCCGGGTTTCCCGGGCTACGTACAGTCCTGCGCCTACAACAAGGGCAGCGGCTCGGCGTACAGCGGCCCGGACCTCGCCAAGGCCAAGGCCCTGGTGGCGGCGTCGGGGACCAAGGGTGACGCGGTCGCGATAGTGGTGACCAATGACGCGGTCAACTCCGCCGTTGGCCAGTATGTGCAGAGTGTCCTCAACTCGATCGGCTACAAGGCGACGGTCAAGCCGTTGTCGGCGAACATCCAGTTCACCTACATCCAGAACACGAAGAACAAGGTCCAGATCAGCCTGTCGCAGTGGTACCAGGACTACCCGGCGGCATCGGACTTCTTGAAGGTGCTGCTCAGCTGCTCCGAGTTCCACCCCGGCACTGACAACAGCATCAATATCGCCGGGTTCTGCAACAAGCCGCTCGACGCGAAGATGAACTCCGCCGAGACAATGGAGTTGACCAACCCGTCGGGCGCCAACGCGCTCTGGGGCCAGATCGACCAGCAAATGATGTCGAAGTTCGCCCCCTGGGTGCCGCTGTTCAACCCTAAGCAACTCGACTTGGTCAGCAAGCGCGTGGGCAACTACCAGTTCTCACGTCAGTTTTACATGTACGTGGATCAACTTTGGGTGAAGTAGTACCGCCGAGCGAGTCAGAGCCGTCACCTACGTTTCTGACCCGCCGTCCGACGACCGCCAGGGGCCCTGAAAGCCCCTGGCGGTCGTCGCTTCGACAACTTCGGCGCAACCGGGTGGCCATGGTCGCGCTCGGTGTCGTGCTATTCGTCATCACGGCCTGTCTCCTGGCCCCGGTATACGCCCACGACCTGGCCCACGTGGACGCCTTCACGTCCAACCTGAATGGGTCGATCCGGCTCAACGGTCGCACCGTGAGCGTGCTGCAAGCGAACACCCAGGGGCTCGGTTTCGGCGTTACGCCAATCGGCCCGACGTGGCACTTCACCAACTACTTCCTGGGTGCCGACAACCAAGGACGTGACGTCTTCGCCCGTCTGCTGTACGGCGGGCGCGCGACCCTGCTGATCGGATCGACGTCGGCCGTTCTGTGCTGCTTGATGGCGACGGTGCTCGGCCTCGCCGCCGGCTACTTCGGCGGGGTCATTGATTGGGTCGTGTCGCGCGCGTTCGACGTCGTCTGGGCGTTTCCGATCTACCTGCTCGCGATCTCCCTGTCGGTCATACTCCTCACGAGCGGACTGAACATCGGACCGATCCACATCGGCGCCGGGTCGCTGATGCTGCCCATCATCATCATCGCCGTGGTCTTCGTGCCCTACGTCGGTCGGCCCATCCGCGGTATCGTCCTCTCGCTGAAGGAGCGTGAGTTTGTTCAGGCCGCCATTGGATCGGGGGCGTCGGACTGGCACATCATCACCAAGGAGATTCTGCCGAACGTGGCTCCGACCGTCATCGTGTTCTTCCCCTTGATGGTGGCCTTCAACATGCTCATTGAGTCGGCCCTGTCGTTCCTGTCCATTGGGGTGCAACCGCCGAACGCGAGCTGGGGGACCATCATCAACGATGGACTCGGACTTCTCTACACCCGTCCGTGGGTGGCGATCGCCCCCGGAATCGGAATAGTCCTCACTGCGGGGGCCTTCAACGTCTTTGGGGACGGACTGCGCGACGCTTTCGACCCCAAAGCCAAGTTGCGAGGTTCGATCTAGGTGCCGTCGTTTATCGTGCGCCGATTCATCTCCGCCGTGCTGGTGCTCTTCGCCATCAGTGTGATGGTCTTCCTCATATTCTTCGCCACTCCCGGCGTCGATCCGGCGGCTCGAATCGCCGGTCGAAGCGCGTCGCCCGCGGTCGTCGCGGCGGTGCGTGCCGCCTTCGGGCTGAATCGGCCTCTTCCGGTGCGCTACCTGCTGATGATGGATCACCTCTTCATCAAGCACGACCTCACCTCCTACGTGAACGTGAACACCCCGGTCATTCCGCAGATCCTGCACGCGGCCCCGGTCACGTTGTCGCTCGTGCTGGGCGCGGCCGTGATCTGGATGGTGGTCGGGGTCCTCGGTGGGGTGGTGGCCGCCGCCAACCGGGGCAAGTTCATCGATCCGCTAATCATGTTCGTCGGCATCGCGGCGGTCTCGGTGCCGGCCTACTGGCTCGGGGAGGTGGTCAACTACTTCACGCAGAGCCGGTTCCATTCGTCGGTGTTCTCGTGGGTACCCTCGTCGGGCTACGTCTCAATCACGACCAATCCGTTGCAGTGGGCGCTGCACCTGATATTCCCCTGGCTCACCCTCGCCGCCCTCTACGCGGGGATCTACGCGAGGGTCCTGCGGGCGGAGCTCGTCAATGCCATGAACGAGGACTACGTCCGGACCGCCCGTGCGAAGGGACTCTCCGAGCGTCGGATCCTCGTGCGCCACGCGCTGCGCTGCTCGCTGATCTCCATCACCTCGCTGTTCGGCCTCGACTTCGGCGCTCTGATCGGCGGCGCCGCGCTGTTGACCGAGGTCGTCATGGGCCTGCCCGGAGTCGGCCAGCTCACCTACAACTCGCTCCAGACCCTCGACCTGCCGGTGATCATGGGTTGCGTCATGTACGCCGCCTTCTTCGTCGTCTTCGCCAATGCCGTCGTCGACGTGCTCTACGCGATACTCGATCCGAGGGTCCGAGTTGCCTGACGACATCCCATCGAACGACGCCGTGCTGAGCGTGCGGGACCTGAAGGTCACCTTTGCGACCCGCCAAGGGGAGTTGCGCGCGGTCGACGGACTCTCGTTCGACGTCGGTCCGAAGGAGGTGCTCGGTATCGTCGGCGAATCGGGCTCGGGCAAGAGCGTCGCGATGTACTCAATGCTCGGTCTGGTGCGCGACTCTAACGTCACTATCTCGGGCAGCGTCAAGTTCGAGGGCCGCGAGATTCTCGGACTCGCCGACAAGGAAATGCGGAGCGTGCGCGGCGGCGACGTCGGCATGATCTTCCAGGACCCGATGACCGCCCTCACGCCGGTGTACACCGTGGGATGGCAGATCGTCGAGCAGATCCGGGCGCACACCGAGATGACCAAGGACCAGGCGAGGGCCCGGGCGGTTGAACTGCTCGGCGAGGTCGGCATCCCTAACCCCCAGCGCCGAGCCGGCCAGTACCCCCACGAGTTCTCCGGCGGAATGCGCCAACGCGTCGTCATCGCGATGGCCCTCTCCTGCAATCCGAGACTGCTGATCGCCGACGAGCCGACGACCGCACTCGACGTCACTACCCAGGCCCAGATCCTGGACCTCATGGAGAAGCTGCAGCAGTCCTACGGATCGTCGATCGTGATCATCACCCACGACATGGGGGTGATTGCCGAGATGGCCGACCGAGTCGTGGTGATGTACGCCGGACGACCGGCCGAGATCGGGCCTGAGATCGACGTCGTGCGCTACCCCCGTCATCCCTACACCTGGGGGCTGCTCGGCGCCGTGCCCCGCGTGGACTCGAAGTTCCAGCGACTGGTCACGATTCCGGGAGTCCCGGTCTCGCCCCTCAATGTGCCCGAGGGCTGCGCCTTCGCGCCGCGATGCGAGCACCGAATGGCCGTCTGCGACGAACGGCCATCCCTGCACGGCGACGGGGGACACCTCGATGCCTGCTGGCTCAGCGATAGCCAGCGGCTCACGATCCGCGCGGTTGCCCAGAAAGGTCCACGATGATCGGCGAAGTGCTGCTGCGCGCGACCGACGTCGTGAAGACGTTCACGTCGCGGGGCAAGCAGCTCGGTGTTCGGTCGGTCGCCACTGCGGTCAACGGCGTCTCGCTCGAGGTTCGCCGAGGCGAGACGCTGGGCATCGTGGGTGAGTCGGGATGCGGGAAGTCGACCCTGGCGCGTTGCCTAGTGCAACTCCTGCCCGTCACGTCGGGCTCAGTCGAGTTTCGAGGCGTCGAGCTCACGGGCCTGTCGCGCCGTCAGCTACGACCGCACCGAAGAGAGATGCAACTGGTCTTCCAGGATCCCTACGCGTCGCTCAATCCCCGACGCACCGTGGGGGACATTGTCGCCGACCCGATGCGCATCAACAAAGTGGGCAGCGACGCCGAGATCGGCGATCGCGTTCGAGAGCTCTTCGTCACCGTGGGTCTCGATCCCGCGTCGATACGTCGGTACCCGCACGAGTTCTCCGGGGGCCAGCGTCAGCGAATCGGGATCGCGCGCTCCCTCTCGCTCAATCCCTCACTCGTCGTCGCCGACGAGCCCGTGTCGGCGCTCGACGTCTCGGTGCAGGCCCAGGTGCTGAACCTGATGGCCGACCTCCAGGAGTCGCTCCAGTTGACGTACCTGTTCATCGCCCACGACCTGGGCGTCGTGCGCCACGTCTCGGACCGAGTGGGCGTCATGTACCTCGGGGAGATTGTCGAGCTGGGCGACGCCGAGCAGATCTACGGCGCGCCCCTGCACCCCTACACCGAGGCCCTGCTGTCGGTGGTACCGGAGCTGAACGACACCGACGCCCCGCGTAGAGAGCGCATCATCATCACCGGAGACGTTCCCGACCCCTCGGCGCGACCAGAAGGATGCTCGTTCCACCCGCGCTGTCCGGTGGCGACCGACGAGTGTCGCACCGAGAGGCCGGCGTTCGTCGAACTGCGCCCCGGACGGTTCGTGGCTTGTCACCACCCCCGCAACCTCGGCTAGCGAGGATTGAGAAAGTTGGCTGTGCGAGGGGTCAACTCAGTGTTTGGGCGACGCGAGATACGAAGCGCGCGATAGTGGGGGATGAGGTCCACGTCGATCAAGTGACCACGCGCTCGGCACGGGTCAGTGCAATGGTTGAATTGGGTGTGCCACGGAGTCGACGTCGCGAAGTGGTTGAGTCTAGCGGCGACAAGCTGCACGCGGACTCATCAATTTTTATTGTTTAAATCTAGGCCTAGCAATTGCTCGAGAGCGACTGTTAGTGTCCCCAACACAGCGTGTAGCGGGAGCTCGAATGCTTCCTGCTTAGAACGGTGTCGTGAATGATTTTGGGGGGACATGGGCATCTTTTGGATCAGCGTGGGCTTGGGGCTAGCCACGGCAGCGATCCTGGCGCTCTCGGCCGTGGCGTTTACGCTGGAGTACGCCGTGAGCCGCGTTGTGAATCTCGCACACGGTGAGGTGCTCACGATTGGTGCGTACACAGCGTACGTTGCCGAGACGACCTACCACCAGAACATCTACGTCTGTGCTCTCCTGGCCACTTTCGCTGGGTCCGTTGGCGGAATGGGGCTCAACTTCTTCCTTATCGAGCGCTTCCGGAACCAGAAGACTCTTTCGACCTTGATTGCCACACTCGGCGCCTCGTTGATTCTGCAGAACGCCATCCTCCTCGCCTTCGGTGGTGCGAGTGTTTCCTACCAGTTCTCGCAAGGAAACCTCATCCATGTGGGTCCCTTCCTGTGGACCACGCTGACTATCGAGGTGATGGTCGCGGCCGTTGCCGTCGCCCTGATGATCTACGTCCTCTTGCAGCGCACCCGTCTCGGCAAGGCACTTCGCGCCGTCTCCCAGAATCGCGAACTGGCTCAGGTGAGTGGCATCCCGGCCCGTCGGGTCGTGATGCAAACGTGGGCGGTCGCCGGCGCCGTCTCGGGTTTCGCCGGGTTCCTCTACGGCGAGACCATCGGCACCATCACGCCGTCGCTTGGCAACGGTTTCCTTCTGCTGTCGATCACCGCCGCGGTCGGCGGCGGGCTCGGTCGGCCCTACGCGACCTTGGGCGGCGCCGTCGTGCTCGGTCTCATCATGGCGGTGGCCGGCACCTATACGAGCTCGGCCTACCAACTCGTTATCGCCTTCGCCTTCCTCTGCGTGATGCTGATCATCAAACCCAATGGAATTTTCGTTCGGGGTCGAGCTCAGACGGTGCGGGCCTGATGCTCCAGTACTGGACCGCGATCATCACCGAGGCCTCGATTTTTGCGGTGCTCGCCCTCGGCGTCGACATGATTTGGGGTTGGGCGGGCGACTTCGACCTCTCGGCCTACGCCTACTTCGCCCTCGGCGTCTACATGACGATCGTTCTCACAGTCGGCAAGCCGAAGTCGCCGGTCGAGTACGTCCTCGGCTGGCATCTTCCCTACTTGCTCGCCGTGGTGATCGCAGTCGTCGTTGTCGTGTTCTTCGCGTCACTGATCGGCGCGATCGCCCTGCGCAGCCTTCGGGAGGTCTATTTCTCGATCACGACTTTCGGCGCGGTGTGGGCCATCTACTACCTGGTGGAGAACTACACGCCTCTGTTCAATGGCTATAACGGGGTCTACGGGCTCTTCGACCCGATGGGCGGCGGCCTCTCTTACACGACCTACCACTACTTCTTCCTAGCGTTCTGCGCGCTCGTGCTCTTCATCGTCTACCTGATCGTCCAGCGACTCTCGATGAGCCCTTTCGGTCGGATGGTCCGTGCGGTGCGTGACGACGAGAGGGCGGCCTCGGTCTATGGACGCAACGTCTTTTGGACGAAGTACCGGACCTACCTCTTCGGGGCCGGCCTCGCCGGCCTCGCCGGAGGGCTCTTCGCCGCCTACATCGGGGCGTTCAATCCGCTCGATTGGAAGCCCACCGAAATATTCGTTCTCTACGCCGCGATTCTCGTCGGTGGTCGAGGCAACCCCAAGGGAGTCGTGCTCGGCTCCTTCATCGTCTACATCGGCTTCGTGGAGATGACCCGCTACATCCCCTCGCCGGCGTCTCGCCCGGAGCTGGGCTCGGCGCTTCGCCAGATCCTGATCGGCGTTTTGATCATCGCCATGCTTCGGTTTCGTCCGAGCGGTATCCTCCCCGAACGTCTGGGCACCGACGGTACTGAGCGTCGTCGGAGTTGGCGTCACTTATTCACGAAACATGTGGTGACGGAGGTGACACCGGACCCCTCGTACGACGTGGACTACGTCGAGGTCGCGGACGATCCGATACAAGGCGCCACGACATGACTTCGACGGCGCTACTCGAGATCACCGAAGTTACCAAGACATTCGGTGGCGTCATCGCCGTCAACGGTTGCTCGATGCGGATCCGGGAAGGGACCGTGGTCGGACTCATCGGGCCTAACGGTGCGGGCAAGAGCAGCGTCATCGACTTGGTCTCAGGTTTCGAGCGCCCCGACAGCGGGAGCGTCCGCTTCGACGGCGTCGAGGTAGTTGGCAAGCGTCCTGACGTCATCTCGCGAATGGGACTAATACGAACCTTTCAGACGCCCCGAGAGTGGCGAGACCTCTCGGTCATCGACAACGTCCGCGTCGGCAAATCCGACCTCGACCGCGAGACGCTGCGGCGGTCGCTCACCTCGGCTCGACGGCTGCGCCGTCTCGAGCAAGACGACGACCAGGAGATTGGCGCGCTGATGGTCAAGTACCGTCTCGACGCG
Source organism: Acidimicrobiales bacterium (assembly GCA_043782995.1). Classification (GTDB taxonomy): domain Bacteria; phylum Actinomycetota; class Acidimicrobiia; order Acidimicrobiales; family RAAP-2; genus RAAP-2. Next base: position 30,652 of record JAYVZV010000032.1, on the reverse strand, counting down.
GTGCGCAACCATCGAGCGTCCGGACTCAGCGGTGGCCAGAAGCGACTCTTGGAGTTCGCCCGGATAGCGGCCGCCAAGCCCCGGTTGACGATACTGGACGAGCCCATGGGCGGTGTCAATCCCGTCCTCGGCGAGCGTATTGGTCAGGCGATCAGGGACCTGAGAGCGGCCGGGAGCACGGTTGTCGTCGTTGAGCACAATCTGCCCTTCATCGAGCGGACCTGCGACGAGGTCGTCGTCATGGACCTGGGCTCAGTGATTGCCCAGGGTCCCTTCGACGAGTTGCGGGACAACAAACGAGTCGTCGATGCGTACTTGGGTAACGACGATGAGTGAGTCGACTCCGAGCGCGCCCGTGGTACTGCGCGTCGATTCCGTGACGGCCGGCTACGGGGGCACTCCCATAATCGAGAACGTCTCGCTGGACGTCCGAGCGGGACGGATAACGGCGATCGTCGGCCCCAACGGCGCCGGTAAGTCAACGCTGTTGAAGGCCATCACCGGAGTGATCAAGGTCACCAGTGGCCACGTCTTCGTGCTCGACCAGGAGACGACGGGTCTCGCGCCGGAGAAGATGGTGCGGCGCAAGCTCGCCTACGTGCCTCAGGTCGCCAATACCTTCCCCGACCTGAGCGTGCGCGAGAACCTGGAGATGGGTGGCTACACGCGCAAGCACGGAACGTCGGAGCGGATCGACGAACTCTGCGAATTGTTCCCCGACCTCCGAGATTCACTACGTCGAAAGGCCGCCGCGTTGAGTGGCGGGCAGCGAAGCATGCTCGCCATGGCCCGTGGCCTAATGCTGGACCCGGCTGTGATGCTCCTTGACGAGCCGAGCGCGGGCCTCTCTCCGATGCTGCAGACCTCGCTCTGGGAGCAGATCGAGAAAGTCGCGGGAACCGGCGTGGGCATCTGCGTGGTCGAGCAGAACACCCGTCGTTCCCTCCGTCACGCGCACTGGGGCTACGTGATGGTGCTGGGCAAGAATCGCCTCGATGGTCCCGCGGCCGATCTCTTGCACGACGAGGAGGTCATCGACCTCTACGTCGGGCGGATGTCGTAGCCGTGTTGGGAGATCTCACAAGAGAGAAGTGTCAATAAAAGGGGGAACGTCGTGAGGATTACGGGACAGAGGTTATCGATACGGTCGGTGACGAGCGCGCTGGCGTTCGTCACGGTCCTGGGTGGAGGAGCGGTGCTCGGTTCGAGCGGCGTCGCGGTAGCGAGTGGGGGAACGATCTCCTACGGCGTGCTCTCGTGCTTCACGGGGCCGTTGGCCAGCCTTGGCCAGGGCATCGATCAAGGAGCGGTCATCGGCGCCGCCGAAGTCAACGCGGCCGGAGGGGTGTTGGGCAAGAGGCTCCTCGTGCCGACCGGTGACACCGGCTGTGACCCGGTGGAGGGCAAGACCGCCCTCTTGAAGCTGATCTCGAGTGGCGGCATCGTGGGCATCATCGGACCGACCACGCAAGAGATCAATGCGGTCGAGCCGGTGTTGAAGTCGAACCACATCATCGACGAGTTCATGGGAGGAGACGTCGGTCGTGACAACCAGACCGATCCCTACCTGTTCCGCGACAGCCCGTCGGACAGTCAGCTCGGTACCGCGATGGCGACGTACGCCTACGAGAAGGGCTATAAGAAGGCCGACCTGCTGTTCTACTCGGACGCTGCGGCCCAGACGATCATCAAGCCGGTCCAGACGATCTACGAGAAGCTCGGTGGCGTGGTCATTCACACCTACATCGTGCAGGGCGGTCTGTCTTCCTACACCAACACGGTGAGCCAGGTCATCGGGGATAAGCCGCAGGTGATCTTCTCCCAGACCGACGCACCGACCGCCGGGGTGCTCGCGAACGAGTTTAAGCAGCTCGGCTCCAAGATCCCCTGGATCGGCACGGACGTCACCACGAGTTCGGACTACATCAAGGCGTTCGGCACGGCCAACGCCCACCAGATCCTGACGTCGGTCATGGGGACGTCGGTCACGGGTAAGGCCAACAACTACTTCATGGCGGGCTTCAAGAAACTCCCGGCGGCGACGGTGAAGGCCGGCGTCCTCTCGGGCGCCAACTACGCCTACGACGCGGTGATCACCTTGGCCCTAGCCGACTCTTACGCAAAGACCACGAAGGGATCAATCGTCGCCAAGGACATGACGAAGGTGACCAACCCTCCGGGGACTAAGTGCTACTCGTACGCATCGTGCCTCGCTCTCTTGAAGGCCGGCAAGAAGATCAACTACGAGGGTGCCAGCGGCGGCATCGACTTCAACCGGTACAACAACACCTTCGGTCCGTACGCTCCGTTCATCGCCAACGCGGCGACCGGACTCGAGGCGCAGGGCACGCCGCTATCGGCGAAAGTGCTCGCGGACGTGACCAACTGCACTTCTACGGCCGCGTGCGTGGCCACGTTGAAGGCCGACGGTATCAAGTAGGCCCGTGGATGGAGTCCCCGCGGCGCCGGATCGCTCCGACGCCGCGGGGACGCTGACCGCGAACGGATTTACGTCATGCGTCCCGATTGAATGGTCCGAACAGAAACGTGAGTAGCGTCGATATCGTGCACGACGGAGAGCAGGTGAACAACGGACCGCTACGAGGCGTCCACGTACTCGACCTCTCGCGCGTCCTGGCCGGACCGTACGCAACCATGATTCTCGGCGACCTGGGCGCGGACGTGGTCAAGCTCGAGCAGCCGGCCGGGGGCGACGACACCCGCTTCTGGGGTCCGCCGTTCATTGAGACCGCTACCGGGCGTGAGAGCACGTACTTCCTCTCGACCAATCGGAATAAGCGCAGCGTTACTGTGGACCTGAAGGACCCCGCCGAGCGCGAGTTCATCGAGCAACTCGTCAAATGGGCCGACGTCATCGTGGAGAACTTCCGGCCCGGGGTGATGGACCGTCTCGGTCTGGGTGACCAGCAGCTCGAGAGTCTCAATCCGGGCCTAATTCGACTCTCCATCAGCGGCTTCGGGGACGACGGTCCCGAGAGCCGGCGGGTCGGCTACGACCTTATTCTCCAGGCCGAGGGCGGGATGATGTCGATCACCGGGCCCGCCGAGGGTCCGATGATTAAGGTCGGCGTGCCGATTGCCGACATCGCCGCGGGGCTCTACGGCGTCATCGGGGTTCTGGCGGGCCTAGTTGAGCGCGCCACAAGCCGACGCGGACAACGTGTGTCCACGTCGCTGTTGGCCGGCCAGATCGCCCTGCATACCTTCCAGGCGACGAGGTACCTTATCGCCGGGGAGGTCCCCCCCCTGTCGGGCAATCAGCATCCGACGATATGCCCATACGGATCGTTCGTCGCACTGGACGGGCCCATCATCATCGCGGTGGGCAATGACGCAATTTGGAACCGCTTCGCTCCGCTCCTCGGCATCGACCCGCGTGATCCGATGTTCGCGACTAATGATGTGCGGATCCAGCACTCGGTGGCGTTGAACGAGCTGATGGCGCCGGTTCTCGTAAGTAAGAGTGTTCGTGAGTGGCTGGCACGCTTCGACGAGGTAGGGGTGCCGGCGGGCGAGGTGAAGACCTTCGACCACGTCTACGCGACTGAGCAGGTGCGCCAGCAGCAGCTAATTTGGACGGCTGAGCATTCGACGTTGGGCACGATTGAACTACCGGGCAGTCCCTTGAGATTCGGTCGAAGTGAGGTCGCACTGCGACTGGCTCCGCCGACGCTGGGCGAGCACTCCGAGGAGATCCGTCAGGAGTTTGCCAATGACACCTCCGACGACGGGCGTTGAGGCACACTGGACGAAGGGGCTTTTGTGATCAATTTTGGTTTGTGGAGACCACGATGAGTCCGACGTCACGACTAGGCCGAACGTGGTCACTGCAGTTGACGCGAGGCAACGACCGACTTCGACGGTTGACCAAGTGGATCCGGGACCGCCGCCGCCTTCGCCTGGCGTTCCCTCCCGCCACTGCCGTGGTGTCCGAGAGCGTCGGTCACGGCGTCCTGGAAATCCGACTCTCCGGCGGTGAGCGCAGGAACGTGTTAGGTCGTGCGACGATTCAGCGTATCGAGGAGTTGGTGGCGAACCCGCCGATCGGCACGAAGGTCATCGTGATCACTTCCGAACCACCCGACTTCTGCGCCGGCTACGACATCGTCGAGGCGAGCCGTGGCAACGCCGACCAGCTGATTGCCCATCCGACGAACTTCGAAACGCTGCGTCGATCGTTGGTCCCTATCGTGATGGCTCTACAGGGCAACGTGATCGGCGGAGGTCTGGAGTTGGCGCTGCTCGCCGATGTCCGTATCGCATCGCCGGAGGCCCGGTTCGCGATCCCCGCGTCCAAACTCGGTCTCGTATACTCCGAGGCCGGTGCCCGACTCGTGCTTGACGCGTTCGGCGAGAGTGTGGCGAGGGCAATGTTCCTCGGCGGTCGCGTGGTCACGGCCGAGGAGGCGTTATCGAGCGGCGTACTGAGCGGAATCGTCGGACGCGAGCAATTGAGGGCCGAAGCGCTCGACCTCGCCTTCTCGATTGCCTCGTGGTCGCCGGAGGCGACGTCAGGTAATCGTCAGGTTCTAGACGCGATCGCTGGCCGCATTGTGGTCGACATCGCCGCGCTCCATGAATCGAGCTTCTCGCCGCACGGAGTCCTGGCGGAAACTATCGCCGACTTTGTGTCCCGGCGATCGGGCGTGGCGCGACACGAGGTCCTCCAGACGCCGCTGAATCTTCATCACGGATCCGACGAGGCACCCGAGATGACGTCACCCGACTTGAATGAGGTCGTCACTCATCGTTTGACCGCTTTCGTCGAGGAATAACGGGTTGCCGCCGTTCGGCAACGCGTCGAGGATGTCGTTGTTGGCGTTGACGTCGCTTCGATCTACTCGAACGACACGGTGACCGCCGCGGCGGCCCCGCCGAGCGTCGCCCTCCCCCGTTGCACGCATCGCGTTTGGCTGCCATACTTTCGACCTGACCGGGTTTCGTCACGCCGTGGCCCTCGGTCGGTCGATAGGGGGAACAGTGGCAGGTTTTGTGCAGATAATGGAGTTCGACACCTCGCGGATCGACGAGTTGGAGGAGTTCACCACACGGATGCGCGAGGAGCGCGGTGACGCCCTCCTCGCTACGAAGGCGACGGTGACGTCCGACCGGGACCGACCGAATCACTACTTCATCATCGTCGAGTTCGACTCCTACGAAGAGGCGATGAAGAATTCCAATGACCCCGAGACGGGCAAGTACGCCGCGCAGATGGGCGAGTTCTTCGACGGCCCCCCGACGTTCCACAACCTTGACGTGCGCAACGTCGTGTAGGTACACGGGTTCGCCGCACTCTTCGCGGCCGCCCCGGAGGGGTGGCGTCCTTTAGGGGTCCCTCTGCTAAGTGGTGCCAGAAGGGCTCGTGAGCACCCTCGGCGATGGGTTCGTGGCGAGGTCCTCGCGACGCGTCGCCGTGGCCGAGTGATCTCTCGACGGGAAGGGGGACTAGGCCACCGGTCGAACTTCGGTCGTCGGGAGAAAACGGTGGCCGGCGAAGGTCACGGTCCGAATGGTCCGGGCGAAGTGCCGTGACTTGAGGAGAAGAACCTGACGCCTTTTCGCGTGGTCGTGGGAAACCTTGAGCTGTTGCTTAAGAACGCGGCAAAGGTAGCGGGGGTCGACCCCGTGGGAGTTATCGCCTTCCAGGTCGCCGTTACCGCCGGCGCGCCGCGGGGGCCCACACCCAGGGCAGGCCGCACCACGGCGTACTTCAGTCCCAGCGCCGAAGCCTCGCCGGGCTCTCCGTGCTGAACCTCGGGGTGATGGCCTTCGCTCTGCCGGCGCGTGAGCCAAGGGCCCTTCGAGCGGTTCCCCGGGCGTCGGCGGCGCCTCCTCTACTGGTTCACGATAATTTTCGCGGCGCTCTCGGTCGTCTTCAACCTCAACACCAAGTCAATGATGGAGCGAGATGTCTGGGCACCGGTCTCCATCGTGCTGCTCACTCTCGTGCTATTCACCATGCGCCGCACGCGCTTCTACCGAATCTGGTAGCCGTCGTCAACTCAACTTGAACGGCCACGAGAAGGCCGGTGTGGTCGTCAGCGCCGCCGGCGAATTCGTGAGGACCTCGACGAGCCAGTTCTGGTAGTGCTCGGGCGCGAGGAGGAACTTTGGTGGCGTAAACGTGGCCGTCACCGACCCGTGGGCCGGCACCGCTAGCGGCGGCGACGACGTCGTCCAGAAGCCGACGGGGTGTCCGGAGCCGACCACCACCATTACGTGGGGCTCGATCGCCGCCGCGGTGTTGTTCGTGAGGGTGAGCTCCATCGGCGCCATGAACTGGTTATGGCCGGTCGCGCCGTAATGGTCGACTCGAATCGTCAGCGGGGGGCCGCTGAACGCAAGCACCGCAGACATGATCGCCAGCGACGCGGGGATCGCCACGGCGAACCGTCGCAACACCGGCCGTGCCTCGCCGGCCCACTCCACGGGCACCCGCGACGTCGTGAGGACCGCGACGAACGCGGCCGGGATGAAGTCGACGAGATAGCTCGAGAGGCTCCGGCTCGGCACGAAGAGCACGATCGGTAGGGCGAAGAGCCACGTACGCTTCAGCACGGGGTACCACCCGACGAAGGCCACGAGCAGCGCGACCATCAGGAGTCCTCCGGACACTTGCAGGTCGAAGGGGTGCACGACCCTCACTAGTCCGTGGGTGGCGAGCGACACGAGCCCTTGACCGTCGGGCACGAGCGGTGCGGTGAGCGGCAGGAACGTACCGTGCAGCCACTGGCGCGGCGACCAAAGGAAGAAGGGGAGGTTGATGGCGACGAAGGGCAGTGCCATGAGGCCGGTGTAGCGCAGGACCGTCTTCGTGACGGGCACGTCGTGGTGGTTCGCTTCGAGCGCAATGCCGACGACGAATAACGGGACGACGAACCACGGTGTCTGCTTGATCGAGCAGGCGACGCCGAGCGCCACCGGCCCGAGCCACCTCGACCACCGCGGCCCGAGACGAACCACGAAGTCGTCCCACCGCAGGGCCGCCAACATCACGAAGGGTACAAAGAGTGCGTCAGTGCCGCCGTGGACCAAGGTGAACGTGAACACCGAGGTCAGCAAGAGCAGGGGCGAGAGCCATTTGGCGTACCTGGGCGAGACGACGTACAAGATGACCGACGCCGCCAGCCACGCCAGCAAATCGAGCCACTCGGCCCCGAGGTGGTGAAGTCCCAGCAGTTGGAACGGTGCCTGGAGGACGAACGACCCGGCCGGGTACGAGACCTTGTCGATGTGTCCGCCACTGAGGGTGTACGTCCAGAAGTCGGCGACGTGGTTCAACTGCAGTCGGGCGGGCTTGAACGTCGCTGCGTAGGGGTTTCGACCCTTGACGAGGAGTTGAGTCGCCAGTTGGTTGAAGGCGGCCGAGTCCGTGTAGAAGAAGCGGCTGGTGGCGATAGCAGAGGCGTGGGTGAGCGCGACGGCCAGCAATGCGGTGACGAAGGAGACGTGCTCGAAGAGGCGCTGAGGGGAGTCCGGAACGGTCCACACCGCCACCATGCCCACCAGCCCGATCAGCGTGATGATCGGGCCCACGACGGCGAACCCCGACCAGCTGGACCAGGACCACCAGGCGTTGGTGCCCACCGAGACAATGGCGAACCATACGAACGTCCACAACGAACGGGTCAGCACAGAGGCGCGTTCTCGCTCCACGGTTCTCCTCATCGCTCCGGCACCGATTCTGCGTCGACTCCACACCAGCCTAAGTGACGGCCACCGTTCCTCCGATCAGGCGCCAGGTCGTGGCACGACGACGCCGCGACTATGGGAACACCGCGAACGAACTCAACGTCTCTACGGTCATCAACACCAACAGGGCGAGTGACACCGCCATCAGCGCTCGGAAACGGTGGCCGCTCCAGCGGGAGGCGGCCGCGATCGTGAGGGGAAAGGCCAACATCACAAATCGTGGACGTAGACCCACCGGGGACGAGATGGCGAATAGCAATACCGCGCCCGTCGCGTAGGTCAACAGCTCGAACGGCATTTGCCCACGAAAGGCGATGACCAGGCCGACGACCGAGACGACCGTACCGGCGAACAGTATCTGCCCGGTCATGGTGGGCGACAGTGGATTGGAGAGGAAATGGTCAATGATGCGAACTGGGTAGAGCAGCGAGGGGAAGCTGTTCCAGCCGTCGCGTTCGGTGAGCTGCCACGCGTGGATGTTGCCGGTATGGGCCCAAAGGTAGGCCATCCACGCCGCGAAGCCCATCGGTGCGAGCACGGGCGCCCACAGGGACCGCCAATCTTGGTCGCGACGGATCGCGACGATCGCCGACCCGGCGCAGGACAAGACGAATACGAGTCCGACGGGCGACGTCGCCGTCGCCACCGCCCCGATAGCGCCGGCGAGCAGCCATCGCCGGCGCATCAGTGCGATGAGTCCGACGCAGGCAAGGGTAATCACGAAGCCCTCGTTGTAGATCAGGTTGAAGACGAAACTCCCGGGGGCGAGAGCGAACAGGAGCGCGGCCCGCTCAGCACGGGGCCGGTCGGTGAACTCCAGGGTAAGGCGCCCCACCGCGACGACAGCGACCATCCCGGCCAGCGCGCTCAGCACCAGTCCGACAATCGGGGCGGAGATTCCGGTCAGGTTCGACAGAGCGCGCAGACCGAGCGGGAAGAGTGGAAAGAGTGCGATGGGATTAGCGAGGACGTGGCCGCCCGCTATGGGCAGGTGGCGGGGGTATCCGTGGTTGACGGCCTTCAAGAACCACTGGCCGTCCCAGATTGAGAGGTCATTGAGCAGACCGTTGTGGGAGAAGAGGTCGGCGACCGTCACGGCCGCCAACGTCACTAGTCGCAACAAGGTGTAGACCGCGAGGGCCCGGACGAAGGGCACGCGATGCCACCAGCGCAGGTTCGACGGGGTCAGCGCGCCGGTCTCAGTGGACATGGTCGACGCCCTGGGACACTCGATGCCACTGACCGGAGGCGAAGAACCACGCCAGACCGACGACGACCAAGGTGCCTGACACGTAGAAGCCGTTACCGCCGAGCATCGGCGTCCCGCCGGGACCGACCAGCAGCATCGCCAGTCCGGCGACGCCCACGAGGAACCTCGAGCGCTGGGCGCTCGTGCACGCGAGCACGGTGATGCCCCAAAGGAAGTACCAGGGCCAGACGGTCGGGCTGGCGAGCACGACGACCAAGAGGGCGATGCCGAAGTAGCGGAAGTTCCGGTCGACCCTCGTGCAAAACGTGAGCCACGCCACGACGAGCACCGCCGCGACCTCCCCGAGATGCTGGGCGAAGGTAACGAAACTTCGTGACGTCGCGTGCCATCCAACGGCGTGCCCGAGCGAGCCCAGCAGCAGCCCGACCGACACCGAGGGGGACGTTAGGACGCGCAACTCGGTCGGGATGCTGAGCGTTCTAGTGCTGAGCCACGTCCAGCCGAACCCGGCCGCCTCGGTCACCGCCACGATCACCGCGGCCGAGATCAGTGTCACCTCGCCGGTCCAGCGGATCCGTTCGCGCCAGGATCCCGTCCGCCAGGACCCGGCGTAGAGGAACACCACCCCGGCGAGGGCGGGTAGCTTGATCGTGGCCGCGAGCGCGAAGAGTGCGACGGCCCCACGTCGCGAGCCGTGCAGTCCCAGCGCCAGCGCGGCCACCATGAGACCGAGCATCAGGGTGTCGTTGTGCGCTGAGCCGACCGCGCTGAAGAGCGCGAGGGGGCTGAGCACGCCGAGCCATACGGCGACGCCGCCGTCGGCCCCGAAGTGATGCGCAACTTTCGGCAGGTACACCATCAGCAGCACGACGCCAATAGTCTCGAGGAGGCGAAAGGCGATTACCTGAACCATCAGGGATCCGCCGGAGAGTGTGGCGGTCACGCGGGTCAACTCGACGAACAGGGGACCGTAAGGCGACGTCGTGTTATGCCAGACGTCGGCGATTGACGACAACAACGGGCCGGAGCCGAGCGCCTTCGGTGCCACCACGTAGGGGTTGAGACCTCGACGCACGAGTTCGCCTTGGGCGACGTAACTGTAGACGTCCCGGCCGAAGAGGGGCGCACCGGCGATCAGCGGTGACCCCCAAGCGGCCAATACGCTCCACGATTGCGCTCGAGTCAAACTCCCCTTCAGCGCGTCGGCGCCGATACCGGCCCAACCGATGGTCAGCATCGCGACCGAGGTATAGAACAGCACGTGGGCGAGGACGTAGTTACCCTCGGGCACGTGAAGCCACCATTGGTAGTCGTGGGGGCGGGGATTGGAGCCAATGGTCGCGCCCGCAAGGACGGCGCCGAGCGAGCCCGTGAAGCCCACGATCACGAACACCCAGAAGTGGCTGGACCCGCTGGAGGGTCGCCCGCGGACCCCGTCGGTGTGCACGTCGCAGCGTCTCCCTTGCTGGCTTCATTCAAATGGGTAGTACGAACACTAGTTCTCGGCATTCGTTACTCCAAGGTGACCGGATGGCTCCGACGTCGACGACCTCGAATTACGGCTCGTTGGGGGACACCGCCTACTTGCCGGTCGCCGCTCGAGGGCCCAAGGTTCTCACGGGTGCGCCAGTATGGGTCATGTTCGAAGTCGAAGGTGCCAGTGACGAGCAGAACCGTGACTAGTTGCACGGCGGGGCGGCTCGGCCGGGAGTTCTTCGACCGCCCCCCCGACGCCGTGGCCCACGACCTGGTCGGTGCGGTGATAGTCCTGGGTGAAGGGAGCAGTGAACTGCGCGCACTGATCGTGGAGACGGAGGCCTACGGAGGGCCGGACGATCCCGCCTCGCACGCCTTTCGTGGTCCGACGAATCGTTGTGAGGTGATGTTCGGCCCGCCGGGAGTGCTCTACGTGTACCGGATATACGGGCTCCACTGGTGTTTGAACGTGGTCACCGAGGGTTCTGGTACCGCGAGTGCAGTGCTGTTGCGAGCGGCGGAACTGTGCGCTCGGTCCGACGGTGAACAGCTACCAACGCCCGAGAGTGTGCAGTTGGCGGGGCCCGGGAATCTCACCCGGGGCCTCGGCGTGACCGGGGAGGACAACGGGACTGACTGCTGCGACGATTCGGTGAGTCGAATCGCGTTCTACAAGAGCGCGACGGTTGACTTGGGCCCCGTGGCCCGCTCGGCGCGGATCGGGATCTCGAGGGGACAAGAACGACTCTCGCGGTACTTCCTTGATGGCCATCCGGCGGTGACTCGGACCCCGGGCGTCTGTCGTCGGGGCGCTCACTAACGCCGCAACCTTGCGGGGCCGGTCTCGGGTGGCTGCCCCGTATTGGTCCATCGAAGGCGACAATCTGACAGGTCCTAGGTAGAGTGGTCACCAACATCAAGAGCAATCGAGGGACATGGCCCTACGACGTTGCCGCAACCTGCTTCGGCAAGGTGCGAACGCCATGCGATGGAGGCTGCATGATAGAGATTCGTCCACCCAAGATGTGTGGGACCTACCTGCCCGGACACTGTCCCCACTGGATCCAGATCAATTTGGCGTCAAAGGAGGGGCCCAAACCTGTGGTCGGTCGACTCTTCGACGCCCGCATCGACGGAACGGTTGTTATAGAAGCGGGAGGCGACGAGCTGCAACGGTGGAACCACGAATCGGACCGTTTGGCGGAGGCGGCTCAACTGTCGGAAGGAGACCTCTTTTACCAAGAACGATGGGGGTTGCTGTGAATCGCAAACGACGGTGGCGGTCGGTGCGCCTTTTGCGTGGCGCGACGGTCCTATAGACCCAAGCCGTACCCGGCGCGTGCTCCCGATGGTAGCCCGATCAAAATCCTGAAGGAGTTCGGCGGTCTGACCATTCCAATCAGCGACTTGGGAACCGGTCTGGCATGAACTTCGAGCGTATCCATACGGCCACTGGCCGCACGGCCCAGGTCGGGCAGACGACCTGCAACTCCACGGTGTCAGTGTCGATGACGACGACGACCGGGTATTTCGTCCGGTCACTTAAGAACAAGGGGTGTCTGTGAACGATGGGATCGTAGACGATGGCTTCTCTGAAGACATCGAGATTGAAGACTTTCATTGAGGGCTGATAGAGAAGTACCGCCTCCGCGGGTATCAGAAGGCTCGTCGACGCAGAAATGATGAAAGCAGAGCACAACCACTCTCGCTGTCGGATCAAGAGCTAATCGACTACTCGAAGTCGATTCGGAAAGGTCCAGGGTGGACCGAAAGCAGAGGTGACATCATCGCCTGCGTCTCGGATGAAATCGCGAGACGTCAACTTGGTTAGGGGCCCTAGCGCATCAAGAAAGCTTCTCATTGAGTGAGCCCACTCCTTTCGACCCTCAATGAATTTTGCGGGGACCGCTGGAATCCGCCCAGGCCATGACCGCGCCAACAATGAATTCGGCTCATTAATGGATATCCTTGGCCGGTGAGGCGAATCAAAAGTATCTTCTTGGTGGTCGTTGTATTGTTCGGCTTTGCCACCGCAAGCCCATCACCCAAAGCATTCGCGAACACGCCGATCGCGGGCCTATCGACTTGCGCTCCTGGACCACACTGCAACTTCGGGCCCGGCAACCTAAGTTTTCCGGGTTACCAACACATTTGTGCCTACGGAGATTGCAATTTCGTTTCTGCCGCGGACTGGCTGCAGATTAGGCATGGTGTCTCTCCATCCGCAGCTTCGCTTGCGAGAGCGTATCGAGCCGCTAATCAATTTTTCAATGGCGGATTAACCATGGGGCCGCTCTTTTTGTATTGGAAGAGACACCGCATTGGTGGTGTGTTCCTCGCGTCAGTCAAGCAGTATCCCCACCACCGGATTGACTGCATCCATGCAGTGAAACGCTACAAGGCGCTGTTCATCCTTGACGTGACAACATCGACTGCAAACATTGGAACCGCTTCATACGGAGCTGGCATCTCCGTCATGTTGGTTGACGGTTATACCCCGAAGGGACCGCTGGTCGTGTGGCGAGCCCACACCATTCAAATGACTTGGGGTCAGTGGCACCGACAGGTGAAAGCGATGTGGCGAATCACGACGCACACCGGTGCGAGGTCCAAGACGACGACGATTTCGACAACCACAACGACGGTGAGCCCAACTGCCTCGTAGAAGCGACCAAACATCGCTCTCCGACGCGGGGTAATGTTTACCCCGCGTCTCTCGTAAATTGCGCATTCGCGGCTGCCGCTAATAGGGAAGTAATTATGAGAAGCACGCAGCCCGGTCCAACAACCATTGGCTACGAATTCAGTCAGGCGGAGGGCACTGAATCGCGATGGGAAAGTTGGAGAGTGTAACCTGCGCTGGCCTGATTCTCCACGTCGTAGGTGGCCTCGAACTCTGACGGGGAGAGGTCGCCGAAGGGTGTGACATTTCGGCGGCTTTATCGGCTCTTCGGACCTCGCTGAGTGCCCCCGGCAGGATTCGAACCTGCGCTCACGGTTTAGGAAACCGATGCTCTATCCCCTGAGCTACGGGAGCGGGACGTCCGCGGATCGCTCCGCGCCTCACTCATCATCGGCGAGGATGGTCCATCCTACGTGGGTGTCCCCCGACAACCCCTTCATCCAGATTGACAGGCGAAACGCTACCAATATAGTCTTGGTAGTTGGTAAAGCTAGGAGGGTAAATGAGTGTGACGCGGCGGTTGGCCGAGCTTGAGGTTAGGCATTCGGAACTCGATCTTGTTGTTCGAACCGCACTAGCTGAAAAGCTTGGCATCGAAGTTGAGATGAAAGTTTTAAGGGCGGGCGTTGCTGACATCGGTGACCTTGCCAACTACCCCAAGAGAACCGATGCGATCCTGGCGGTCTTGCGTTCGAGCCCCATGAATCTGACACCGTCTGAGGTCACAGCACGGCTGAACTCAGGAGGTCGCACTCACGATGACCTGAAGGTCGTATCGACGACGATGAGTTACCTGTATCAACAGCGTCGTGTCGAGAAGGTGGACGGCACCTACGTCGCCGTTTGACAGCGAGGGGAAGGCGCCCTCCCAACCGTGGTGTTAGTCACAACTGCACTTAGGCAGGATTCGAATTTTCGACGACATCGGCGCGATTCGTCGACTCAGTGAGGAGTGGCGGCAGGCAAGGTAAGGCCGACGGCAAAACTCGCGGCCGAGTTGCTTCTTCTCTGAAGAGCATCCGCCAGATTCTCGCAACCATCAAACAGTCCGGCAATTTTCCCAACGATCCGGTCTTGTTCGCGAACCGGAGGAAGCGGCACCAGCAGACGAGAAAGGGACCTTCCCGTCAAATGCTTTATCGTCGCCCCAGTGAAAAGCTCACTCAACCTGCCTGAGGTTGCTTCGGATCTCAAAAAGTACGCCAGGTACCAGGGGTTGATTCCACCAAGTGGGCGAGCACGATGAAGGGCCTTTTGAAAGAGCAGTCCTCGGACCGTTTCATCGGCTACGGCGACTCGGCCTGGCTCGCCACCTTCGCAGATGAGTAGGTCACCTGGACGCAATGAAAACTCAGAAACCTCGTGGTCTTCCATCCTCATTTGGGCAATGTCGGCCAGCTCGAATCGGAACCACTGAACATTCGTGTTTCTCAAGTAGCTTCGCCAGTTGCCTGAATTCTTTGCACCATCAAGCATCTTGCCGAGTCGGCAATCAGCAATGTCAGAAAATGGTACCCACCTCCACCCAGTCGGAATGGACCAGGGGCCAACAGCCTCACTGTCGAATCGTGACTCACCTGGCTCCCTTCGAATCGTCTCCAGCAGTTTGGTGACTGTCGTTTGGTCTTCGTTGGGCTCTTCGAACTTCCCTCGAAATGCCAGATCAAGAACTGATTGCCGGACATCGTCAATCGCTTCGCGCTCACTGAAGAGGTTCAACCAGTTACTTTCAACCCGGTGCCAGGCCTTGCTTGATTCTTCTGGCGACTGAGAAGTAGTCATGACCGATAGAGCGGACTTACGTGCATGGATTGCAACGCTGGCTCGCTCGCGGTGTCGCAACTCAACTCCATTGCACAACGACATCAACTCGTTGACCTTCACTACAATCCGTTTCTGCTCCGCAAGCGGAGGAAGGGAGAATGGGCATCCCGAGAAGTAGTCGCGTGGAATCCTCTGCTGCCCAGCGGTACCAGTCATGGTCCAGATTCCACCATCAAGAAATTTTCTCGATTTGAGAAATAGGAGAACATAGTGTGGGTCTACACCTTCCCAAGTCGGACGAAGGACAAACAGCTCCGTGGTGGCTGCGCCGATACCATTCGGCAAGTTCGAGAACACGACTGACTTGCCGTTTTGAAAGCAAGGTGTAATTTTCGCCACCGCTACATCTCCGTCAGCGACATGGGTGTATCCCTTGCGGATCTCTCCCCAGCTCTTCCTTTCGTGACCGTTGCTCTCTCCCAACTGAACCGGAACAAGGGCCATCGGCACGAAGCCCGAAATTACAGAGTCTTCGGCCGTGTTGGATGGACCAACGATGCCGAGATCAAAGATTCTCGTCCATGCCCACCCCGAAGGAACATCAGAAACAGGATCGATCAACTCAGCTGGCGGCCTGCCGCGTTTGACTCCACAGGTGACTAGGTCAGCAATGTCGCCCCCAATGCGCTCCAGAAGCAATTGAGCTGGTTCCTCACAATCGTTCTGATCCACAAGTGTTCCAGAAATGGCCAGGTTGATGATGATCTCTCTAATTCGGTCGACACCGCCTGGGGCCTCAGCGACAACCTCAAAGTTCTCTAGCAGTAGTTCGAACTCCATTGCTATTTGTCCAGCAGTTCAGCAAGGCTCGAGCGGAGTACTTCGTGAGCTGTAGCAACGGCCCGTGCGGCAATTTGGTACTGAGTTAGTAACACATCGGGATCCTCGTGTCCCAAGTCAACCGTGTTGGGGTTTTTGATGTCGAGGTTGTAACCGCTCGCAATAATTTCCTCGATCGGCACGCGCCACGCCTGCTCGCTCTCTGTGCGTTCGTTCCACCAAACGCGCTCAGGATCGAACTCCCCGAGCCGCATCGGCTTGGTTTTTGAGTAACTCTTGGAGCCCTCCGGGTACGGGTGCTCGTAGTACCAGATCTCCTTCGTCGGCGTACCCTTAGTGAAGAAGAGCACGTTGGTCTTGATGCTCGTGTAGGGAGCGAAGACGCCGTTGGGGAATCTGATGATGGTGTGCAGATTGCACTCCTCAACGAGCCGCTGCTTGATGCGAGTCTTGATCCCTTCACCGAAGAGGGTGCCGTCAGGAAGGACAATGGCGGCGCGCCCCCCGTCCTTCAGCAGCTCCATCACGAGCACCAAGAACAGGTCGGCAGTCTCGCGGGTGCGGAACTCGGCCGGGAAGTTGTTCTCAATACCGTCCTCTTCCATTCCCCCGAAGGGCGGGTTGGTGAGGATCACGTCGACCTGATCCTTCGGGCCATAGTCGCGCAGCGGGCGCGCCAACGTGTTGCCGTGTCGGATCGTCGTCGGGACCTCAACGCCGTGAATCATCATGTTCGTCGTGCAGAGAAGGTGCGGCAGCGCCTTCTTCTCGACCCCACGCACGTTGGCTTTCATCGTCGCCAGGTCATCGGGAGTCTCGGCCTGTTCGCGCATGTGCTCGAGCGTCCCGGTCAAGAAGCCGCCGGTACCACACGCCGGGTCGAGAACAATCTCGCCGAGCCGGGGGTTGAGCATCTCGACAGCAAACAGCGTCGCCGCCCGCGGGGTGTAGAACTCGCCGGCGTTACCGGCGCCCTGGAGGTCCTTGAGGATTCCTTCGTAGAGCTCACCGAAGAGATGGCGGGTCTTGGCCGCGTTGAAGTCGATGTCCTGGTTGATCTTGTTGATCACCTGACGAAGGAGGGTGCCCGACTTCATATAGTTGTAGGCGTCCTCGAACACGCTGCGCAGCAGCGCTGCGCGCTCGCGAGTCGGACCGCTCAACGCATCAAGGTCAAGGTTCTTGAGTGTTGGGAACAGTCCCTGCTCGATCAGCTCGATGAGGTCATCGCCGGTGGGTGCATCCTTTCCCAAGGCCACATCGTCGGCCCACGCCTCCCAGCGAAGGCGGGCCGGAATCGGTGAGACGTAACTCAAGTCCTCTAGCTCGGTCTGGAGCTCGAGGTCGCTGTAGATCTTGAAGAAGAGCAACCAGGCGAGCTGACCAATCCGCTGAGCGTCGCCGTCGACGCCGGCGTCCTTGCGCATGATGTCCTGGAGGGACTTGATGGTGGTTGACAGTGACATCTGTAGAACTCCGAACTAGGCGGCCTGATAGATCTGCTGAGAGAGGTCGTGCACCGCATCGAGGTACTGCTGGCGCCCGCCAAACGAACGGACGATCTCGATGGGTGTACCCATCGTGGTGAAGGGGTCGAGTTGGAGAATCTCGATCTCGTCGAGGTCCTCGACACCCTGGTCGGCGAACTTGTCGAGCAGGGCCTCAAGTACGGCGCGCGCCTGGTCACCGTAGCGCGTGAAGACGTCACGCTTCTTCACGTTGTTGGCGCGCTCGTGGCGGGTCAGCGGTGGCTGGTCGAAAGCCACGTGACAGATGAGGTCGAACGGGCTGAGTTCACGACCCGCGGAGTCGGCGAGCGCCTCCAGGAGCACCCCCTGCTCGACGAGCTCCTCAACAATCGCCTGCTTGCGTTCTGCTTCGTTCCACCGACGGAGGAAGTCATCCAACGTGGCGAACTCGCGCTGGACGGCCTTGCGGGTGTAGTCCTTGAGCGATTCGGTGATGAGCTTGCC
This sequence comes from Acidimicrobiales bacterium, assembly GCA_043782995.1. Taxonomy (GTDB): domain Bacteria; phylum Actinomycetota; class Acidimicrobiia; order Acidimicrobiales; family RAAP-2; genus RAAP-2. The sequence goes on along the minus strand of JAYVZV010000032.1, from coordinate 12,993 downwards.
GTCCTTGTCGTAGTACTGGACGCGCTCCTTCAAGACCGTGAACCTGGTACCGCTCACCGTGTAAACCACGCGCTCGTCACTATCGTCCGCCGCGTCGTCGATGACCGGCTGGTCGGGGTCCGAGAGGACGATGACTTCCTTACCGTCGATCGTGAGGGTGCCATCGAACTTACGAACGACGTCACGCGCGGTCGGGAAGTTCTCGTCTTGTTCGGCCGGGCCGTCCCATTCGGGGTCGGCGAAGAGCTCGGTCGCCCGGCGGAAGTCGATGATTGTGAAGAAGTACTTGTCGTAGTCGGTACGCAGCCGTGTACCACGGCCGATGATCTGCTTGAACTCGGTCAACGACTGGATGCGCTGGTCGAGAACGATGACGTGGCAGGTCTGAGCATCAACCCCGGTACTCATCAACTTGGACGTCGTAGCGATCACGGGGAAGCGGCGCTTCGGGTCGATGAAGTTGTCCAACTGCGCCTTACCCTCGGGGTTGTCCCCGGTGATGCGCATGACGTAACGGACGTCCTCTTGGACGAGGTCTTGGTTGAGCGGATCATTCACCAGCGCCTGGCGCATGCGCTCGGCGTGGTCGATGTTCTGGCAGAACACGATGGTCTTGTTCATCGGGTTGGTCTCGTGCAGGAACTCGCTTACTCGGTGAGCTACTACCCGGTCACGGTCGGTGAAGCGGATATTCGTGTCGATGTCCGTCCCGTTGTAGACGCGGTCTTCAATCTCGATCCCGGCGTCGTCAACCTCACCCGCCTCCGGACGCCACCCGATCACGTCGTAATCGAGATCCACCCGGATGACCTTGAACGGCGCCAGAAACCCGTCGTCGATCCCCTGCTTCAGTGAGTACGTGTACACGGCCTTGCCGAAGTAGTCGATCGATGAGATGTACTTGGTCTCCTTGGGGGTGGCCGTCATTCCGATCTGGATGGCCGGCTCGAAGTAGTCGAGGATCTTGCGCCACGCCGAGTCGGCGTCCGCACTACCCCGGTGGCACTCGTCAACAACGATGAGGTCGAAGAAGTCCCTCGGGAACTTGTCATAGATCGGCTCGGGGCCGTCCGGTACATCGCTCCCCATGATCGCCTGGTACAGCGACAAGTAGATCTGGAACGAGGTGTTGACCTGACCGTTCTCGCCAACCAGGCCGCGGTCAAGCTTGGTCATCACGTCGCCGAACGGAGCGAAGTCGTTGACTCTCGTCTGGTCGACGAGGATATTGCGGTCCGCCAAGAACAAGACGCGCTTCACGTCGCCCGACTTCCAGAGACGCCAGATGATGTTGAACGCCGTGTAGGTCTTGCCGGTACCCGTGGCCATCGTGAGGAGCACCCGACGTTGACCACGGGCGATCGCCTCGATCGAACGGTTGATTGCGAGTTGCTGGTAGTAGCGAGGCGCCTTGCCCGTCAGGTCGGGGTGGTTCGGGCTCGTGATGAGTGACTGGTCTGATCCTCCAAGGTCCTTCCACCGGAGGTAGCGACTCCAGAGCTCTTCGGGTGACGGGAACTGATCCAGCGAGAGCGTCTGTTCGCGCACGGCGGCCTTGCCGGTTCGGTCGTGAAAGACGAAGCCATCGCCGTTGGAGGAGAAGACGAAGGGTACGTCGAGGGTCTCGGCGTAGCCGAGCGCCTGCTGCATGCCGGCACCCACCGAGTAATTGTTGTCCTTGGCCTCGATGACCGCAATCGGGATGTTGGGCTTGTAGAAGAGTAAGTAGTCAGCACGCTTGGCTTTGCCGCGAGCGACCAACTTTCCCCGGACGATGATCCGGCCATCAGTGAAGGAGAACTCCCGGCGCCACTGGTTCTTGGACCAGCCACGTTCTTCAATGGCCGGGGAGATGTAGCGGTCGCAGATGTCGGACTCGGAGAGCGCCTTCTTGTTCACCTCAACTCCTCCCAAACCAAGAACTACCTCACCGTCTTCTCGAGCCATCTTGCTACACATCCGCGCTTCTTCGAGTCAGCGTCCGTGGGTACTGGCGTCGGGTGGACTCGCCACAGCACGCGCGTTCGCCTTGACGGGATCAGTTATTGCCCAAAGACCTCCTGTAGATACAGATGACGCCCCTAGAACCTAACGACCAGTTACGGCGTCTCGCAGCGAAGCGCTCAGTTCCGCGGCGATCCGATCCCAACGTGGACAGCAAACTCATTTTGCGCCGATTGCACCCTAGCCACGTCCCCTCACGTTCTCTCTTGACGACTCGCCAAGCGGCGCTGTCCAACTAAGGAGAACCAAATGTCCCGAAACCAGATATCGGACCTCGAAGCGGCTGTTGCCATGCCGGGCCTCGAGGCTCTCGCTGACGTGCTCGATCGACATCGACGGCCCAAGGCCGGTTCGACGACCGACGCGCTGTCGATCTTGGTATTCCTCGCCGGACGGTGGTCCTTCGGTTCAGCCGAAGCCCTCGAGTCGGCCTTCAAGTACACCGACCTCTGGACAAGAACCCTGCGCGAGTCGGCGGAGCGCATTGGGAGGACCCTTTCTGAGAATCCTCCAACTTACGACCAACTCCGTTTCTTTCGAGATGCCCTTGACGACGGGGTCTATGAGGAACTGGCTCAGGAATTCACTGCGCAAGCCACGGTGCTGGCTAAGTCAATCGGTCTACTCGATGCGAGTGAGGGCACACGCCTCGATAATCCGAACGACGGGTCCGTCGCCTACGGCGACGGTACTGTCTTCTCCTCGCTTTCGGGCGTGACAATGGGTTTGGATGGCAAGCCGCAGGGCTCTCGAGCGAAGGATCTTGCCAACGCCCGTGTCGCCGAGCGTCACGTGGGCAAGAAGGGCGACACGTCGGTTGGTGGAGTCCCGATCACGCTGGTCGGCGTCCACGGCCGAAAGGAGCACATGGGAATGATCCTCGGTGTCGCCCTGTACGCGGATCACGACGAGATTGGCTCTACCATGCGACTGCTCGACTCAGTCATCGCCGCGAGCCGAGGCGGTATCTCACACTTGATCTACGACCGACTCATGGGCGGCAAGTTCATCAAGGCGGTCCTCGAGCGCTACCGAGTTGTGCCCGTAGTGGCGATGACTTCGGCGTCTGAGCACGGACGATACGTTCTTCTACCACCAGAAATACAGCGCGCCGGCTACAACTCGAAAGGTACTTCCAAGTCTGGCGAGAAGCGAGGGCCGAAGGAGCGTGCCCAGTTGCATTATCTCGAGACCGTCGAGCACGACACGCCGCGAGGAATCTGTGTCCACGACCTCTGGGCCCTCGACGGAGCCATCGTCAGTGTGCCCCCCGGCCACGAGGTCACGGTAGACGCCGATTGGGTGGAGTGCCGGACCTACGAGTGGCTGGACTCTCCGAGTGGCGTTCACAATCTGATTGGCCACCACCACGTCCCCTGCCGGTCCGGTTCGCTCCAAGTCAGCATCGACTTCACCGCAGAGCGTGGAGGAGGTAAGGCTCTGGCCGACTGGGTTCGACCAATCCCCGAGGCGTCTTGGAACGCCGCACATCTTGAGGGTCTGCGCAGTGCCGTCGAGGCACAGTTTGCGTGGCTGAAGAACCGGCTCCCCTATCGAAAGGCTTCAAGCCTCGACCAACGGCACTTCTTCCTCGACGTGATTGGCGGCGCCCTGCAGTGCAACGCAATTGCATGGGACACCCACGGTTCCCAGCACACAAAATGCGCACAGGCGGCGGCCCGCACTCGCCGACGCAAAGCACTTCGTCGTTAGTTCCATGGGCCCTGGCTAATTTCGTGCGATTGCACCTCGGTTGGCACCACGAACCGTAGCCATCATGACTGAGACAACCAAACAGCACGCAACGCTTCACGACATCGCCTCTCGCTGGGAGCAGTGGCGAAGGGATGAGTTCCCCCGTCACATCGAACGGAGACTCCGTGGAGTCGGCACGTTCAGCGGACAGGCCATCGAGCGCATAAGCGAGCTCAGCAACGAACTCGAGCGCTTGTTGGCGGTCGGACCGGCGCTTCGGGCGATTGACTTCTTCCTGGCTCGAAGCGCGACGCAGTCGAATCGACTCGACCGCTACGCGACGATTCGGGTGCTCGAGACACTCGACCAAGTGAAGGGCGAGCCAATCGCGTGGCCCGGAGGTTGGTCTCCCGAGGACCCCAATCAGCGAGAGCGCATCCTCCAAGACACCGAGATCGGCCTCGTTCGTCTCATCTCGCTGAAGTCGGCCGCCCGGACTGGTCCAGTGGCCACGCTCGACGCCGGCGCCGTGAGCGGAGAACTCGGAATCCTTCGGGGTTCCAACCTCGTCACGCTCAGCGAAGGTGGGTTCTCGATCAACGCTCCCGGGACGCAACGAGCTTCGGGGCTGGGCTACACCATGGCCGCGCCTCGAACGCTCACCGTCAGCTCTTGGGCGACGTCGAAGTTCAAAACCCTCGCGGAGGCCACTGAGCCTGACGACTTCCTCCTCTACGCCGGCTCCGCTTCGACAACCAACAAGATCCAATCGTCAATCCTCATGAGCGTGACGGACACCTTGCAGCGCGCCGGCCTCAGCCAGGACCCGACGGTACGGCCCCTATCGATACGCAATACAGCGGGACGGCGCGCCCATGACGAGGGCGGACTTGAAGCCGCGGCGGTACTCCTCGGTCACGATGACTTCAATTCCGTGGCCAAGAAGATTGGACTCCAAAGGCACGCGCCAGTGCGTAAGCGGCGAGTGCGTGAGGTGACGTCTGCGGCACGTTGACCGCATGATCACTGACAGCCAGCAAAGAGCCTGGGCGGCGGCCCGAGGCTCCGGTATCGAGAAGGAACTCACCGCCGCACTAGATGCGCTCGCCAGCTCCGCCCTGGCTCGCTCGACGCGTGAGCGCTTTGGAGGTCTCATCGCCAGATTCGGCTCGCGTCTAGCGGCGACCGGCGTCACGTCACTGACCACAATCACCGACGACGACTGCGAGCAGTTCCTCTGGGCGCGCACCAAGCGCAATGTCGCGCCGTCGATCCACACAGTCCACTTGAGGCGAAGCGCAATTCGCTCACTGTTCGCTGTGCTGATTGAGCTCGGTGAGGACCTCACTGATCCGAGCCTGGGAGTGGCGCTGCCCACGAAGCGGGTACGACGAACTCGGCCACTCACGGATGACGAGATGAAGATGCTGCGCATCGTTGCCCTCGGTCGTCGTTCCCGGACGGTGCGCGCGACGCTCGTTGTGGCGCTCGCCGAAGCGACCGCCACGACAGGTGAGATCCCGCAACTGCGGTGGTGCGACCTCCACATCAGCGACGGCACCATCGATCTCCCTGGTGCAGCGCCAGTTAGTGCTCGAAGAGCGGACCTCAGCCCGTGGGGTCTCCTCATTCTCAAGAATGAGGCGGCAAACCACGAAGGTGACGAGTGGATCATCACCCGCGTCGCTGCGTACGCCGACGGCCACTCCGGCCAGTCCGCAATGTCGAACCTGTTGGCCAAGTTGCTCCATACGGCGGGGCTCATCGGCGGTGACTTCCGTCCGAGCTCAATCCGACTGTGGGCTGGCACGCGCGTCTTGGGTACCGCGGGCATCGAGGGCGCCGCCAAGGCGCTGGGCCTCGCCAGTCTTGACGCGACACGTGCTGCGCTGCGCAGCACCGAGCTGGACTCCGCGAAGGACCTATCGTGAAGCGCCCCCTGCCTCCGAGCAGGTCCGAACAGCTCGATGCTCTCTTCGCGTGTCCGGTGATCCACGATCTGGCCCACGATGTTGGCAACCTGACTCACCGGTCGCGCCGTCACCCCGTGGCGTTGCACATCGCCTTTGGAGCAATGGCACGGCTCTACCGATCAGCCCACCGCCTCGACGCTGAACTGGTACACCAGACCTTCTGGGATCAGATTGTCGAGCGCTACAACAAGGGCGCCGCACGCCACCCGTTCGGTGTCGAGGTCGACCCCCACGCACACCCGCTCACTTCAGATACCTACCGCCACGTGCGCGACTGGCTCACCGTCGACGATCACCTCGCGGCGCTCCAAGCCTCGTTCACCGAGCACTCAGTCTGGATCGCTAACGAGATAGGCCTGTTGCTGCCCAGCGGCAAAGGAAGCCGGACCAGACCGGATCCGACTCGCACCATCTACGGTGACGGCACAATCGTGCGCCCCCTCTATCGACAGGCCGATACAGGTCGTCAGGACCTCGACGCCGAAGAGCACTCTCGCCACGACGGACAGATCTACGGCAACGACTTGGTTGCCATTGCAGTGCGCGGGCCAGAGAAGCACAGTCGAGTGGTACTGGCAATTGGACGGGTCCATGCGCGTGGCCACGAAGCCGCCACCGCCGTCGAGCTCATACGCCAGGTGCACGCCGTTGCGGATGACGGAATCCAGGCGGTCGTCTACGATGGCGCCTTTCGTGGCGTGCACCATGACACGATTATGACTGAACTCGGGCTGGTCGTCGTCAACAAGGTACACGCGAAGTCGAAGGGCTCGGTCGTCTCGTCGCACCGCCAGATCCCGATCGGCCAGTGGGGACATGTGGTCAACAAGAGGACCTGCGTACACACGCTGATCGTCAACAACGGCTCAGTCCACGACTCGTCCTTCGACGACGGTGGTCAACTCACTCTCTCTAATCCCTTAGTGCGAACCCAAGTCCGCCGCTACAAGCGTGGCGGCTCCAACGGCTGGCGCTTCACCCTCGGGGTCGTCGTACCGTGTCCCAAGGGAGCGTTCACCGCATGGATCAGCCCGCACCGCCAGTCGCGCGAGCGCGGGTACGGCCGTGCCGACCAGCTTAGGCTCTTGCCGGAGTCTGATTCCCACTTTCAAACCCTCTACGGACTGCGCAACGACTCGGAGTCGATCAACTCGGCGTATAAGAGGACGCTCGTGGCCGATCGGGCCTCAGCTCGTGGGTGGCGACGACAAGTCCTCGACTTGATGTCTTGGGGGGTGCTAGTGAACTCTCTGGCTTGGCAGCAACACGCAACCGACCAGCGCTCTCCAGCAGACACTGCTGCGAGCCAAGCCATGGGACTTAACTGACGGTTCCAGTGTCCGGGAAGCGACAGTCGGTTCGGCAGCTAGGTGAGACCGTCCGTCGGTATAACCCTCAGGTTGGACGAAAGGGATTGAGTCGGCATCGCGCTGCCGAGATAGTCGGGTTCCCGGAGCACCCGAGCGCCAGCGCGACTTCCGAAAAGGTCTACGACACCGTGTCCAGTTCCTGCAGGCGCCTCAAGTGCGAGCCGACAGCAAGAGAGCCGCATATTCTCTCGATATCTCAGTCCATCTCGAGGCCGGTCACCGCTATTCCGGTCTGGACACCTCCAGTGCCCTGACCACGCGGGATCCCACGTGGAACGTGCAACTCTCGCGTCGGACGACCACGAAGCGAAGACTTCCTTTGACATTGTTGGTGTCGACTTTAGACACAGAACGCGGCGCAATTTCGTCGTTATCTGGGAGAATCTGAACGTGACATCGCTGCAGAATTACAATGGGTAGGTTGGCCCGGTGAATTGGCCGTGGCGACGGGGGCGTTCGACGTCAAAGCACGAACAGTTGAACCCTGTAAGCAATGCGAAGGCGACGACCAACTTGACAGATGCAAATGAAGGAACCAATCGAGTACCTCTCGGCCAGGTTCCGTCGATTGCTCAGGCACGATGTGGATCGATGGACGCGGCTCGCGAGGAACGCTACCGGCGGTTGGCAGGGCTGGACGAGAATGGCTCGCTGTTCGCTGGCATGTACGCAGTCGCAGTCAAGCTCCTCGACAACTGCGATCAGAAGTGGGCGCTCATCTACGTGGGTCACTGCGGGCGGGAAATACTCAATCGACTTCCGGACATTATGGTTGGGAAATTCGAAAGTCAGAAGGGGCAGGAAGATAGGGCCATCAAAGCGCTGCTCTCCGAGTGGGATGGTCCTAGCCCTTGGCCCGCGCTGTCGGACGAGGACCCCGAGTTCGTCCAAGTGCGTAAGGCGGTCATGAATGCCATCGGCCGCTTCGTTGATGCTCGAAGAGCGGGGAGCCTAACAAACCGCCAGAAGTCCGAGGTCTTGGCCACGAGGGGAACAGTCGCTTGCGGAACACAAGGTGGTCTATCGGTCAGAGGCCAAGAGATACACGCGGCGCGGGACTGGTTCTTCAGCTTCACTCACATAGACCTCTTGCCAGAGCGTCTACCGGATGAGGAAGTAGTGAGGGCGCACTTCGCGGTCCTTGAGGAGATCCTGGACGAGCACTTGAACGCGTTCTTCCCTCAGCGCGGCGCGTTGCAGGAAGTCCTAGCTAATGCCAACAAACGAGAACCCGTGATCGCTATCAATACCGACATTGAGGAGTCCCATGAGTGAGAGTCCTGATCCGCTGAAGGGATGGAAGGCACCAGAGGTCGACGAGATCACGCGGGCCCTTGACCTGATCGGCGATCCTCAGAACGCACGAATGTTCTTCTCCAGTCTCGAGAATCCTCGGTGGCTGAGTGCCCTTCGGGACCGGCATTTCTTCGCCATTGCTCCCGACGTCGAGAACGTCAAAGGCGAAGGTATGCGTTTTCCCGACTGGCCCGAAGGCGTTTATCTCGCACGAATGGCGACGGTTATCCCAGACGATGTCGCGTCACTCCTTCTCGCTGTTGACACCAGGGGCAACGTTCTCGCTGAAATGCGATTCCTCGAAGTCGCGACAGCTTTGCCTCCAGAACACGCCGCCCGACTCGTTGACAAGACTGTTGAGCTCATTGCCGAGAGCATCGGGGACGTGATTGCAGCTCGGGTGGTCGCACTGATCGAGACCGTTGCCCGGTCCGGTGACTTTGACGCTACAAAGCGACTCGCCGACGCTGTCTTTCGCCCACCGAGCAAGTTGGACGAAGTGTGGTTCGGGCTCGATCTGCCGAAGGTGACGCTGGCTCTGCGGGCCTTTGGCTCCCAGTCCGTGAGTATCTTCACCAACTGGCTCTACGCGCTCGAGGAGAGAGACGGGAGCTGGAACTCGCACGTCTACCGCCCGTCAATCTCGCCGCATCAGCAGAACTGGGGGCATGACTACGTCAATCCACTTGTCGATGCCGCGCGGGACATCTCCACCTTCATCATTAGCGAGGATCCGAGTCGACTCAACGATGTCATTGGTCGCCTTGAGGACCCCGCGGTACGCAGCGTCACGTCCCGACGAATCGCGCTCTACGCCCTCTCCATTGCAGTTGATACGGACCTACCTGGCGCCCTTGCGCTTGCTCAGGATCGACTGATGGACCCTTCATTGATCGACCGGCAGTATCGACGCGAATACAGCGCCATGGCTCGCGCAGCGCTAAGCCGCATCGAAGTCGCAGAGGTTGACAGGTGGTTCGAGTTCGTATCAAGCACTCCCGGCATGAGCGATGAAGACGTGCGTCGGATGGCTTCGTTCTTTCGAGGGGTCGATCCGAGCGGCGTTGGGGATGAGGATGTGATCCTGTGGCGCAAGCACCGCCTGCGCGAGCAACTGATGCTCGTCGATGAGGCGCTGCCCGAGCACTTGAGGCTCGTACTCGCGGACCTCGATGCCGAGCTTGGTCCGAGACCGCTGCACCCAGACTTCGCAGTTTGGACCGATTCGTTCGTCGGCCCGACGGCACCAGTGACCGACGCAGAGCTGAGCGTGTTGGACGGCGGACAGATAGTCACACTCCTCTCTGAGTGGGAGCCCGATGAAGCCGAGCACTTCGGTCCTTCTCGTGAAGGCCTTGGACGCGGGCTCTCGGCCGTCATTCAGGAGGACCCCGACAAGCTCAATGGAGTCATTGATCGAGTCCTCCAGCTCCGAGCTACCTACGTCCGTTCGGTTCTGGCGGGATGGGTGGGCGCCATCAGAGAGCGCCGACCGATTGAATGGGGCGCCGCGTGCGATGTCTTGGACTTCGTGACTCATCAAGTCGATGAGGGTGACATCCAATACAGCGGCGGCGACGACCCGGGCTGGCGCTGGTCGCACCAGGAAGCTGCGCGGTTGTTGCAGGGTGGACTCAGCGCCGACGAAGAGCGACTTCGGCCGCCGTCCGAGTTCGCGGACCGAATCCTCGAGAGTCTCGCTCGACTTTGCGAGAGCCCCGATCCAACGCCGGAGCGCGACGAGGGCAACTGGGCCGATCCACTGACCGCTTCGCTGAATGCGGTTCGCAGTTCCGCCATCGCTGCCCTAATCGTCTACCTCGCGTGGCTAAGGGCCGCGGGATTGATCTCATTTGGCGGCGCCCCTAGCGAAACAGCTCCTCGAGTATGGTCGATTCTGGACCGCCATCTCGACACCGCAATCGATCCGAGCCCGGCGGTGAGGGCCGTCTACGGCCAGGACGTCCCGTTCCTCCATCAGGTGTCACCTGAATGGGCTGCGGCAAACGTCGAGCGCATCCTCGGGACGAGTGGTAGCACCGAGATCGATACGCGTCTGCGCGACGTCGGCTGGGGAGCCTTCCTATTTATGCGGAATCCGACGAGGCAGATGGTCGAGTTGCTCAAACCCATCTACCGGCAACGTCTCAGCAATCCTTCCGTACCTAGTCTCGACGTGAAGGCGACTCAGACACTCGCCAGCCGCGCCGGAGAGCACGTCCTATTTCTCTACGCACAAGGGGCAATCGAACTCAACTCGAAAGATGGCTTTGTGAACGTCTTCTTCTCTAATGCCGACTCAGAGGCGCGGTCGAGCGCCCTAGGGCGCCTGGGCTGGCATCTCGAGCGATGGGACGATCCGACGACCGCCGTCGTCGAGCGTCTTCAGCAACTCTGGGACTGGCGGGTTAAGTCGATGAATCGATCGCCGGACCTAGTCGAGCTCGCGAGCTTCGGATCGTGGTTTCGTAGCGGGAAGTTCCAGCGTGCATGGGCCATCGGGCAGTTAGCCGGTGCCGCGAGGCTTGGAGCGTCATTCGAGATTCCGGGTCTGCTTGTCGAGAAGCTCTGCGGTTTCGCACGGGAGTTCCCGGGCGAGTGTTTCGAGGTGCTGAGTCGTCTAGTCGAGGATAAGGACCCCGCAGATGTCAACTGGGTAGGCAGCAAGGCAGCTCCGATCCTTGCAGCAGCGCTAGGCAGCGGAAACAAGATCCTTTATGCTCGGGCTACGGCACTGATGGATCGCCTTGGGAGTCTGGGTCTGATTAACCTCGCGGATGAAGTTCGGAGCCTCACTTCCAAGTGAGCACTAATCCGACCTACCAAGGTCGTCGTGGCAATCTTTGGAGTTCGCGATGAGCCAGTAGTCTGACGCGAGCCACTCAAAAGAAAGCCCGGTCAGCGTGATGAACCGCCTTAGAGCACTCTGCGCCAAACCGGTGAAACTGTTTTCCAGTTTTGTGACGGCGTGGCGTAATCAAGACCTTGGTCCACGGATTATCTATGCGTGGATGGCAGTAGCAGTCGTGGTGTTCTCAGTGCTGGGTGTGAAGAGTCTGATTGCGCCGCCGCACGTGACATCCGTACAGACCGTACAGACCACAACGCCTACTGTCGCGCCGACCACGTACGTTGCGCCAACCACGACGACTACTGTGCGTCTCGCTCCAGACGGCCACCCTATGCGCCAGTGCAGCGAGAAGATAACCAACAACACCAACTACTCCTACTGCTACTGGAAGGGTCCGGAGACCCTTCCAGTCGATGCCCTCTCGGGCCCGAACGGTGCCAGTAATTTCATGGCCTTCGAAAAGATACCCATCGTAAACTCCAACTTCTCCTTCGCCACAATGAACTACCCCCAGGAAGAGACCGACACTTCCGGGATGTACAAGTACTACACCGACATACTCGTCACCAACCGGAGCTTTCACCACTGCGTGCTGGATAACACCCTGTTCTTGGTAGACCAAGCAAAACTTCAGGACTTGGGCGGCGAACCACTTGACAACATGGACTTCACCGACTCAATGATCTCTGGCAATACGCTGGCGAAGCAGGCCGGCCGGTGGGTAAACCTCACTGGTGCCAACCTCTCAGGTGCCAACCTCTCAGGGTCGTCGCTCACGTTTGTCATTGGCGTACCCGCGTCCCTACCACCAGGTTGGATCCTCGACGCCGATCACAACATCGTTCGAATCTGATTGCTTGGTGCGTACCCAAGTGCGCACCAAGCAGCGAGGCAGTTCCAATGGCTGGCGTTTCACCCTCGGGGTCACGGTGCCATGTCCTTAGGTGGCCTTCACCGCACACGATTCAGCCTGCATTCGGATTCACTCCGATTAGATGGTTCCCCAAGAAACCAGATCTACCAAGATCGCGCGCCCAACTTCCCGGAACCGACTCTGCATACCAAGACCCTCAACTAATTTTCTTAGGAGAGCAGTGGTTGGTAACCGACGAAGGCTGCCGTATATCCGCGTTCCAAGATCGAGGGGTCTACGACGAATTAGAGCGCTTAGAAGTCCTGGTCACACCTAAGACGCGGATGTCCCACGGGAGCGGGACTTCCGCGCGAACCTCCGCGAAGAGTTCCGCGCGTAAATCGCCCCCTTAGCCTAGGCCCCACGAACTCAACGTCGATGCCGTGGCACAGTGAGTCGGTAGGCTAAAGACAAAGATATCTTTGTCTTTAGTTCGTCTATGGAGGAATGTGAAAACGACCCAGCGCCTCGCCGAGCTCGAGGGTGAACTGTCAACCTTCAAGATGAACTTGTCTCAGTTGATTGCACGCATCCGTGGACACGAGACCCAGATTGCGCTGCTGAGGGCGGGTACGAAGACCAGAGGCGAGTTGTCTTACCTCCCCCGCACCGAAGCGCTCCTCGCGGTCCTTCGCATGACCAAAGGAACATTAGGGCCCTCTGACCTCTTGAGGAGCCTGCGGGCCGCTGGCCGTACCGAGGACTTGCGGGCGGTGACGGCGACCCTTAACTTTCTCGTGAAGGGCAGGCGCGTTACCAAACCTGAACGAGGTCGATACCTCGCTGCGTGATTTCGTCGGCGCGGCGCTGAGTCCGAATTCGACTCGCGAGCCCGACGCTCAAGACGCTGCGCCGCCGGAACCGACCACTTTAATCACCGCGCGGTGGTTT
>JAYVZV010000031.1:0-53258 GCA_043782995.1 Acidimicrobiales bacterium | reverse complement strand
ACGAACGGGTCCTCGAGGGTTGGGGCCCGTCGCTGCGCGAGCGTCTGTCCTCGCTCGGCACGCCGCCGCCCTGAGGAGACTCAGTCCTCGGCAATAGGCTGGGGTCGTGTTTCCCTCCGAACGACCCCGCCGCCTTCGCCGCACGCCCGCCCTGCGCGCGCTGGTAGCCGAGACGAGGCTCTCGCCGGCCGAGTTCGTCGCCCCGCTGTTCGTCGCCGAGGGACTCCACGACGCCCGTCCGATCCGCTCGCTCCCGGGCCACTTCCAGCACTCCATCGCCTCGCTGTGCGATGAAGTGCGACACCTCGTGAGCGTGGGCGTCACGAGCGTCATCCTCTTCGGCGTGCCCGCGACGAAGGACGTGGACGGTAGCGCCGCCTGGGACCCCGACGGCATCGTCCAAGTGGCCCTGCGGGCGCTGCGCGACGACTTCGGCGACGAGATCGTGGTGATGGCCGACCTCTGCCTCGACGAGTACACGAGCCACGGCCACTGCGGAGTGCTGCGCGCCGACGGCACCGTCGACAACGACGCGACGCTCGGGCTGTACCGCCGGATTGCCGTCGCCCAGGCCCAGGCCGGCGCCGCCGTCGTCGCGCCGAGCGGAATGATGGACGGCCAGGTGGGCGCCATCCGCGCCGCCCTCGACGACGCCGGCTTCGAGGAGACGGTCATCCTCGCCTACGCCGCCAAGTTCGCCAGCGGCCTCTACGGACCGTTCCGCGACGCCGTCGGCGTCGAGATCGTTTCGGGTGATCGCAAGGGCTACCAGCAGGACCCGCGCAACCGGCGCGAGGCCCTGCGCGAGGCCCGCGCCGACGTCGCCCAGGGCGCGGACATCGTCATGGTGAAGCCGGCGCTGCCCTACCTCGACGTCGTGGCGGACCTGCGTCGCGAGCTCGACGTGCCGCTGTGCGCCTACCACGTGAGCGGGGAGTACGCCATGGTGAAGGCCGCCGCCGCGAACGGGTGGATCGACGGAACCGCGGTCGCCATTGAGCAGTTGACCGCGGTGCGACGGGCGGGGGCGGACTTCGTGCTGACCTACTTCGCCCGCGAGGTCGCCGAGGAGCTCGGTCGTTGACGAATCTCAACCAGGCGTGGTTCGATCGCGCCCAGGCGGTCATCCCGGGCGGCGTCGACTCGCCCGTGCGGTCGTTCCGCTCGGTCGGCGGCACGCCCTACACCGTCGCTCGCGGTCAGGGCGCCTACGTCTGGGACGTCGAGGGTACGCGGTACCTCGACTTCGTCCAGTCCTACGGCGCGTCGCTGCTCGGCCACGCCCACCCCGACGTCGTCGCCGTTCTGCTCGACGCGGTCGCCCACGGCACGACGTTCGGAGCACCGACCCCCGGCGAGGTCCTGTTGGCCGAAGCCATGACCGAACGGGTCCGCGGCCTCGAGCAGGTGCGCCTGGTCTCGTCGGGCACCGAGGCCGTGATGAGCGCCGTGCGCCTCGCTCGTGGGGTGACCGGCCGTGACAAGGTCCTCAAGTTCAACGGCTGCTATCACGGCCACTCCGACGCGCTGCTGGTGGCCGGGGGCAGCGGCGTGGCCCAGATGGGACTGCCCGGCTCGGCCGGGGTGACCGCGGGCGCCGTCGGGGACACCATCGTCGCGCCCTACAACGTGGTGCCCACGCTCGACGACTCGGTCGCGGCGGTCCTCGTCGAGCCGGTGGCGGCCAACATGAACCTGGTCGCCCCGAGTCCGGGCTTCCTCGAGGGGGTGCGCGCCGAGTGCGACCGGGTGGGGGCGCTGCTCATCTTCGACGAGGTGATCACGGGATTTCGCCTCGCCTTCGCCGGGGCCGAGGAGTACTTCGCGGTCACGCCGGACCTGTGGTGCTTCGGCAAGGGGATCGGCGGGGGACTGCCCGTGGGGGCCTTCGGCGGGACGCGCGAGGTCCTCTCGTCGCTCGCCCCGCTCGGTCCGGTGTACCAGGCCGGCACGCTCTCGGGCAATCCGCTGGCGACCGCCGCCGGCGCGAAGGTCCTCTCGCTCGTGGCGCCGTCGGACTACGACGCACTGGCGAGCCGGGTCGCGCGCTTCGCCGCCGACGTAGAGCAGGCCGTCACCTCGAGCGGACTGTACTGCCTCGCGCCGGTTCAGGGTCCCCTCATGGGCCTGTACCTCTCGAGGGAGCCCTTCGATGCGCCCGCGGACTTCGACGGGGCTAAGGCGCTCTGTGACAACGGGCTGTACCGCGCGTTCTTCCACGCCATGCTCGAGCGCGGCGTCGCGCTGGCCCCGGGCGCCTACGAGATCCTCTTCGTGTCCCTGGCGCACCGCGACGAGGACCTGGCCTATACCGTTGACGTGGCGGCCGCGGCCGCGGAGGTCGCCCGCACATCATGACGCCACTGCGCAGCAAGGGATGGGCGGTCCGACCCAGCTTCGTGTCGAACGGACCTACGGCCCCGATCACGCTCCTCGGGGATGACGCCGGCCTCACCCAACTGGCCGGTGACCCCCCCGTCGCGTGGCAGACCCCGTGGACCGAGATGACGAACCTCACGCTCGTGCGCTTCGCCAAGGGCCTCGCGCTCTTCGCCACCGTCGACGGCGTGCGCTACTGCTGGCGACACCGGGCGCTCGACGACTACGAGGCCCTGCGCGAGATGGTCCTCGCCCACGACGGCCTGGTCGAGCGCCGCCGCCGCCGCGCCGGTATCGTGGTCGTCGCCGTGGCGGTGCTCGCCGCGTCGCTGGCCGGCGGCATCGGGGCGCTGCTTAACTCGGGCGCCGGGGCCGAGCTGGTCGACGCGCGCAACGTGACTCTCACGCTGCGAGACCTGCCGGGCCAGTGGTCGGCCTACCCCAGCGCCGTGGTGACGCCCCTCGCGGCTATCTTTCCGCCGAGCGACCAGGTCGTGACGTCGTCCACCACGCCGACGACGGCTCCGCCCGCCACGTCGCTCTGGGGGCGGGTGTCGTCGCTCTTCCAGCGCTGCCTCGGGGTGTCGGCGGCCGAGGACCGCGTCTACGGCGCGGCCGGTCAGATGCCGGACTACCAGGTATCGTCCCCGGTCTTCAGCTCCCCCGGCGGCGACGTGCAGTTGGCGACGACGGCGCAGTACTACGCCACGACGTCGATGGTCCGGCGCGACACCGCCGAGATGTCCCGGTCGGCCTTTGGATCGTGCTTTACAACCTCGAACGTGGCGCTGCTCAAGTTGGTGTACCGCGAGGCGATCCCTACCGGCGACGTCGCCGTCCCGTGGCGTCCGACGACCTACGTGCGGGGCTGGTCGCGCGGTGGCGTGGCCGCGATCACCCTGCCCGGGCTACGGCCACTGCACCTCGTCATGGTCGTGGCGACGGCCGGCCACTACGAGGTCACCCTCGGCGCATTGGTGAGTTCGTGGCCGGGGTCGTCGTCGTTCGTCTCGAACCTCGTGAACACGCTGCTCTCGCGCATGACCTCGACGACGGCGACGCCGGTTTAGGTCGGGACCGGGACCGGTCGGCGGGTCGGACGGCTCTGGCGCACGAAGAACGCGACGCACGTCGCCACGTAGGCGACCCAGACGACGCCCTGAAGGACCGTGGGGTGGTCGGCGTAGCCGAGTAGCGAGTGCAGCACGTCGCCCGCATTGGACCCCTCGGCGAGCGCCCCGCTCGTGTTCCACAGCACGTGGGTGCCGAAGGGGAGCCACCCGAGCCCCTGGAGGTTCTGCACCGCGTCGGACAGCAGTCCGGCGGCGAAGAGCATCAGGAGGATGCCGAGGACCCGGAAGAACCGACGCAGGTTGAGTTTCGCGCCGAGACGGTACATCGCGAAGGCCAGGGCGAGGGCCACCAGCAGGCCCAGAGCGGCGCCGATCAGCAAGAGCTTGCCGTGCACCGGCGTCGCGGCCTGGCGCGAACTCGCGAAGATGATGGCGAGGGTGAAGACCATGGTCTCGAGTCCCTCGCGCCCGACGGCCTGGAAGGCGAGGACGCCCAGTCCCATTCGCGTGCCGGTGGAGAGCGCCACGTCGCTGCGCTCGCGCAGCTCGCCCGACATCGTGCGGGCGTGCTTGTGCATCCAGAAGGTCATCACCGTGAGGAACGTGGCGGCGATGACGTAGGTGGCAGTCTCGAAGTAGGCCTGAACGCGGGACCCGTTGTACTGGCGGATCAAGAAGTAGGCCCCGACGCCGCCCCCCACGATCGGCACGACGGCCGCCGCGACGCCCCAGTAGATGTCGCGGAAGTGCTCGCGCTTGTTGATCTGGCTGAGGTACGACATCAGGATCGCCACGATCATCGACGCCTCGATGCCCTCACGCAGGAAGATGACGAAGGTGGGGATCACCGGGTCACCCGCGCGTGATTCGACAGATGCATGGATTCAGGCTAATGGTCACGGGAAATAGCGGTCTCGTCGTGGTCGCTCAGGCGGCCTTCGAGTCCCCGAGCAGCAACTGGTACGCGCGCTCGGGGATCACGTCGGCGAGGCGCACCAGGGCGCGGTAGCCGATCTCGGCCGGACCGGCCTGGTCGTTGCGCATGAGATTGGCCATGATCGCGAGCAACTCGTTCATCAGGGGCTCGATGCGCATGCCCACCCCGACGCACGCGGTGAGGATCCGGGGCTCGGAGATGATGCGCACGAAGGCTCGGGCCACCTTGTAGTAGTCGCCGTAGGCCCGGTCGAGCCGCTCGTCGTAGAGGGCGAGCGCGCCGGAGTCCTCGCCGAGCAGGGCCTCGGCGACGGCGCCGGCGGCGAGACGACCGGTCTCGTAGCCGTAGGCGATGCCCTCCCCGTTGAAGGGGTTGACGGTACCCGCGGCGTCGCCGATCGTGAGCGTGTTGGCGCCGTAGCGCGGTCCGAGGGCGAGGCCCATCGGCAGGCGACCGCCCGTCGCGGGACCCAAGCAGCTCTGCTCGTTGAGGCCCCAGGCGTCGGCCGTCTGGGCGACGAAGTACTCCTGAAGCTTGGTCGTGTTCACGCCCTTCCACGCCCCGCCGGTCGAGAGCAGCCCCACGCCGACGTTGACCCGACCGTCGCCGAGGGGGAAGATCCAGCCGTAGCCGGGCACGACGTCGCCCTTGGGGTCGCGGATGTCCAGGTGCGAGTCGATCCACGGCTCGTCGTGGCGCTCGCTGGTGTAGTAGCCCCGCAGCGCCATCCCCATGGGCCAGCTGCGATTGCGCTCGGTGCCCAGCTCGCGACCGAGCCGGGAGTTCTGTCCGTCGCCGACCACAAGGTAGCGCCCCCGCACCTCGCCGGTCATCCCCGTCGACTTCTCGGTGACGACCACCCCCTTCGCCCCTCGCAGGCCCCCGTCGAGAGCCTCGGTCGGCTCGAGTAGCGCCACCGCCTCGACGCCGTTGAGCAACGTCGCGCCGAGGCTCTCGGCGTGGTGAGCGACCAGACCGTCGAGACTGATACGGGTGATGGTGTAGCCGTAGTTGGGAAAGACCGGGTGCTCGGGCCAGTTCATCTCGAGTGAGGCCCCGAAGCCGAAGCCCCGCAACCCGCGGTAGCGGTGGCCGTGGGCCGCGACCGCCGGCTCCAGGCCCATCTCGGCCAGCTGGTGCACCGATCGGGGGGTGAGCCCATCGCCGCAGGTCTTCTCACGAGGGAAGTTCTTCTTCTCAATGAGACAGACCGACCAGCCAGCCCGGGCGAGCCAGAGGGCGCACGCCGAGCCGCTGGGCCCCGCGCCGACGATCACGGCGTCGAAGACCGTCGGCCTCGATACGACGTCATTCAGGCTTGTCACCACATCAGCCTAGGGGGTTCGGCTCGGAGCGCCTCGGCCGAGAGGGCCGTTGACGTCTGGTAGAAATGATGTTCGTGGACCAGTACCTTCCAATACTGTTGCTCCTGATACTCGGAGTGCTCTTCGGTGCGGGATCACTCGTGATGTCATCGTTGGCGGCTCCGCGTAAGCGGCCCTCGGACGCCAAGCTGGCGCCCTACGAATGCGGGATTGTGCCCGACATCGAGCCGCCCCAGCGCTTCCCCGTGCGCTTCTACCTCGTGGCGATGATCTTCGTCATCTTCGATATCGAGATCGTCTTCATGTACCCCTTCGCGGTGGTCTTCCACCAGCTGGGGGCCTTCGGCCTCGTCGAGGTGCTGGTGTTCTCGGTCACCGTCTTTGGCGCCCTGCTCTTCTTGGTGAGCGAGGGCGCCCTGTCGTGGGGCCCGGTCAAGCACCTCGTCGCCGGCCTGCCCTCGCGCACCAGCTCGTCGACCATCCTGCGCATTGGCCACGACGCCGACCGGGCGGCCTGAACGTGGCACTCGAGGATCTCCAGCACAACTTCTTGACGGGCCGTATCGAGGACCTCGCTCGCTGGGCCCGTCGCGCGTCGGTGTGGCCGGCGTCGTTCGGACTGGCCTGCTGCGCCATTGAGATGATGGCGACCGGCGGCGCCGACTTCGACATCTCGCGCTACGGCATGGAGGTCTTTCGCAACTCGCCCCGTCAGGCCGACCTCATGATCGTGGCCGGTCGGGTCTCCCAGAAGATGGCCCCGGTATTGCGCCAGGTCTACGACCAGATGATGGAGCCCAAGTGGGTCATCTCGATGGGCGTGTGCGCGTCGACCGGTGGCCTCTTCAACAACTACGCCATCGTTCAGGGGGTTGACCAGATCGTGCCGGTCGACGTCTACGCGCCGGGTTGCCCGCCGAGCCCCGAGACACTCATGCACGCGATTCTGACCCTGCACGAGCAGATCCGCACCGGCGAGATCATGAAGCGTCGCGCCGCCGACGAGCCGACCCACCTCGACCGGGGGGCCGAGAGCTGGACCCCCGAGGTCCCGGTCGCCGTGAGGATGGGCACGCCGAAGTGATCCCCCTTCCCCCCTTGGCCCCCTCGGGCGTCACCGTCGCCGAGGGCCTCGCCGCCGACCTGTGCTGCTTCCCGACGCCTCAGCAGTACGTCGAACTGATCAGGTCCTTTCGCGACGACGGCTTCGAGATGTGCGTCGACGTCTGCGCGGTGGACTACCTGGACCACTCGGACCGCGCGGTGCCCGAGGGGGTCGTGGCGACCCGGTTCGAGGTGGTCACGAACCTACTCAGCCTCTCGAAGAAGCAGCGCGTGCGCGTGCGGGTCCAGGCCGGCGACGACGCCCCCGAGGTCGCGTCGCTCTTCTCGCTGTACCCCGGCACCGAGGCGATGGAGCGTGAGGCCTTCGACCTGCTGGGCGTGCTCTTCACCGACCACCCCGACATGACGCGTATCCTCATGCCCGAGGACTGGGAGGGCCACCCCCTGCGCAAGGACTACGGCGTCGGGAAGGTCCCCGTGCAGTTCAAGGAAGCGCCGGGCCCCCGATGAGCGACCCCACCATCCGCACCGCCGAGCGGATCGAGCCGCTGGCCGCCGAGACCTCCGAGGGCGCCCAAGAGCTCCAGCGGCGCCTCGACACCTCGTCGGACCAACTGGGCCGCGAGGTCGGCGCCGTACTGCGCCTCGACGGACGCACCCTCGACCCCGAGTCGATCGACTTCGACCGGCGCGACGACGAGACGATGATCATCAACATGGGGCCGTCGCACCCGTCGACCCACGGCGTGCTTCGACTGATGCTCGAGCTCGACGGCGAGTTCGTGCTGCGCACCAAGCCCATCATCGGGTACCTGCACACCGGCATGGAGAAGACGGGCGAGGAGCTTAGCTACGTCCAGGGCGCGACCAACGTGACGCGGATGGACTACTTGAGCCCGGTGATCAACGAGCTGTGCTACTCCATGGCGGTCGAGACGCTGCTCGACATCGAGGTGCCCGAGCGGGCCGTGTGGATCCGCATGCTGATGAGCGAGCTCAACCGCATCTCGTCGCACCTGGTGTGGATGGCCACCAACGGCATGGACCTCGGCGCGTCGTCGATGATGATCT
Source organism: Acidimicrobiales bacterium (assembly GCA_043782995.1). Lineage (GTDB taxonomy): Bacteria > Actinomycetota > Acidimicrobiia > Acidimicrobiales > RAAP-2 > RAAP-2. The sequence continues at coordinate 45,408 of JAYVZV010000031.1, read as the reverse complement.
ACGGACTTCGCGAACGAGAGTTGATCCTCGCCTTCTTCGAGAAGACCGCCGGACTGCGCCTCAACCTCAACTACGTGCGCCCGGGCGGGGTCGCCGCGGACCTGCCCGACGGCTGGCAGGACGACGTGCTCGTGATCTGCGACACCATCCTCGCGCGAACCTACGAGTACGACGAGCTCTTGACGGGCCAGCCGATCTTCCGCAACCGGATGGTCGGGGTCGCCCCGATCACGGCCGAGGAGGCGCTGGCGCTCGGGGTCACCGGTCCGCTGCTCCGCTCGACCGGCGTGCCGTGGGACCTGCGACGCTCGATGCCCTACCTCGCCTACGACGAGGTCGAGTTCGACGTGATCGTCGGCACCTACGGCGACAACTTCGACCGCTACGCCATCCGCCTCAACGAGATTCGCGAATCGATCCGGATTGCTCGCCAGTGCATCGACCTGGTGCCGCGGGGGGACTACCGCAGCCAGGACCCCAAGGTCACGCCGCCGCCGCGCGCGCGCATCGGTGAGTCGATGGAGGCGCTGATCCACCACTTCAAGCTCTTCACCGAGGGCTTTCACGTGCCGGCCGGCGAGGTCTACTCGGCCGTCGAGTCGCCGCGGGGCGAACTGGGCTGCTACCTCGTGGCCGACGGCGGTCCCAAGCCCTACCGACTGCACGTGCGCGGACCGAGTTTCGTCAACCTCCAGGCCGTGTCGCTCCTAATGCGCGGCGGGTCCATGTCGGACACGATCACCGTCATCTCGACCATCGACCCCGTCATGGGCGAGGTCGACCGGTGAGCCATTTCCGCGTCGACATCCGTCAACGGGCCGTCGAGCTCGTGGCGCTCTACCCCCGCGGCCGCTCCGCCATGCTGCCGCTGTTGCACCTCGCCCAGGAGCAGGACGGTTACCTCTCGGACGAGGGGATCGCCGAGGTCGCCGAACTGACCGGCACGACGCCGGCCGACGTGCGCGGCACCGCGCTCTTCTACGACATGTTCCACCTCGAACCGGTCGGCAAGTACGTGGTCGGGGTCTGCACCAACATCGCCTGCCTGCTCGCCGGCGGCGACGAGATGCTCGAGCACGCCCGCGCGGCGCTCGGCTGCGCCGTCGGGGCCACGTCGTCCGACGGACTGTTCACCCTCGAGGAGGCGGAGTGCCTGGCCGACTGCGACGTCGCGCCCTGCGTGCAGGTCAACCACCGCTACGTGCGTACGACCACGACCGAGGCCTTCGACGCGTTGGTCGCGGATCTACGCGCCGGCCGGCGGGACCACGATGTGCCGAGCCACGGGACGCTCATCCGCGTCCGGCGCGCTGGCGGACTGCACGCGCCGCGCGCCGAGGTCGCCCTCCAGCGCGCCCAATCCCGAGAGGCCCGCGAGGCCCGCTCGACGAAGGAGTCGACGTAGTGGCCACGCTGGACGCGCCGCGCATTGTCTCGTCGAGGACGGAGTTTGCCGACTCGCACACGCTGGCGCGCTACCTCGCCACCGGGGGCTACGTCGCGTTGAAGAAGGCCCTCACGATGTTCCCCGAGGACGTGGCGACCGAGGTCGACGAGGCCTCCCTGCTCGGACGCGGGGGAGCCGGCTTTCCCGCCGGGCGCAAGTGGTCGATGTTGCGCAAGTCCCCCGTCTCGTACCTCGTGGTCAACGGCGACGAGTCCGAGCCGGCGACCTTCAAGGACCACTACCTCGTCGAGCGTGACCCCCACCAGTTGGTCGAGGGCACCATCATCGCGGCCTACGCGCTGCAGGTGACCCAGGCCTTCATCTTCCTGCGCGGCGAGTTCGCGCTCGGCCTCGAGCGCGTCCAGCAGGCCGTGAACGACGCCTACGAGCACGGCGCGCTGGGCCGCGCGATCTTCGACTCGGCCTTCTCGCTCGACATCGTGGTGCACCCCGGCGCGGGGGCGTACATCTGCGGCGAGGAGACGGCGCTCATCGAGGCGCTCGAGGGCAAGCGCGGGTTCCCCCGGATCAAGCCGCCGTTCTTCCCCGCGGTGACCGGTCTGTACGGCGAGCCAACCGTCGTCAACAACGTAGAGACGATGTCGAACCTGCCCTGGATCATTGAGCACGGCGGGGCCGCGTTCGCGGCGCTGGGCGCCGGTCGCTCGACCGGCACGAGACTCTTCGCCCTGGCGGGGAGGGTGCGCAACCCCGGGGTCTACGAGATCGAGATGGTGAAGAACACCTTCCGCGACCTCATCTACGACCCCCGACTCGGCGGGGGGGTCATCGACGGCCGCGCGATCAAGGCGATCATCCCCGGAGGCGTCTCGGCGCCGTGGTTCGGCCCGGATCTGTTGGACCTCCCCCTCGGTCAGGACGAGGTCGCCGAGAAGGGCTCGATGCTCGGATCGGGATCGATCGTGGTGCTGGACGACACGACGTGCGTCGTGCGCGCGGCGTGGCGCATCACCAAGTTCTTCTCGCGCGAGTCCTGCGGCCAGTGCACGCCGTGCCGCGAGGGGTCGGGCTGGATCGAGCGCGTCATGTACCGTCTCGAGCACGGCGGGGGGCGTCTCGAGGACATCGACCTGTTGCTCGACCTGTGCGACAACATCGCGCCCGGACTGACCTGGCCGCCCCAGCAAACCACCATCTGCGTGCTCGGTCCGTCGATCCCCTCGTCGGTGCACTCGGCGATCCAGATGTTCCGTGACGACTTCGTTGCGCACGTGCGTCATGGAGGCTGTCCCCATGACTGACGTGATCCGTTCCACCGTCACGATCACCGTGAACGGCCGCGCCGTCGAGGCGAGGCCCGGCGAGTTGCTCATCGAAGCGGCCGAGCGGGCCGGCACCTACATCCCGCGATTCTGCTACCACCCGAGAATGGAGCCGGTCGGGGTCTGTCGCATGTGCCTCGTCGAGGTCGACGGCCCGCGCGGGGCGACGCTGCAGCCGTCGTGCTACCTCAAGGTGAACGACGGGATGAACGTCGTGACCAACTCCGAGAAGGTGAAGAAGGCCCAGGACGGCGTCATTGAGTTCCTGCTCGCGAACCACCCCCTCGACTGTCCCGTGTGCGACAAGGGCGGCGAGTGCCCCCTCCAGGACCAGACGCTGACCCACGGCTCGGGCGAGACCCGCTTCGTCGAGGAGAAGCGACACTTCGTCAAGCCCATCGAGATCGGCGAGCTCGTGCTGCTCGACCGGGAGCGGTGCATCCAGTGCGCGAGGTGCACCCGGTTCGCCAGCGAGGTGGCGGGCGACCCGCAGATCGCCTTCGCCGGGCGCGGCGACCTCATCGAGGTGGCGCCGTCGCCCACGCAGCCCTTCGACTCGGTCTTCTCGGGCAACACGGTGCAGATCTGCCCGGTCGGGGCGCTCACCGCCAAGCCCTACCGCTTCAGCGCCCGGCCCTGGGACTTAGAGCAGGTCGAGAGCACCTGCACCACGTGCTCGGTGGGATGTCGCATCGCGGTGCAGTCATCGGGCAATCGCCTCACCCGGGTCCTCGGCGTCGACTCGGACCCGGTGAACCACGGCTGGCTCTGTGATAAGGGTCGCTTCACCCTCGACTCGGTCGACGGCAATGAGGACTCGACCGACCCGCTCTCGGCGGCCACGCGCATCACTGAGCCCATGATCCGTCGCGACGGTCGTTTGACCAACGTCAGCTGGGGCGAGGCGCTCCGCGAAGCGGCGAGGATCCTCCGCGAGGCGGCCGACGGACCTCACGGTGTCGGGGCCATCGGGGGAGCGGCGTTGACCAACGAGGGGGCGTTCGCGTGGGAGCGATTCCTGCGCGGAGTGCTCGACACCGAGGACATCGACGCGCAGTACGGTGACGGGCTGGACGCCGTGCTGGTGCAGTCGCTACCTCGCGCGACGATCGACGAGGCGGCGAGCGCGCGCTGCGTCGTCACGCTGACGGGTGACCTCCGCGAGGAGCTTCCGATCCTGTTCCTTCGCCTGCGCGAGAGCGCGGTGCGCTACCACCGCCCGATCGTCGAGCTGGCCTTCGGGCGAAGCTCGCTGCGCTCGGTCGCGCGCGTCTCCCTGCCCGTTCGCCCCGGCGAGGCCCACCTCGTCGCCCAGGCTCTGACTCACGACGGTCCCGGGCCCTTCGGCCTCGCCGTTGGCGAGGCCGACCTGGCGCAGGCGCGCGACCTCATTGGCGAGGGCGAGGGTGTCGTGTTCGTGGTCGGGCGGCCGAACATGGCCGAGGGCGCCGCCGTCCTCGAGACGGCGATCCGCCGACTGGTGGAGCGCTTCCCCCAGGCGAAGTTCCTCCCGGCGCTGCGACGCGCCAACGTCATCGGCGCGCTCGACATGGGCCTCAGCGCGCGACTGCGCCCGGGCCGGGGATTTGATGCCACGGCCAGCGGCCGCGACGCGCTCGAGCAGCTCTCGGCGATGCGCTCGGGCGAGCAGCGCGCCGTCGTGCTGCTCGGCGGCTGCCTGCTCGGCAACGTGCTCGACGTTGCCCGAGCCCGCGAGGCGCTCGACGCGGCGAACGTGGTCGTGGTGACCGGCCACGGCGGGGCGACGCTCGAGTACGCGAGTGTCGTGCTGCCCGCGTCGGTCCAACACGAGCGACTCGGCACCGTCACCAACCTCGAGGGCCGCGTCACCGCCGTCACCCCCAAGATCGTGGCGCCCGGCTCGGCCTGGCCCGACGTCGCAATCGCCGCAGAACTGGCCGAAGAGTTCGGCCAGAGCCTCGGACTCACCTCGGTCGAGCAGACCGCGCGCACGATCGAAGAGACGACCGGCTACCCGACGCTCTCGGCGTTGGGAGACTCGTCGGGCGACGGCTTCGTGGTCGGACTCCCGGCACCCCGACCGCTCCGTCGCCCGCTGGACCCGATGGCCTTCCCCGGGATCCGTTCCACCGAGACGGCCGGTCTCGGCGCGCGCGCCGGGGCGACGGAGAGCACCCGCGCCGTGCCGAGCGCCGCGCCCGCCTCGGCGACGATCGCCGACGTGCGCGCCGGCACCGGCGTCGAGGTGCCCCTGGCCGACGCCTACTCGCTGAGGGTCAACGTGAGTCGCCGACTCTACGATGACGGGATCGCCATGCAGGGCTCGCCGGCGCTGGTCAATTTGAAGGCCGTCACCGTTCTGCACCTCAACCACTTCGACCTCGACCGGCTCGGCGTGTCGACCGGCGACGTCGTCGGCGTGAGCGGGCCCCGCGGCGTCACGCGCCTCCCGGTCGCGCTGGACAACGAGGTGCCCCGAGGCACGACCGAGGTCGCCTTCGGCTCTCGCGACGACTCCGGCGCCGACTCGCTGCGCCCAATCCTCGACTCCGGTAAGTCCACGATCCAGGTTCGACTGGAGACGCGGTGAACCAGCTCGCCTCGGTCGACCCGCTCTTCGCCCACGGCGTCACGTGGGTGGTGCTCTTGATCGTCGTCATCAAGGTCGTCGCCGGCTTCTCGGTGCTGATGGGCTCGGTCGTCTTGATGATCTGGTTCGAGCGCAAGGCCATTTCGGACATGCAGAGCCGCATCGGGCCCCAGCGCTGGGGTCCCTTCGGGCTGCTCCAGACGCTCGCCGACGGACTGAAGCTGATCTTAAAGGAGGACCTGGTCCCGGCCGAGGCCGACCGATTCATCTTCAAGCTGGCCCCCTTCCTGGTGCTGCTGCCGGCCCTCGTGACCTTCGCCATCATCCCGATTGGCGGCACCCTCACCATCGCGGGCCACCCGGTGATGCTCCAGGTCGTCAACCCCCCGATGGGCATACTCGTGATGCTCGCGATGTCGGGGATCTCGGTCTACGGCGTGATGCTCGCGGGCTGGTCGTCGGGCTCTAAGTACCCGCTGCTCTCCTCGGTGCGCGCGACGGCCCAGATGATCAGCTACGAGGCCGCGCTCGGGTTGACGATTGTGACCATCGTGCTGGTGACGGGCTCGCTCTCGGTGCACAACATCGTCACCAGCCAGGCCGGCGGCGTCTGGCACTGGAACATCATCCGTTTGGGCGTGGTGCCGTTCGTCGTCTTTCTCATCGCCATCACCGCCGAGCTCAACCGACCGCCCTTCGACGTGGTCGAGGCCGAGAGCGAGCTCGTCGGCGGCTTTCACACCGAGTACTCGTCGTTCCGCTTCGCCATCTTCTTCCTCGCCGAGTACATGAACACCATCACGATGTCGGCGATCATCGTGACCCTGTTCCTCGGCGGCCCGGCCGGCTGGATCCCGAACGTGGCCCACCTGCGCTGGGTCTTCCCGATCGCGTGGTTCCTCGTCAAGACCGTCGGCTTCGCCTTCTGCTACATCTGGTTCCGCGCGTCGCTGCCCCGGTTCCGCTACGACCAGCTCATGGACCTCGGCTGGAAGCGGCTGATCCCCCTCAGCCTTGGTTGGATGCTCATCGTCGCCGGCTTCCTCGTGGCGCGGGGCTGGGGCCTCTTCATGGGCGCGGCCGTGCTGCTCGCCTGGTCCCTGCTCACCCGGGCCTTCGAGATCGGCGCGGTGCGCGAACGCGGCGCCGGGTCCGTCCTGCCGACCGTGGGCGGGCGGGTCCTGCCGGTCGAGGTGCTGCGGTCGACGACTGACGAGGAGGACGACTAGTGGCCAGTCCCTTCAGCTTCTTCGGTGGCTTCAAGCTGACCTTGCAGCACCTGACCCGTCCCACGGTCACGACGAGCTACCCCCAGTCCAAGCGCCCCAAGCAGCCCCGCCAGCACGGTCGCCATGTCCTCAACCGCTACGAGGACGGCCTGGAGAAGTGCATCGGCTGCGAGCTGTGCGCCGGGGTGTGCCCCGTCAACTGCATCTTCGTGCGAGGTCTCGACAACCCGCCCGAGCACCCCGTCAGTCCCGGCGAGCGCTACGGCTACGTCTACGAGATCAACTACCTGCGCTGCATCCACTGCGACCTGTGCGTCGAGGCCTGCCCGACCCAGGCGATCACCGAGTCCAAGATGTTCGAGTTCTCCTTCACCAACCGCGCCGACGCCATCTACACCAAGGCCGAGCTGCTCGTCGACGACCAGGGCTTCCCCCAGCGCCTCCCGTGGGAGGACTGGCGTGAGGGCGAGGCCGCGATGACCGGCGGCTGGATGCGCGCCACCTCGCCGGCCGGGGACGCCACCTACGAGGGCGTCGTCCAGTGGACCGGCGACCTCGGGGTCGGCGTGCGCGCGCCCGAGGCCGGCCAGTCGGAGAACCGCGACGACGAGGCGACCGGCTCGAAGCAGATCCGCAACGTCTTCCCCCGCCACCTCGAGCCCGAGGACGTGCCGCTCGACCAGCGGGGCCTCGCCGCCAAGGCGCGCCAGGTGCGCGCCCGGTCGCCGCGGCGCCGTCCCAAGGACGCCCTATGACGGCCGCGGCCTACGCGGTCCCCAGCGTCCTGATCTTCCTCACGTCGGCCGGTCTGATCCTCGTGGGGGCGATCGGGGTCATCTCCGTGAAGAACCCGGTGCACGCCGCCCTCAGCCTCATCATGACGCTGTTCGGCGTCGCCGTCGCCTTCGTGGCCCAGTCGGCCGACTTCCTCGCGGCGGTGCAGATCATCGTCTACGCCGGCGCCATCGTCGTGCTCTTCCTCTTCGTCATCATGTTCCTCGGGGTGGACCGCCGCGAACACGTCACGGTCGAGCCCCTGGTGGGCCAGCGGGCCTTCGCCGGCGCGGGAGTGTTCCTGACGACCGGCGGACTCGTCGCGCTGATGGCCAAGTCGCACTGGGTCTCGGGCGCGATGTCGGTCTCGAGCCCAGGGGCGCCGATCGCCACTGGCCAGGGCAACGTCCGTGAACTCGGCACCGCCGTGTTCACGACCTACCTGTTCGCCTTCGAGGCCACGGCCGCGCTGCTCATCATCGCGGTCGTCGGCGCGGTGCTGCTCGCGCGACGCGAGCGCGTCACCCCGGTCGAGGAGGACGCCGCATGAGCGTGCCCGCCGCCTGGTACCTCGTGCTCGCCGCCGCCCTCTTCGGGATCGGGGCCTTCGGCCTCTTGACCCGGCGCAGCGCGCTGATCATGTTCATGTGCATTGAGCTGATGCTGAACGCCGTCAACCTCACCTTCGTCACGTTCTCGCGCACGCTCAGCGACATCAGCGGCCAGGCCATCGTCTTCTTCGTGATGGTCGTCGCGGCCGCCGAGGTGACCGTCGGACTGGGCATCGTTGTGGCGGTCTTTCGCCGTCGCTCCTCGACGTCGGTGGACGAGTTGTCAGAGTTGAAGGGCTGAGATGGCACCCGTCGCGACGCTGATCCTCCTCTTCCCGCTGGCCGGCTTCCTACTGGTGATGCTGAACGGACGCCACATGACCGAGAAGCAGGTCGGCCTCGTGGGCACCGGCGCCGTGACGCTGAGTTTCGTGGTCTCGGTGGTCAGTTTCGTGCTGTTGCTCGGCCACTCGTCGCGCGAGGTCACCGTCAAGCTCTTCGACTGGCTGAGCGTCGGCACGCTGCACGTGCCGGCCGCCCTGCTCGTGGACCCCCTCTCGGTGACCATGTGCCTCTTCGTCACGGGGATCTCCGCGCTAATCCACCTCTACTCCATCGGCTACATGCACGGTGAACGGGACTTTCGCAAGTTCTTCATCTACTTGAACCTCTTCGTGTTCTCGATGCTCGTGCTCGTGCTCGCGAACAACCTGGTGCTCACCTTCGTCGGCTGGGAGGGCGTGGGACTCTGCTCCTACTGGCTCGTGAGCTTCTACTTCGAGCGCGACTCGGCCGCCTCGGCCGGCAAGAAGGCCTTCATCTACAACCGGGTCGGCGACCTCGGCCTGCTGATCGCGATGTTCCTGATCTTCTCGCGCACCCACACGCTGACCTACCTCGGCGTCTTCGGCCAGGCCGGCACGCTCACCCCGACGGTGGCGACGCTGACGGTGCTGGCGCTGCTGCTCGCCGCCACCGGCAAGAGTGCGCAGATCCCGCTCTTCAACTGGCTGCCCGACGCCATGGAGGGCCCGACGCCCGTGTCGGCCCTGATTCACGCCGCGACGATGGTGACGGCCGGGGTCTACCTGCTGGTGCGGATGTCGCCGGTGCTGGCGATGTCGAGCTCGGGCCGCATGACCATCGCCGTCATCGGCGGCGTCACCGCCTTCGTCGCCGCGACCATCGCCACCTCGCAGAAGGACATCAAGAAGGTCCTCGCGTTCTCCACGATCTCCCAGATCGGCTACATGGTCCTCGCCGTGGGCGTGGGGGCCTACGCCGCCGCCATCTTCCTCATGATCAGCCACGCCTTCTTCAAGGCGCTGCTCTTCCTCGGCTCGGGATCGGTCATCCACTCGCTCAACGGCGAACAGGACATGCGCCTCATGGGCGGGCTGCGCCGGTACCTCCCGCTCACCTTCCCGACGTTCCTCATCGGCTGGCTGACGATCTCGGGCATTCCGCCCTTCGCCGGCTTCTGGTCCAAGGGCGACGTCCTCACGAACGTCTTCGAGCACAACAAGCCCCTGTGGCTGCTCGGCGTGTTGACGGCGATCCTGACCGCGTACTACATGAGCCGACTCTTCGTGCTGACGTTCCGCGGCACCGAGCGGTTCCGCGAGGTGACGCACGGCCACGACCCCCACGAGTCGCCTTGGGTGATGACCGCCCCGCTCGTCGTGCTCGCCGGACTCTCGGTGGTGGGCGGGCTGCTCGACCTGCCCTGGATCCACCACGACTCGATCGCCGGCTTCCTTCAGCCGACCTTCGGCTACGCGGCCGCCGGACACGCCAGCACCCTCGCGCAGTACGGGCTCGGCGCCGTCGACGTCGCGGCCGCGGTGATCGGACTGGCCGCAGCGTTCTCTATCTGGCGCGGCGTGTCGAGCTCGGCGCGCTTCGAGGTGCCGTTCCTCGAACACGTCTGGCGCTGGGACGACCTCTACGACGCCGCCATCGGTCGTCCGCTCATTGCCGCCGCCCAGTACTCCGACGACGTCATTGAGCCGCGCGTCATCGACGGCGCCGTCACGGCCGTCGCGCTCGGCGTTCGCCGCAGCGGTGAGGGCCTGCGCAAGGTCCAGTCGGGCTTCGTGCGTCACTACGCTCTCGGGACCGTGCTCGGCGTCGCGGTCATCGTCATCTACTTGCTGGCCCGGGTCGGTTAGCCGTGCACTCGTCCCTGTGGCTCGCCGCGCTGATCCTCGTCCCCCTCGTCGGAGCTCTCCTGGCCGCGGGGGCGCGAAAGACCGAGGGCCGCGCCTACCGGGTCGCCGTCGCCGCGGCGTCGCTCGAGGTGGCGCTGTCGCTCGTCGTGGCGGTGCTCTACAACGCCCACGTCGCCGGCGCGGGGACCTTCGACTTCTACACCCGCCACGTGCTCGCCGCGCCGTTCGGCCTCGCCTACGACGTCGCGGTCGACGGGATCTCGCTGCTGATGGTGGTGCTGACCTCGCTGGTGTTGCTGCTCGCGTTGCTCGGCGCGCGCGATCGGCGCCGCGAGCCGGCCTTCGTCGCCTGGCTGCTGCTGCTCACGTGCTTCACGATGGGCAGCTTCGTGGCGCACGACCTGCTCGAGTTCTTCATCTTCTTCGAGCTCACCCTGATCCCGTGCTACTTCATCATCAGCCAGTGGGGTGGGCGGCAGCGCTCGCGCGCCGCCCTCAAGTTCTTCATCTACACCTTCGCCGGGTCGGCCTTCTTGCTGATCGGCATCTTGTACCTCGGATTCCTCCACCAGCACCAGGCCCAGGGCGACCTCACCTTCGCCTACGGGACGCTCTCGGCCACCGTGCTGTCCCACGGCACGGCGGTGTGGCTGTTCGTCGCCTTCGCCATCGCCTTCGGGGTGAAGGCCCCGATCTGGCCGCTGCACACCTGGTCGCCGCTGACCTACGCCGAGGCGCCCACGGCCGGGTCGATCGAGATGTCGGCGCTGCTCGCCAAGCTCGGCACCTACGGGATGCTGCGCTTCGCGGTCGGGCTCTTTCCGTTGGCGTTGACGACCGTGCGCCCGGTGATCTTGACCCTCGCGGTCATCGGCATCCTGTACGGCTCATTGCTGGCGTGCGTGACTCCGGACCTGAAGCGACTGGTGGCATTCTCGTCGCTGGCCCAGATGGGCTTCATCACGCTGGGGGTGGTGTCGGGCTCGAAGATCGCCACGGTCGGCGCCGTGCTCTTGATGTTCAACCACGGAGTCATCACCGCCGGCTTCTTTCTTATCATCGGCTTCATCGAGCAGCGACGAGGCTCGATCCTGGTGCGCGACTTCACCGGACTGCAGGGTCCGGCGCCGGTGATGGCCGCCCTCTTCACCGTGGTGATGCTCGCCTCCATCGGGCTGCCGGGACTCTCGGGCTTCGTGAGCGAGTACCTCATCCTCATCGGTACCTTCGCCACGCACGCGTGGTGGGCGGTCGTGGCCTCGATCGGCGTCGTGGCGGCCGCGCTGTACCTACTCTGGGCCTACCAGCGGGTCTTCCACGGCCGCGCCGAGGGCGCCAACGAGTCACTCCCCGACGCGACCAGGGCCGAGCGCGGGGTCCTCGTGCCTGTCGTGGTGCTGATCGTCGTCCTCGGCGTCTTCCCCAAGCCCGTGCTCGACCGGATCTCACCGTCGGTCCAGCAGCTCATCGAGCACGTCGCGCCCAGCGGGGTGAACAAGTGACCGTGCAGATCCCCTCGATCCACTACTTGGCAATCCTGCCGGTGCTGATCTTCTTCGGCGCGGCGCTGACGCTGCTCGTCGCAACGGCGCTGTTGCGCGCCAAGGTCTCGGTCGCGCTCGCCACCTCGACCACGGTCCTGGCCGCGCTCGCCACGCTCGTCGTCACCGTGTTCCAGTGGCGCTGCGTCGCGCGGGCCGGGGCCTCGACGACGATCGCGCACGCGATCGTGCTCGACGACTTCTCGGTCGTCGCGACGGCCGTCGTCGCGGTCGCGGTGCTGATGACGGCGCTGGTGGCCCACGACTGGGCGATCCGCGAGCGGGTCTCGGGGGCCGAGTTCCACATCCTGGCGCTCGCCGCCAGCGGCGGGGCGATGTTGATGACCCAGGCGAACGACCTGATCGTGATCTTCCTCGGCCTCGAGATCCTCTCGATCGGGCTCTACGTGCTGGTCGCCTTCGACCGTCACCGCGCCACGTCGTCCGAGGCGGCCCTCAAGTACTTCCTGCTGGGCGGGTTCGCGTCGGCGATCTTCATCTACGGCGCCGCCCTCGTCTACGGGGCGACCGGATCCACGAACCTGACGTCGATCTCGTACTTTCTCGGGTCCAACGTGCTGCTGCGCCCGGGACTGCTCTACGCCGGAGGGGCCCTGCTGCTGGTGGGCTTCGCCTTCAAGGTGGCCGCGGTGCCCTTCCACCTGTGGTCCCCCGACGTCTACGAGGGCGCCCCGACGCCGGTGACGGGATTCATGGCCGCCGTCGTGAAGGTCGGAGCCTTCGCCGCGCTGGTGCGCGTGCTGATCTCGGCCCTCGGCACGCAGCTGGACACCTGGCGGCCGATCCTGTGGGTGCTCGTGGTGCTGACGACGGTGGTCGGGGCGAGCCTCGCGATCGTCCAGCGCAACGTCAAGCGCATGCTGGCCTACTCGTCGATCAACCACGCCGGCTTCATCCTGCTCGGCGTGTGGGCCGGCTCGGTCCGCGGCACGGCGGCCACGCTCTTCTACGTGATGACCTACGCGCCGGTCGTCGTGGCCAGTTTCGCCGTGGTGACCCTCGTGGGCGGGGTGGGCGACGAGCGTCACTCGATCGACCACTACCGCGGTCTGGCGAGGCGTCAGCCCTGGCTCGGCGGCGCGCTCTGCGTGCTGCTGCTCAGTCAGCTCGGCGCCCCCCTGACGACCGGCTTCTACGCGAAGTTCGCCGTCCTGGCCTCGGTGGTGGACGCCGGGGGCGGCGCGCTCGCCCTGATCGCGCTGATCAGTGCGGCCATCGCCGCGTACTTCTACCTCCGCTGGGCCATGGCCCTCTACGCCGACGACGACGTCGACGGCGTTCGGGTCGAGGTGCCGCGCTCGACGGGCGCGGTGATCGGCTTCGGAGTCATCGTCACGGTCCTGTTCGGTGTCTGGCCCGGGCCGCTGGCCTCGCTGGCCCAGCACGCGACGGTCCTCTTCACGCCGTGAGCCCGGTCGCCGTGGCGACGTGCGCCGTCCCGGACATTGACCCCGATCAGCCGATGCTCTTGGCGGCCCTGGGCGCCGCCGGGGTGGCGGCCGAGCCCGCGGTCTGGGACGACGCCGCGGTCGACTGGGACCGGTACGACCTCGTGGTCCTGCGCTCGACGTGGGACTACGCGGCGCGTAGGACCGCGTTCCTCGCCTGGGCCCGGGGGGTCGCGCGCCTCGCCAACCCCTACCGGGTGGTCGAGTACTCCAGTGACAAGCACTACCTCGCCGACCTCGAGCGAAGGGGCCCACGAGTCGTCGAGTCGACCTTCCTCGACGTGGGCGCGCCGGTGCGCTTCCCCGACGTCGACTTCGTCGTGAAGCCGTGCGTGGGCGCCGGCTCGATCGACGTCGAGCGGTACCGGCCCGACGAGCGCGGTCGCGCGGCCGCGCACGTCGCGCGACTCCACGACTCGGGCCGCGACGTCCTCGTGCAGCCCTACGTCGACTCCGTCGACGTGGTGGGCGAACGGGCCCTCGTCTTCGTCGACGGCTCGTTCAGCCATGCGATGACCAAGGGCGCGATGCTGAACGTCGCGCCCGACCTTCGCACCATGCTCTACCGTCGCCAGCAGATGAGCCGGGTCGACCCCGAGCCCGACGCCGTCTCGTTCGCCGAGGCGGTGCTGGCCGCCTCGGGCTTCGAGGACCTCCTCTACGCCCGGGTCGACGTCGTGCGCACCCCCGCCGGATGGGCCGTCTTGGAGCTCGAGCTCGTCGAGCCCGCGCTCTTCCTCTCCTTCGAGCCGGGTGCCGCCCGTCGGCTCGCCGAGGCGGTAGCGCGACGGGTCGGCTAGTCGCGGTCGCGGTCGCCGCTAGAGCGAGGTGGTGACGACCGTGACCTTGTTGAGGGGCCTGGTCGTCACGGTGACGACCTTCGTGTAGACCTTCACCTTCCCGTAGAGGAAGTTGGCCACCACGAGCGCCCGGTGGCGCGCGAGGGGCGCGTGGGACAGCGCGTCGCCGGTGTAGGTGACCCGCGCGCCGCCGACGAGCCTCGTCGCCAGCGCGCGCAGCCTCGTCTTGGCGGCGGCGCTGAGCGCGTAGCTCTTCGAGCCGAAGGTGATCGTGATCGCCCCGGGCACCTGGTGCGACGCGGTCGTGGTGGTGGTGGTCGTCGCCGTGCCGAGTGGCGTCAGCACGAAGGTGATCGTCGCCTGGGCGTTGGCCGGCTCGGTGGCGGGCGTCTGGAGCAGCACCGTGAAGCTCGGCCCCGTGCCCGAGGTGTAGCCGTCGGGGTTGGTGTACTCGGCCGGCCCCGGCGCCACTCGTCGCCCGGGCCCGACGGGTCTACGCCCGGATCTGACCGGACGCGGCGCCGTCGATGACGGCGAGCAGGCGGTCGGTGTCGATGGCCTCCTGCTCGGGCATGAACCGCCGTGTGTGGGCGAGGGTGAAGTACGGGGGAGGGTCTCGGCAACGCCCCGCGTGGAGTGTTCTCGCCGAGGTCCGACCGTGGGCGTCGTGGCTCCACTTGCCGGTTCGGACTTCGCGGTCCGCGAGTGAGCCAGTGGTCGGCGCGTCGTTCGACACGAGGCAGCCACCCGAGGTGACGACAACGAGACCGTTGCTATGAAAGGATGGGCTGAATCGTGAGGCGACGTCGGGCCTCGAGAGACTGGCGGGGACGGGTTCGACATGACTGCAGAGGAGGACCTCTCGATTTCCTGGCAGAGCCTCCTCGAGGCGTTGCCCGACGGTACGGCGCTCATCGACCGCCACGGGGTCATGCGTTTCGTCAACGGCCTGCTCTCGGACCTCACGGGCTACTCTCGCGAGGAGTTGGTCGGCCGCAACGTGGAGATGCTCGTGCCGCCGCAGCTTCGTGAGATGGAGGGCGAGGCTCGCGAGGAGTTCGCTCGCGACCCGAACGTGCGGATTATCTGGAGCGACCGCGACCTCTCGGTGATGCGTAAGGACGGCAGCGAGCTCCCGGTCGACTTCGCCCTCTCGCCGCTCGTGCTCGGCGGACGGCACTGGACGGTCGGCTCGATCCGTGATAACACGGTTCAGCGCCGGGCCGAACAGGCCCGACGCGACGCCGAACGCCACTTCCGACTGGCCTTCGAGAACAACATGGCGCCGATGGTCTTCACCGACCTCCGAGACTGCATCTTCGCGGCCAACCAGGCCTTCTATCAGATGGTGGGACGGACGCCGGAGGAGATCATTGGCTTCGATTCGAAGCTCTTCACCTACCCCGACGACGTCGGGATCACCGAGGAGACGTTCGAGCGCGCCATCAGCGGGGTCGCCGGCCACGTGCGGTACGTGAAGCGATACCTCCACAAGGACGGGCACATGCTCATCGCCGAGGTCTCCCGGGCCGCCGCGAAGGACGAGGCCGGCAACACGCAGTACTTCATCATCTCGGAGCGTGACATCACCGAGGAACACACCCTCACCGCGCAACTCTCGCACCAGGCGCTGCACGACCCCCTGACCGGACTAGCGAATCGGGCGCTGTTCGAGGACCGACTGGCTCAGGCTCAGGCCCGGGTCGCGCGCCAGGGCGGCCAGTGCGCCCTCATGCTGCTCGACCTCGACGACTTCAAGGGAGTGAACGACACTCACGGCCACCTCGTGGGGGACCGCCTGTTGGTCGAGTTGGCCCGTCGGCTCGAGGCCGTCGCGCGGACCTCGGACACCCTCTGTCGTTTCGGCGGCGACGAGTTCCTCTTCCTCGCCGAGGACGTCGCCGGCGTCGAGGAGGCCGAGGGGATCGCGGTGCGACTCCTGAAGGCGCTGGACGAGCCCATGCGGGTCGGCGAACTGAAGTTCAACCAGCGCGCGAGCCTCGGCATCGTGATCTGGGACCGCTCGAGCGTGCAGGACACCGACGTGGTACGCGACGCGGACCTCGCCCTCTACGAGGCTAAGCGCCTCGGGAAGGGGCGCTACGTCTTCCACGCCCCCGGCATGCATCAGCGGGTGGTGACGCAGTTCTCCCTCGCTCAGGAGCTGCACCAGGCCCTTCAGGCGGGCGACCTTTCGATGCACTACCAGCCCATCGTGCACCTGACGACCGGTCAGATCGTCGGCTTCGAGGCGTTGATGCGCTGGCGTCACCCGACGCGGGGCTGGGTGCCGCCGGACGTCTTCATTCCGCTCGCCGAGCAGAGCGGACTGATCCTCGAACTCGGAGAGTTCGCGCTCCACGAGGCGGTGTCGGCCGCGAGCACGTGGCAGCGCGCCGCCACCTCGCCCCACGAGCCCTACGTCTCGGTGAACCTCTCGGCCCGTCAGTTCCACGACTCGGGGCTGGTGGGCATGGTGGAGTCCGAGCTCGCCTCGTGCGGTCTGCCGCCGGACCGATTGATTCTCGAGATCACCGAGAGCTCGCTACTACTCGAGGTCGCCGACACGATGCACACGATGGAGCTCTTGACGGAACTAGGTATTGGCGTCGCGCTGGACGACTTCGGAACGGGATTCTCATCGCTGGCGTACCTGACCCAGTTCAACCCGATCGTTATCAAGATCGACCAACGCTTCGTGCGGACCCTGGCGGAGAACATCCACCACGACCGCGTGCTCATGGCGATCGTGTCCCTCGGCAACAACCTCGGGATGACCGTCCTCGCGGAGGGAATCGAGACGAAGGAGCAGCTGCGTCGGCTGCAGGGGCTCGTCTGCACTCTGGGCCAGGGATTCTTGTTCTCGCCGGCGGTGCCCCGCGAGGTGGTGACCGGCCTCATCGGTCACGCCTACCCGGTGTGACCGGGGCCTAGTTAGGGAGGGCTTCGGCCGGACTCGGCGATCCGCCCAGGATTTCGTCGACGACCAGCAGCACGTGAGTGAGATCGAGGGGCTTGGTCATGTAGGCGAAGGCCCCGGCGTCGAGGAACCGCCGGCTCTGGCCGGGCGTGGCGTCCGCCGAGAGGATGATGACCGGGATCGACGAGGTCGAGGGGTCGGCGCGCAGGCTCGTGTAGACGTCGTAGCCCGCGACGTCGGGTAGGTGCACGTCGAGCAGGATGAGGTCGGGACGGCGCTGCTGGGCCAGGTGGATCCCGACGTGGCCCATGGACGACGTGAGCAGCTCGACGTCGGGACGTTGCGTGAGTAGCCGTTGGACCAACTGGACGTTGTAGAGGTTGTCCTCGATGTACAAGATGGTGCGCATGGGGGATTCACGGTTCCTGGTCGACGGGGCTCTGACAAGGCTAATAGGTCGTCACGTCACGTCACGTCACGTCACGTCGCGTCGCACAGTGGCAGGTCGATTCGGAAGGTTGAACCCTGGCCGACTTTGCTCTTCACGCTGAGTTCGCCGCCCATTGCCTCGGCGAGGCTCTGGGAGAGCGCGAGTCCGAGCCCGGTGCCCTCGATGCCCTGGGACTCCGCGCCCAGTCGGTCGAAGGGAGTGAAGAGGCGACTGTGCAATTCGGGGGCGATTCCGTAGCCGGTGTCCACGACGCCGAGGCGCACCCGCCCCTTCCTCTTGACGCACGTCAAGGTGACGGTTCCGTGAGGCCGGTTGTACTTGATGGCGTTAGATAGCAGGTTGATGAGTACCTGGCGCAGGCGGTTGCGATCGGCGAACGCGTGCAGCCCCTTCGTGCAGTCGATGACCATCTCGATGCTGAACTCGCTGGCCTGGGGCTTCACGAGGCCCACGCACTCGTCGAGTAGCTCGTCGAGCGACACCGGCTCGAGCGTCACCGCGATGGTGCCCGACTCGATCCGAGAGATGTCGAGGACTTCGTTGATGAGGTTCAAGAGGTGCTGACCGGATCGGTAGATCTGGTCGGCGGTCCCGATCACCTCGGGTGAGTGGGACTCCATCTGAAGGATCTGTGCGAAGCCCAGCACCGAGTTGAGCGGCGTGCGCAGCTCGTGGCTCATCCGCGACATGAACTCGCTCTTGGCCTGATTGGCCCGTTCGGCCTCAAACCGGGCCGCCTCCAACGCCACGTCGCGCGCCACGGAGTCCGAGATGTCCCGTGACACCAGCACCGCGCGAAGGCTCTCGCCGGCGGCGTCGCGAAGCAGTCGAGCTCTCGTGTCGATCATGAGCTCGTGACCGTCGGCGTGGCGCCCCCGGAAGCGGTAGTCGATGAGGTCGTCGCCCCCTTGCGCGAAGAGGCGCTCCAGGGCGGCCCGCACCATTGGCTGGTCGTCGGGGTGCATGATGTCGAGCGCGTCGCGACCCTTCTGGTCCTCTTGGCGGTAGCCGAAGATCCGCTCGGTGCCGGGACTAGTCTCCTCGATCACCAGGTCGCGGTCGATGACGACGATCGAGTCGGCCGCGGCGGCGAGGATCGCGCTGGTCTTCTCGAAGGCTCGGGTCAGCGCGACCTCCGCCGCGACCGACTCGGTGATGTCACGCGCGATGAAGACCAACTGCGTCGGTGGTCCGTGAGCGTCGTGTAGCGTGCGACCCCGGACTTCGAGCGTCAAAAGGTGCCCCTGGCGGTGAACCATGCGACACCGGAACTCGACCGAACCATCCTCCTCGAAGGCCCGGCGCAACGATGCTCGCACCATCTCCTGCTCGTCCGGGTGCACCAGCTCGGTGACGTCGCGGCCCCGGCGCTGGCTCGCCGGTACGCCGTGGAACCGCTCGCCGGCCTGACTGGCTTCGACGACCCGTAGGTCGTTGTCGATCAGGACGATGCCGTCCACGGTGGCGTCGAAGATGGCGACGGTCGTCTCGAGGCTTCGGGCGAGGGCCTGTTGCGCCTCGACCGACTCGGAGATGTCGCGGCTCGTGACGACGGCTTTGGTGGGGGGACCTCCGGCGTCCACGAGGGCCCGGCCCTTGGATTCCATGGTCATCCAGTGCCCGTCGAAGTGCTGCAGTCGGTAGCGCACGGTGGCGGTCTCGCCCGCGCCGAAGATCCTCTGCACCGCCTCCGCGATGCTCGGACGGTCGTCGGGATGGATCCGGTCGAAGATCGGGTAGAGGTCGCGCTGGTCGGCCGGGATGCCCGTGGTCAGTTCGCTCGAGGGACTGTTCTCGAGGGCGTGGAAGTCGCGGTCGATCGTGGAGATGACGTCCACGGCGGTATCCACGATCGCCGTGATCTTGCGCAGGCTCTCGGCCAGCGCCGCCTCCTCGGCCACGGCCTTGGTGACGTCACGGCAGATGATGACGGCCAACTCCGTCGAGCCGTCGGTCACGCCTAGCGCCCGGCCGCGGGCCTCGACGATCAGCCAGTGGCCGTCGGAGTGCAGGGCCCGGAATCGCGCCGTCGCGACCTCGTCGAATTCGAAGATTCTCTGGAAGGATGCGCGGACGTGTTCGCGGTCGTCGACGTGGATGATGATCAGGGCGTCAACGCCGATTCGCTCCACGTTCGGGTAGCCAAAAATCTGAGCCCCGGACGGACTAAATTCCGCGATCCTCATCTGCCGGTCGACCACGACGATCGAGTCGGTCGCGGCGGTGAAGATGGCCGTGTTCATCTGATTGGCGGCGTCGAGCGCGGCGAGGACGGCGTTGCGTTGGGTGACGTCGCGTCCCGTGGCGTAGACCATTTCTCCTTGGCGATGCGAGGTCCACTCGATCCAGCGGTACGAGCCGTCGCGACAACGCAGGCGGTTCTCGAAACCGAATCGGGGGGCGGCCGGTCCGCTCCACTCCAGGTCGAACTCGAGCTTCGCCGCTACGACGTCGTCGGGGTGCACGAGGTCGATGAATTCAAACCGGTCCAGGGTCTCCGGGTCCCAACCGAGGACCTTCTGCCAGGCCGGATTCCTTAACCGGGCGACGCCATCGGCCGAGAACACCGAGAGCAGGTCGACCGAGTTCAAGAAGTACTGCTCGAGTGTCTGTACTGACGGGTCCGTTTCAGTCATGGTCCGACACCTTCCGACAGTGGCCCGACTCAATGGAGGCGAGTCCGACGTGGATGACAGAAATCGTGTCGCTCGCAGCCAACCGACGGCTGGGTACAACATATCGTGGACGAGTTCCGACCGGGTCCCTACCGAGTCGCCGCGTGCGTCGCGCGAGCGCCTCGGCGGCGCTCGGGGCGAGGGCCGCGTCCACCGCGACTTACTGGATCGTCGCCGTTCGGTCTGGTGGAGAACTCCGGGACGGCGACGTCGCGGAATCGGCGGACCGGACTCGTCGTCGCGTCGGCCGAGGATGACCTATTGCAGGACCTCGTCGTCGACCTTCTTCGCCGCCTCGAGCACCTCGGCGGGTACGACGGTGCCCGGTCGATTGGAGGGATCGCTCGTGAGGAATCGTCCGACGACCGGTAGTTCGGTCAGCGACTCGGCGCGCAGCACCGCGGCGGCGACCGGCACGAAGCTCTCGGCGGCGGGGTAGACGAGGTAGCGCGGCAGCCAGGTGGGGTGGTATTTGGAGTTGAAGGTCCACAGCGACTCGATGGGCAAGATACCCGAGAGCCGCTTGAGGGCCCAACGCTCGACTTTGGTGAAGGTTCCCTCCCCGGGTCCGCCCTCGAGCACCGACCGGAAGGCCGCGAAGTTCATCGAGAGCCCCCGGGCGCCACTGTCGCGCAGGTGCTCGATCGTCGAACACAGCGCGAAGTCAATGAGTCCGTTGGGGTGATCGCCCGGGTCGCGGCGCATGAGGTCGAGCGAGTAGCCGTTGATCGCCGGGGACGGCACGAACTGACAGACCGCGGCCGGCTTGCCGTCGGGGCCGTGCACCAGCGTGAGCAGGAGCCCCTTGTCCTTCGGATTGAACAGCCGGCCGAGCATCATGGAGAATCCGCGCTCGGCCTCGCCGCGGCGCAGCATCGTGATCAACTCCACGATGTCGGTCACGTGGCTGGGGTCGATGTTGGAGGGATCGAGGAACTCCACGGTGTAGCCGTGGCGCGCCAGACGGCTGCAGGCCTGGCGAAGACCCTTCATCTTGCCCCCCGCCAGGTTGAACGTCGGACAGTCGACGATCGCCTCGTCGCCGATGTAGAGGTGGTGCAGCCCGGCGGCCTGGTAGATCGGTAGCCACGCCTCGCTCGCGCCCACGACGCCGATCGTCCAGCCGCGGCCCTCGGCGTAGGCGCGGTAGGCGCTGAACGCCTCGGTGCGTTCGGCTTCGGGGCCGATGGGGTCGGGCGAGATTAGGGCGACGCCCCCGTAGACCGCGTAGGCCACGAGCGAGTCGCGGAAGAAGTAGAACTGCTTGTCGTCGCGCAGCGCGAAGTAGTCGAGGGTGCCCCGGCCGTGGCGTCGGACGATCTCCCTCGCGCGCAGTTCGGCGAAGCGCCGCTCGGCGCTGCGCGCCGTCGTCGAGAGACGTCGGTCGACCACCGGTCGGGTCAGCACGTAGAGGGCCGAGGCGAAGAGCGACAGACCGACCGCGAGCAGCGTCGGGTTGACGAAGTCCCCGACCCGGTCGGGGAGCATAATGTTGTTCTGGCCGAAGAGCCGCTCGACGCACGCCGCGAGCACGACGCCGACCGAGGGAAGGTGGTGTAGTCGCGCCGGTGAGGCCTCGATGCCGATGGTGGTCGCTATCACGCTCACCAGCGCCACGAGCCCGAGGCGCGGTAGCGCCGACCGCAGGCTCGACCGGTCGGTCGTCGCTTGGAAGAAGCGTCGCTGCACAACGAGCAGGCTGAGGATCGCGGCGGCGAGGAGCGAGGCGACGACGCTCCCGCCCCGCGCGAGGTGGGCCACGATAGTGACCGCGAGGACCCCGACGGCGAGGAACCACGCCCGTCGCTGGCCGCGCCGCACGCCGCGCGCCATCATGATCATCGCGATGCCCGCGACGGCGGTCAGGGCGGCGGCGGACTGGGCGACGCCGAGCGGCAACACGGTGAGGACCGTGTGCAGACGGCTGCGCAGCGGAGGCGACGCGGTCACCACGACGTTGATCAGGCCGTCGAGGAAGAGCAGTCCACTGGCCCAGCGACGGATGGTTCGTTGGCGCCGTTGGTCGCTCAGACGCTCGATCGTCACCGGGAAGGGATCGCCGGAGGGCCACGAACCGACCGTCGACGTCGACCGCGGGGGAGCGGGCTGGACGTTCGAGTCCGCGACGATTCTCTCGAGCAGCCGGCCCCGTGGGCGGGGAGTCTCACCGGCGTAGAGGCGGACCTGGACCGCGCTCGCGGCCTCAATCTCGACAATGCCCAGGCGGTCGACCGAGGAGAAGACCGGCGGCAGGCCCAGGCGGCCCCGTCGTTCAACGAGCACGGTCCTCGACGGCCCCGGCGTGGCGCAGACGCCCCGGTCGAGGAAGGCCAACGCCGGTCGCGACGCGCCGCCGACGACGGCTCCGGCGCCGCCGCGCTCGGCCACGCGACGCGCGAACTCCAGGGCGTCGACCTCGTCCACGTGCGTGAGCGAGAGCGGCTCGCAGAGCTCGGACGCGCCAGAGATCTTGGCTCCGCGATTGAACCGTCGTCGTACGATCAGGCCGGCGCATCCGATGACTAGCGCCTCGACGACGGCGATGATCATGAGGTTCCACAGGAGGTTGCCCCAGAAGCTCTGCGAGTGGGGCGTGTGCACCCGCAGGTGCTCGTGGGTGTAGTGCGCGACAATCGACGTGACCGCGCCGAACAGGTCGAAGAGCAGAGTCGCGACGAAGGGGAACCAGACCCACCCGCCGAGTCGGCGGTAGAGGACTCTCGAGGCCACGAATCTCGGCAGCGCGAGCGGGTCCTCCAGGCGGTCGGCGTCGGCCTGGTCGTTCTTGTCGGCTCGGCGCACGTCCACCGTGCAGGTGCCGGCGGCGACGGCGAGATCGCGCACGCCGTCGGCGGTGGCGACCTGGAGTACGAGGTCATTGGCGACGCAAACCCCCAGCGCCTCCAGGCTGGCCTGGGCGTCGCTGTTGACCCGCAGCCCCAGGTCGTCACTGCCCGGCAGGACGATGAAGCGGTGTCCCTCTTGTGCCGTGAAGCCCGAGATCGCCTCGCGCAGGGCGGGAAGGGCCTCGAGGGTGGCCTCGACGAACTTCGCGAGGTCGGTCGACGGGCGCGGGTGGAAGAGGTTGCCGGCGACGACGACCAGGGCCGCGTCGTCGATGTCGCCCAGGAGGTCAATGAATTCGGCGACCGGTCTCGACGACACGTCGGTCGTGGGTGAGATGGACAGGTCGCTCACCACGTAGACGTGATGCCCGTACGGAATTGGTAGCGTTTGGCGCTCGGTCGCTCCCACGGGACCAGTCTCGCAGACTTGGCGTCCGGTGCCGTTAGCCTGAAATGACTGATGGCTTCGGACGACGTACGAGAGAACTGGCACTGGCGAGCCGAGCCCTCGGACGCCGGGTCGGCCGTTATCTTCGACATCGACGGCGTCCTCGCCGACGCCGCCGGGCGCCAGCACTACCTCGACTGGGGGGACTGGAAGAGCTTCTTCGACGCCTGCGGCGACGACCCCACCATCGAGGAGATCGAACGGCTGCTCGAGCTCTTGGACCACTCGCTGAAGGTCGTGCTCCTCACCGGACGGCCCCGTCGGGTGAAGCCCCATACGGTCGCCTGGCTCGAGCGCTACGGCATCCGTTGGGACTTACTCATCATGCGCGAGTACGGCGACTACTCCGGCGTGGACGAGTTCAAACGGGGGGCCCTGCGCGACCTGGTGAAGGAGGGCTTCGACATCCGACTCGCCCTCGACGACGACCCGAAGAATCACGCGATGTACATCAGCGAGGGCGTGCCCTGCATCTACATCCACTCCGGTTACTACCTCTAAACGTCCTCGTCGCTCCCGCTCAGGCCATCGCGAGGACTTCGCGCCCGGCGCGCCGTCCGGAGCCGACACCGGCCGGGATGCCGACGCCGTCGTAGGCGCTGCCGCAGAGCGCGACACGAAGAGGCGCGCCGGCGGCCCGGGCGTCGGCGATTAGCCGGTCGTGGTCTAGGTAGTACTGCGGGAGACCGTGTGGCCACCTTTGAACACGCGACGCGAGGGGCTTCTGGAATCTCTCCAGCACGACGCCCAGTTCCTCGATGACGCGCGCGGTCAGTTCGTCGTCGTCCATCGTCGACCAGCGGGTGTCGTCGATCCGCCCGACGTGGACGCGCAGCAGCACGTCGTCGTCACGGCGCAGGTGGGGCCACTTGCGATCGAGCAGGGTGATGGCGGTCGTCATGAGGGTGCCGTCGCCGGACCACTCGGTGCCGAGGGGCACGAGGACCCCGGTGCCCCGCGAGGGCAGGATGACGCCATCGGGGGGCACGCTGAACGTGACCATCGCCGCGCCGGCGCTCGGGATACGCGTCAACGCGTCGAGACGGGGATCAAAGGCGCCGAGCAGTCGTCCGGCGACCGGCGCGTGGGCGGCGAGGACCAGCGCGTCGGCCGGGGTGGTCGTCGTGGCAGTGTCGACCTCCCAGTGGTACTGCCCCGACGGAGTTCGACGCAGGGCGGTCACCTCCACGCCGGTGCGTATGACGACGCCGCGCTCGGCGAGCTGTCGTGCCAGTTCGACGGGCAGCGATCCGACGCCGTCGAGCAGCGAGTAGAACATCGGTCCGCTCTCGACCGTCGCCGAGGTCGGCCCCGGGTGCACGGGCCCGACCGGACGCATGGCGCGCATGAGTGAGCCGCCCTTGCGGGCCGCCTCCAGCAACGCGGGAAAGACCGACCGGGCCGAGAGGTCGTCGATCCGGCCGGCCTGGATACCACCGACCATGGGCTCGATGAACTGGTAGCTCAGTTCGCGTCCGAGCTTCCTGCGCACGATGTCGCCGATCGTCGCGTCGTCCTCGACCGTCAGGTGAGCGGGGAACCACTCGTCTCGGCGCGCGGCGAGGCGGGCCCGCCACGAGAGACCCTTCACCGCGCGGACCTGCGCTACGGAGACCGGAATACCGAGGGCCAGGCCCGTGGGTAGCTCGTACAGCGAGCCGCGCAAGAAGATCGAGGCGCCGGTCGCGTCGATCGCCTCGAGTCTCTCGGCCCAGCCGAGCTCGTGCACGAGCGTCACCGCCTCGGGGCGCCGGGCGAGGAAGCCGTCGGCGCCGAGGTCGATCGTTCGGCCCGCGAACGGGGCGGTCGTCAAGGCCCCGCCCAGACGGTTCCCCGCCTCGATCAGCTCAATGCGCGGCGTGCCCTCGTCGGGGCCGTCGGCGCCGCCCGAGATCTCCCACGCGGCGCAGAGCCCCGCGACCCCGCCCCCGACGACCACGACCGAGGCTCGCGACATTCAGCTCGCCGCGGTGCGCACGACGTCAGCCAGCACCGCGATGAACCGGGGGTCGGCGTTGAGCGACGCGGTGCGCACGAGATTCACGCCGACCGCTTCCGCGACGCCCTGGGCTTCGACGTCGATGTCGAAGAGGACCTCGAGGTGGTCGGAAACGAATCCGATGGGGCACGAGACGAGGTCCGTGACGCCCTCGGCGTGCTTCTGGCGGATTACCTCGAGAATGTCGGGGCCGATCCAGGGGTCGGCGGTACGGCCCGCCGACTGCCACGCGACGTCCCAGCGCGAGACGCCGGCCAGCGCCGCGGCCCGCCGGGCGCTCTCGCGCAGCTGCTGGGGGTAGGTGTCACCGAGGGCGAGGATCTTCTCGGGAAGCGAGTGCGCCGAGAAGAGCACCTCGGTCGTCGCGAGTCGCTGCGCCGGCACGGTCGAGAGCGCCTCGGTGACCCGCTGGGCAATCAGCTCGAGGAAGCCCGGGTGGTCCCACCACGCGCCGACCGCGACGAGCTCCACTGAGGCGCCGAGCGCCTCGCGGGCGCGGGCCATGTACTGGTCGGTCGACATCGCCGACGAGTGGGGGGCGAGCGCGAGGCCCACGACCCTCGAGAGGCCGTCGCGACGGAACCCCTCGGCCGTCTCCTCGAGCAGGGGCGGCTCGTACTTCGAGCCGAAACGGACGTCGAAGGCGCCGGGCGAGGAGTCCGCCAGCGCCGCCGCCAGCGCCGCGACCTGGTCGGCCGTGCGTTGGGCCAGGGGCGACGTGCCCCCGATCGCGTCGTAACGGCGCACGAGGTCGGCGAGCAGCTCGGGATTCGGCGCCCGGCCGTAGCGGATGCGGGTGTAGTAGGCCTCGACGTCGTCGGGGGTGGACGGAGTGCCGTAGGCCATGACCAGGACGCCGATCGTCACCGGACCCCGGCCCTTCCCTCTTCGTGCACCACGCGGACGATCGCCTCGAGGACGGTCGGGTCGGTCGACGGCAGCACGCCGTGACCGAGGTTGAAGACGTGACCGGCGTCGTTGCCGGCCCGGGCGATCACGCCCCGCGCCGCCTGCACGGCGAGCGCCTCGCCCCCCATGCAGCGGGCCGGGTCGAGGTTCCCCTGGACCGGCATGCCGGCCACCCGGCGCCGACCCTCGTCGAGGTCGACGTGCCAGTCGATTCCGACGACCGAGCTGCCCGCCGTCGCCATGAGGTCGAGCAGCTCGCCGGTGCCGACGCCAAAGAGGATGGTCGGGACGTTGAGGTCGGCCACGCCCGCCAGCACCCGTTGGGTCGCGGGCAGTGCGAAGCGACGGTACTCGTTGCGCGAGAGGGACCCGGCCCACGAGTCGAACAGCTGCAGCGCTCGCGCGCCGTGGGCGACCTGGGCGCGCAGGAATGAGACAGTAATCGAGACCAGCCGGTCGAGGAGTTGCTCGAAGAGCGCGGGATCGGCGTGCATCATGGTCTTGATCACGGCGAACTCGCGCGTCGGCCCGCCTTCCACGAGGTAGCTGGCGACGGTGAACGGCGCCCCGGCGAAGCCAATGAGCGGAGTGTCGGTCGCCTCGAGTTCTTTCACCACGAGGTCGACGGTCTGGGTCACGTGGGACATGTCGGCGTCGGTGAGGTCGGGCAGTCGCTCGAGGTCCGCGCCACCGGTGAAGGGCTGGGCGATCACCGGACCGCGACCGGGCACGACGTCGATCCCGAATCCGACCGCGTGGAAGGGGACGACGATGTCCGAGAAGAGGATCGCGGCGTCGACGCCGTAGCGGCGAACCGGTTGCATCGTGATTTCGCTGGCGAGCGACGGGTCGGCGATGGCGTCGAGGATCGAGCCGTCGCCGCGCAGCGCCCGGTACTCGGGGAGCGAGCGACCGGCCTGGCGCATGAACCACACCGGGACGTGCTCCACGGTCGCGCCCCGACAGGCCCGAAGGAATACTGGCTCGCTCACTTCACTCCTCTTTCACCCTCAATCTAGAGGACGAGGTCGTGAGGTCATTTGGACGGGGCGTCACCCCAGTCATCTAGACTTGAAATTTCTCAATTTTGGGAGACGAAACGAGGCTGTGATGGCGCACGAGCGTGAGATTACCGAGGAGCAGCACTTCCTCGACGTCGCGCTGAAGGCCCTTGATCACATGCGTGACGAGGCCCGCTCCCTTCGTGACAGCGCCGCCGTGGCGAACATGCGCGGCGCCGGCGACCTGGTCGAGCGCGACGTCGTGATGGGCACCGCGTTGCACCGCCTCGACCAACTGGCGATCGGTGACCAGCCGCTCTTCTTCGGGCGGATCGACTACGCCATGGACAGCGACGGCGTCGCCGACGTGTACCACGTGGGCCGTCTCGCCGTCTCCGACGAGCAGCTCAACCCCTTGGTGGTCGACTGGCGGGCCCCCGTAGCCGAGGCCTTCTACCGCGCGACCGGCGTCGAGCCGCTCAACCTGTCGCGACGTCGGCACGTCGCGATCCGAGGCCACGACGTCACCGGCGTCGAGGACGAGTATTTCGCCGACGCGAACGGTGACCTCGCGCTGCCCGAGGACGAGATCCGGTCCGCGACCGAGGAGGGACTCGTCGACGGCGGGCTGGCCCTCGGCGGACCGGGCGCCCTGCTCGCCGCGCTCGGAAGTGCGCGCACCGGTCGCATGGGTGACATCATCGCCACCATCCAGGGTGAGCAGGACCGAATCATTCGCAGTCCGCTCGCCGGCGTCCTGCTCGTCCAGGGCGGACCGGGCACCGGCAAGACCGCGGTCGCCCTGCACCGAGCCGCGTACCTGCTCTTCACCCACCGCTCGACGCTCGAACGTCAGGGTGTACTGGTGGTCGGACCGAACCCCCTGTTCCTCAACTACATCGAGAACGTGCTCCCGTCGCTCGGCGAGTCGGGCGTCACGCTCTCGACCATTTCGGGCCTCGTGACCAACGTCGAGGTCCGCGGACGGGACAGTGAGCCGGTCGACCAGTTGAAGGGCGATCTGCGCATGACGAGACTGATCGCTCGCGCGCTGCGCACCCGACAGCGCCCACTCCGCGACGACGTCGAAATACCGGTCGGACGGGCGATCGTGGTACTGCGCGCCAAGTACACCCAGGAGGCGGTGGAACGGGCCCGCCGCCGTCCCGGTAACCACAACCAGCGCCGCTCGGCCGTCGGGCGCGAACTGGCGAACCGCCTCGCGAACGAGTACTACGAGCGCTTCGAGCGCGAGGGCCTCGACGAGGTCAGCGCCGTGGGCGACCTGGCCGACCTCATCCGTCAGACGCCACAGTTCACGGTCGCCCTGCAGCGGATCTGGCCGCGACTCTCGGGCCAGGAGCTGTTGCACGACCTCTTCGGTGCGCCGGCCCTGCTGCGCACCGCCGGCGAGGGGATAATGACCGACGACGAGCTCACGTTGCTGCACCGCGCCCGCTCCGAGTCGATCGACGAGATCCGCTGGACCAAGGCCGACGCCGCCCTGATCGACGAGGCGCGGATTCTGCTCGGTCCGCGCCGTCGACCGCGTCCCGCCCCGAAGGTCGCCGACCTCGACATCCTGAACGGCATCGACCTCGACGCCTACGCCGGCGACGTTCGGGCGGCCGCGCTCCGTGAGGCCCAACGGCTCGCCCCGGTCCCGAGCACCGAGCTCGACGAGGCCGAGTTCGTCACCTACGGCCACATCGTGGTGGACGAGGCCCAGGACCTCTCGCCGATGGAGCTTCGCGTGCTGAAGCGCCGCGACCTGACGGGATCGATCACCATCGTGGGCGACATGGGCCAGGCGACGACCGCCTCGTCGTCGGCGTCGTGGAACGCCGTGCTCGAGGTGCTCGAGCCCCGCCGCGAGCCCTCCCGGGTCGACCTCACCGTCAGCTACCGCACGCCCGAGGAGGTGCTCGACTTCGCGGCGCCCACTTTGGCCGTCGCGGCGCCGGACCTCGTCCCGCCGAGG
The DNA here is from genome assembly GCA_043782995.1 of Acidimicrobiales bacterium. Lineage (GTDB taxonomy): Bacteria > Actinomycetota > Acidimicrobiia > Acidimicrobiales > RAAP-2 > RAAP-2. The sequence goes on along the minus strand of JAYVZV010000031.1, from coordinate 16,341 downwards.
CCCGTGCGTCGTGCGGGGTCGTCCCCGACCGTCGACGTCGTAGACCCCGACGATTTCGCCGCGACGCTCGTGGCCGTCACCCGTCGAGAGGTGGCCGCGGTCGCTCCCGGCCGGGTCGCGGTAATCGTGGCCAGTGAGAGGATCGAGGCCACTCTCGAGGTCCTGCTCGTGAACGGCCTCGACGCGGTCGACCCGCGCGACCAGGACTCGCGCGGGCTCGGCGCCGACCTCGTAGTGCTGGGAGCGGAGGGCGCTAACGGGCTCGAGTTCGACGCGGTCGTCGTGGTCGAGCCGGCGCTGATCGCCTGTCGGGGCGCCCAGGACCATTCGTCGGTGACGCCCCGGGGACTGCGCACTCTCTACGTGGCGATGACTCGCCCGACGCGCCGGCTCGCCATCGTGGCGTCCGAGCCGCTGCCCGCGACGTTGGTCTGAGCCATTTCACAGAACCGCCCCCATCGAGGTCGCCATTTCTACTAGAAATGTACCCGTGAGTCAGGCGATTCCCCTCGATAGCCTGGCGAAGCCAGAGAAGATCGTCCACGATCGTCCGCCGATGCTCGCCATCGGCGTGATGATCTGGCTCGGCAGCGAGCTGATGTTTTTCTCGGGTCTCTTCGCCGCACTGTTTACGATCCGCGCGCACCTAGCGGCGTGGCCCCCCGTCGGCACGCGCCTCGACGTCCTGCAGTCGGGCATCTTCACCATCATCCTGGTCGCCTCGTCGTTCACCATGCAGTGGGCCGTCTGGCTGATCGAGCGTCGGCGCCGCGTCGAGGCCCGTCGCTGGGTCATCATCACGATCGTCATGGGCACGTTGTTCGTCGGGAACCAGGCCTACGAGTGGATCCACCTGACCACGCGCTGGTACACCAACTCTTACGGCTCGGTCTTCTACATCACGACCGGACTGCACGGACTGCACGTCTTCCTCGGACTCGTCGCGATGAGCTTCCTGCTCTTTCGCATGCGCGGCACCGAGGGGGACCCCGGGGAGCTCTCCACGTTTCAGGGCGTGAGTTACTACTGGCACTTCGTCGACGTCGTATGGATTGGGCTCTACTCGGCCCTCTTCCTGCTCAAGTAGATGCGCGTGTCGTCGGCTCTCGTGAGGCGCCTCTCGGCGGTCACCATCGTGGGCTTCGTCGCGCTAGGACCGGTGCTCATGTTCGCCGGCGCCTCGGGGGCCTCGGACAAGTACAAGTCGACTCCCTACCAGACGACCCGCAAGAACGCCGGGACGCCGAACTCTGACGTAGTGAAGAAGGACGCCAACGGCGTCGTCATCAGTTACGGCGACACCGCCATCACGTACAACGCGCCGTCGTCGTCGCTGATTCAGTTGGGTCAGGCCCTCTTCTTGCAGAACTGCGCGTCGTGCCACGGTAATGAGGCGAATGGCGTGCCGCCCAACGGCACCGGCGGCGCCTACCCCAACCTGGTGGGCCTGGGCCCGGCGACAATCGACTTCTGGATCGAGTCGGGCCGCATGCCCGCGGCCGACCCGCGCTCCATCCAGGCGAACCGTCGGGTGGCGCGCCTCGACCACAACCAGGCGCTCGCGGTTGCGGCGTGGGTGAACTCGCTCTCCCCGAGCTACCCGTCGATCCCCACGCCCAACTTGGGAATCGCCAACGTCTCCGACGGGGCGGCGCTCTTCGCGCTCAACTGCGCGGCCTGCCACACGATTGAGGGTGACGGCGACGCGCTGGCGAACGGCACCTACGCGCCGTCGCTGCGCAACATCCCGGCCGTCCAAGTCGCCGAGGCGATCCGCACCGGTCCGGCCAACATGCCGCGCTTCACCGGCAACCTGAGCGACTACCAGGTCAACGACATTGTCAAGTACGTGACGACGGAGATTGAGCACCCCAATAACCCGGGCGGGTTCGGCCTGGGCGGCCTCGGTCCGGTGGCCGAGGGCTTCGTCGGTCTGGCGCTGGGTGTCGGCGGGCTGGCCCTCGTCGGGTTTTGGATCGGGGAGCGCCAGTGAGCGACGTGAACGAAACCCGTACTCCCGTCACGGTGGCCAGTCTCGAAGAGGGGTACTCGCACCAGGAGCCGTCGGCGCGCAACCCCCAGCTCGTCGAGAGGGTCATCGCCGTCAACTTTGTCGTGGGCGCGGTGCTGTTTGGCTGCTTCGGCTGGGCCTACTGGATCAACGCCCAACCGTGGAAACTCGGCGCCACCCTCGGCGGGGGCATGTTCTTCGTCGGCATCGGCCTCGTCGCGTGGGGCAAGTATCTGATGCCCCGCGGTCCGTTCGTCGAAGAGCGTCACGTCCTCGCCAACTCCGCTTCCGACCGTGACGCCTTCGCCGCGGCGATCGTCGAGCGCGGTGGCGACGTCGTCCGGCGCCGCAAACTCCTCGGCGGACTACTGGGCGGGGGCCTCGGGATCTTCGGGATCGTCGCGCTATTCCCGTTGCTGCGCAGCCTCGGTCCGCTACCCAAGGGCACGCTCGACCACACCGACTGGGCCAAGGGAACGTTCATCGTGGACCAGACCGGTCGGCGCGTTTCGGTGGGCGACCTGGCTATCGGTTCGATCGTCACGGTCTTTCCCGAGGGCACCCAGGACACCGAGCGGGGCCAGGCCGTCAATCAGACCGTGCTGATCCGTATCTCGAACCAGAACTTCACCACCCAGAAGGGCCGCGAGACCTGGGGTCCGGCCGGTTACGTGGCGTACTCCAAGCTCTGCACCCACCTCGGCTGCCCGGTCGGTCTCTACGAGCAGCAGCTCCAATTGCTGGTGTGTCCGTGCCACCAGTCGACGTTCAACGTGACCAACGGGGCGATTCCGCAGTTCGGCCCGGCGCCGCGCCCGTTGCCCCAGCTGCCGCTCTACGTGGACTCTCAGGGCTTCTTGCGCAGCCAGCGCGACTACCACGTGCCTGTCGGGCCGGGATTCTGGGAGCGCACGTGAGTGACGTCGTGAACACCGAGCGCACGCAGAAGGCGGCCCTGGGACGCCACGGTCAGGTCGGCAAGGCCCTGGGTGAGCTCGACGATCGCCTGGGCGTCGCTAAGGGCGGCCGGTCCTTCCTCGACAAGATCTTCCCGGATCACTGGTCCTTCATGCTCGGCGAGATCGCGCTCTACTCGTTCGTCGTGCTGATGGTGACCGGCGTGTTCTTGACGCTGTACTACATCCCGAGCCAGGGGATCGTCACCTACCACGGCAGCTACCTGCCCCTCGACGGCCAGAGGATGACCCAGTCCTTCGCGTCGTCGGTCGACCTCTCGTTCGCCGTGCGCGGCGGGCTGCTGATGCGCCAGATGCACCACTGGGCCTGCGACATCTTCGTCGGCGCCATCGTGGTGCACATGGCGAGGGTCTTTTTCACGGGCGCCTTCCGCAAGCCTCGAGAGCTCAACTGGACGATCGGTGGGACGCTCCTGATCCTCGCGATCGTGAACGGCTTCCTCGGCTACTCGCTGCCCGACGACCTCGTCTCGGGCACGGGCATCCGCATCGCCTACTCGATCATCCTCTCGATCCCGGTGGTCGGCTCGTACCTCGCCTTCCTCGTCTTCGGCGGCAACTTCCCCGGCACCGCGATCATCCCGCGCTTCTTCATTCTGCACGTGCTGATAGTCCCGCTCGTCATCATCGGGCTGGTCACCGCGCACATGGCGCTGCTGGTGCGCCAGAAGCACACTCAGTTCCCCGGCGAGGGCCGCACCGAGAACAACGTCGTCGGCTCACCGATGTTCCCGGTGTTCATGGCCAAGACCACGGGCTTCCTCTTCATCGTCACCGGCGTCACGGCGCTGCTCGGCGCCTTCGCCCAGGTCAACCCGATTTGGCAGTTCGGTCCCTACGACGCGGCCAAGATCTCCTACGCGGTCCAGCCGGACTGGTACATGGGATTCCTCGACGGGGCGCTGCGCATCTGGCCGTCGTGGTCGTTCCACAGCTTCGGCTACACGATCCCGTGGGAGGTCTTCATTCCCTCGATCGTTCTGCCGGGGCTCATCTTCAACATCATCTTCGCGTGGCCGGCCATCGAGCGGCGCTTCACGAAGGACGACGAGATCCACCACCTCCTCGATCGCCCGAGCAACCGGCCCAAGCGCACTGCGGCCGGATCGGCCGTTCTGGCCCTCTTGTTCATGATGTTCGTCGCGAGTTCGACCGACGTCCTGGCGAACTTTTTCCACGTGTCGCTCAACTCGGTGCTGTGGGCCATGCGCATCCTCGTGTTGATCTCGCCGTTCGTCGCCTACCCGGTGACCTACAAGATCTGCAAAGAGCTCCAGGCGGTCAAGGGCGGCGGCAAGCGCAAGACCCCGAACGTCGTGACGCGCACCGAGGCGGGCGAGTACCTCGCCACCCCCTCACCGGTGTACATCGACGACCTGCACCACGGCCGCGAGGCCACCGAGGTGCCGACGTACCTCGCCACCGACACCGTCGCACCCGGTGTCAGTGGCGTTCGCACCGTTGAGCGGTAGGTAGCGCCGTGGCGCGGCCCCGAGCGTGGCGCGGCCCGTGGCGGACCGCGGCACTCGGTGTCGCTCTCGGGGCAATCGTGGGGGCAACCGTCGCCGTAGGCACCGGCCACGTGGTCGACGGCGCCACGAACCGGTCGTCCACGTCCTCGACCTCGTCCTCGACGGCCACGACCACGCCGGCTCCCGAGAGGCGCCAGGCCGGCTGGATCGGGGTCAGTGCGTCGCGTCGGGGCATCATGGTGGACATCCGTGACCTCAACGTCGGCGGCGCGGTCTTTCGGGCCTTGCGGATGCGTGCGCGCACGACGCTGCTGCGTTGGCACGTCGGCAACATCGATCCCCACCTGTGGGCGATGGCCCCCGCCGACGCCGGGCCGCGCATCGACTGGGCCAACGAGGGCCCGCCCGGCGTCGTCGCGGCCTTCAACGGGGCGTTCAAGCAGGGAGCCCTCGCCGGCGGCGCCGTCGTGGACGGGGTGGTCTTGACCGCGCTGGTGAGAGGTGACATGACGTTCGGGGTCGACCGAGCCGGTCACTGGGCCATGGGCGTCTGGGGGGCGAAGGACTTCCCGCCCGCGGGCTTCCACCCGATCAGCTACCGACAGAACCTCCTTCCGATGGTCCTGCACGGTGCGCTGACCACCACGGCGACATCGTCAGACTGGCACCTCTGGGGCTCGCCGCTCAACAACAACCCGCTGACGGCTCGGTCCGGCCTCGGCGTCGACGCGAGGGGCAACCTCGTCTACGTCGCGACCATGCACCCGGTCATGCCCCTCCAATTGGGACAGGCTCTCCTCGCCGCGGGCGTGGTGACCGGCATGGAGCTCGACATCAACCCCTTCTGGCCAATCGCCGGCGCGCCGGCGCTGGCGCGCCACGGGCCCGGCCCCTTCAACGTGCAGCTCCCGGGCAGCGAGCACGACGCCGCCATCTACTCAACCGGCTGGCTGCGCGACTTCTTCGTGGCCCTGGCCGAGCCGGACCGATGGTCGTGTCAGTGGCAGAGCCAAGGAGTCTTTGTGGCGGTGAAGGGTGCCCAGCCCCAGCGGCTCGCTCTTAGCCCGGGGGGATGCGCCCGCGCGCGTTAGACCTCGTCGAGGTTCGCGCGTCCGGGATCCAACGCAGTAGTTTCCCGGTTTTCACGGCACGTGCGTAACATGGGCGACGTGGCCAACTCGACCGATCCGAACTGGCCTTCCGCGGCGTCGCTGTTGGTGTCCGAGCCCGTCGAGGGACGGCACAACGCCGCGTTGCTGGGCGTGCACACTTTTGCGAACTCCTTGAGCCCGCGCTCGGCGACCAGCACGCCCGACGCCATCCGCGAGGCCCTCGCGCGCTACTCCACCTGGTCGTTCACGGACCACGTGGACCTCGCCGAGCACGTGGCCGCCGTCGACTACGGCAACGTCGCCGATCCCGACGGCGTCGACGGCGACCGGCGAGTCGCCGACGCCGTCGCGGCGTTCGACGGTGATCTGGATTTCAAGATCTTCCTCGGCGGCGACAATTCGGTCACCTGGAAGGCAATGCGCGCCGTGACGGGCGGCGACTTCACGGGATACGGGCTGGTCACCCTCGACGCCCACCTCGACGTGCGCGACGGAGTCTCCAACGGTTCACCGGTGCGCCAGCTGCTCGAGGCCGGTCTCGACGCTAAGCACGTCGTGCAGGTCGGGCTCGCGGACTTCTCCAACTCCGCCCCCTACGCCCGGCGAGCCCACGACGCGGGCACGTGGGCGATTTCTCGCGACTCGATCCGGCACGGCTCGATCGACGAGGCGGCCGTGCGAGCGGTGCAGTTGGCGAGCGTCGGCGGACGCCAGGTCTACGTCGACATCGACATGGACGCCGCGGACCGCGCCGAGGTGCCCGGTTGCTCCGCCGCGGCCCCCGGGGGACTCTCCGCCGACGAGATGCGCCGCTTCGTGCGGATCGTGGCGACCAACGCGGCCGTCTGTGCGATCGACGTCACCGAGATCGACGTCGAGCGCGACGCCCTCGACCAGCGGACGGTCCGCCTGGGGGCGCTGCTGGTGCTCGAGGCGCTCGCCGGACTGCGCCGGAGACTCCGGTGACGGTGAGCATCGGGCTGGACCCCCTCACTCGCGACGACGTCGTCGCCGTGGCGCGGCGCTTCGAGCCGGTCGAGCTGAGCCCCGAGGTCATCGCGCGACTCGAGCGACAACGCGAGGCCATCGACGCGATGGTCGCCAGCGGGGCGCCGGTCTACGGACTCTCCACGGGCTTCGGATCGCTCGCGACGACGTACATCTCGCCCGACCAGCGCCGCGACCTGCAGCGTTCGCTGATCCGCAGCCACGCGGCCGGGGTCGGTCCCGAGGTCGAGACCGAAGTCGTGCGCGCGATGATGGTGTCGCGCCTCTCGAACCTATGCAGCGGCGTCTCGGGCGTGCGCGCCTCGACGGCGATCGCCTACGGCGCGATGCTGAACGCCGGCGTCACACCGGTCGTGCGCGAGTTCGGCTCGCTCGGCTGCTCGGGCGACCTCGCGCCGCTCGCCCACGTGGCGCTCGCCCTGATGGGCGAGGGCGAGGTGCGCGACCGCGGAGGGCAGCGCATGAGCGCCGTCGACGCGTTGCGCGAGGCCGGACTAGATCCGGTGGAGCTGGCCGAGAAGGAGGGCCTGGCCATGATCAACGGCACCGACGGCATGCTCGGCCAGTTGGTGCTCGCGATTGAGGACGGCATGGCGCTGATGCGCCTCATGGACGTGGCGGCGGCCATGTCGATCCAGGCCCTGCGCGGCACGGACCGGGTCTTCCTCGACGAGATCCACGCGCTGCGGCCCCACGCGGGACAGCGCGCGAGCGCCGCTAACTTAAAGGCCCTGCTCGCCGACTCCCTGATTGTGAGTTCGCACCTCGACGATCCCAGCCAGGTCCAGGACGCCTACTCGCTGCGCTGCGCCCCCCAGGTCCACGGGGCCGCGCGCGACACGTTCGGCTTCGCGACGCGCGTGGCCGACGTCGAGCTGGCGTCGTCGATCGACAACCCGTCGGTGCTCGCGGACGGCTCGCTCGTCTCCAACGGGAACTTCCACGGCGCGCCGGTCGGCTACGTGCTCGACGTCCTCGCCATTGCGCTCGCCGACGTCGCGTCGATGTCCGAGCGGCGCACCGACCGGATGCTCGACGTGCACCGCAGCTACGGCCTGCCGCCGTTCCTCGCGCACCAGGCCGGCGTCGACTCGGGCCTGATGATCGCCCAGTACGCCCAGGCCGCCCTCGTCTCGGAGATGAAGCGCCTCGCCTCGCCGGCGAGCGTCGACTCGATCCCGAGCTCGGGCATGCAAGAGGACCACGTCTCGATGGGCTGGCACGCGGCGCGCAAGCTACGCCGGTCCCTCGAGGCCTTCGCCGACGTCCTGGCCATCGAGTTGATGGCCAGCGCCCGAGCCCTCGCGTTGCGCGAGCCCCTCACTCCGTCGCGCGCGACGGGCGCCGTGAGCGGCCGCGTGAACGCAGTCTCGGGGGGACCGGGCCACGACCGGTGGCTCTCGCCCGAGATCGCCGGCGTGGGCGAGCTGGTGCGCAGCGGCGAGCTCTTGGACCTGGCCGGACAGTTCGTCACGCTCACCTGACCGAAGGAGATGCCATGGAAGGTGCCCGCCCCGTCCGAGCCGCACGCGGGACCACGTTGTCGACGTTGGGCTGGCCCCAGGAGGCGGCCATGCGGATGCTGCAGAACAACCTCGACCCCGAGGTCGCCGAACGGCCAGACGATCTCGTCGTCTACGGGGGCACCGGGCGCGCCGCACGGGACTGGCGCAGCTTCGATGCGCTGGTGCGTACGCTCTCGACGCTAAAGGGTGACGAGACGATGCTGGTGCAGTCGGGACGTCCCGTCGGGGTCTTCCAGACCCACGAGTGGGCGCCGCGGGTCCTCATTGCGAACTCGAACCTCGTCGGGGACTGGGCCAACTGGCCCGAGTTCCGTCGCCTCGAGGCGCTGGGGCTGACGATGTACGGTCAGATGACGGCCGGGTCGTGGATCTACATCGGCACCCAGGGCATCCTCCAGGGGACCTACGAGACCTTCGCCGCGGTGGCGAAGAAGCGTTTCGGAGGCACCCTCGCGGGCACGCTGACCCTGACCGGCGGCGCCGGCGGGATGGGCGGCGCCCAGCCGCTGGCCGTGACCATGAACGACGGCGTGTGCCTGTGCGTCGACGTCGACCCCGGCCGATTGCAGCGCCGGGTCGAGCACCGCTACCTCGACGAGTGGACGGCCGACCTCGACGGGGCGCTGCGCCGGGTGCTCGGCGCCAAGAAGGACCGTCGCGCGCTCTCGGTGGGACTCGTCGGCAACGCCGCCACGATATTCGCCGAGCTGCTGGCGCGCGGCGTCGAGGTCGACATCGTCACCGACCAGACCTCGGCCCACGACCCGCTCAGCTACCTGCCCGAGGGCATCGAGCTGGGCGACTGGCACGACTACGCCGAAAAGAAGCCCGAGGAGTTCACCGACCGCGCGCGAGAGTCAATGACCCGCCAGGTCGAGGCGATGGTCGGCTTCATGGATGAGGGCGCCGAGGTCTTCGACTACGGCAACTCAATCCGCGGCGAGGCCCAGCTCGGCGGCTACTCGCGGGCCTTTGACTTCCCCGGCTTCGTGCCGGCCTACATCCGGCCGCTCTTCTGCGAGGGCAAGGGCCCCTTCCGCTGGGTGGCGCTCTCGGGCGACCCCCGGGACATCGCGCGCACCGACGCCGCGGTGCTCGAGCTCTTCCCCGAGAACGAGGCGCTGCACCGCTGGATCACCAAGGCCCAGAACCTGGTCGCCTTCGAGGGGCTGCCGGCGCGGATCTGCTGGCTCGGCTACGGCGAGCGCGACGTGGCCGGGCTCGCCTTCAACGACCTCGTCGCCTCCGGCGAGGTGTCGGCCCCGATCGTCATCGGGCGCGACCACCTCGACAGCGGCTCGGTCGCCTCGCCGTACCGCGAGACCGAGTCCATGCTCGACGGGTCCGACGCCATCGCCGACTGGCCGCTGCTGAACGCGCTCGTCAATACCGCCTCGGGGGCCTCGTGGGTCTCGATCCACCACGGCGGCGGCGTCGGCATCGGACGTTCGATCCACGCCGGGCAGGTCTGCGTCGCCGACGGCACCGACCTCGCTCGTCAGAAGCTCGCCCGGGTGCTCTCGAACGACCCCGGCATGGGCGTCATCCGCCACGTCGACGCCGGCTACGACATCGCCGAGGAGACCGCGCTCGCGCGCGGCGTGCGGGTCCCGATGCGCGAAGGCTGACGTGACCACCCGCGTTCTACGCCATATCGGCGAACTGACGACCAACGACGCCGAGTGGGGCGGCGCCGTGGGCCGGATCGTCGACGCCGCCATGGTGCTCGACGACGGTCACGTGCTCTGGGTCGGGCCCGACGCCGAGGCCCCCGACGCCGACGAGTCCCTCGACGTCGCGGGGGCGGCGGTCATCCCCGGCTTCGTCGACTCGCACACCCACCTCGTCTTCGCCGGGGAGCGCTCGGACGAGTTCGAGGCGCGCATGGCGGGCCAGCACTACGACGGCGGCGGGATCGGCCGGACCGTCGAGGCCACGAGGGCGGCCTCGACCGCAACCCTGCGCGACCTCACCGCCGCGCGCGCCGCGGAGCTTCTCGCTAACGGCGTCACGACGATCGAGATCAAGTCGGGATATGAGTTGACGGTCGAGGGGGAGGCGCGCCTCCTGGAGGTGGCCGGCCAGTTCAGCGACGAAGTCACGTTCCTCGGCGGCCACGTCGTGCCCCGGGAGTTCCGCCACGACCGCGACGGCTACGTCGAGCTCGTGGGGGGCGCGATGTTGGACGCCTGCGCGCCGAGGTCGCGCTGGGCCGACGTCTTCTGTGACCGGGGCGCCTTCAGCGTCGACGAATCCCGGGCCATCTTGCTGCGCGCGCGCGACGCCGGACTGGAGTTGCGCCTGCACGGCAACCAGCTCGGCGATACCGGGGGCGTCGCGCTGGCCGTCGAGCTCGACGCCGCCAGCGTCGACCACTGCACCTTCGTGCGCGACGACGACGTCGAGCAGCTCGCCGCCTCGAGCACCGTGGCGACGCTGCTGCCCGGGGCCGACTTCTCGACCCGCTCGGCCTACCCGTCGGCTCGGCGCCTGCTGGGGGCCGGGGTTGTCGTGGCCCTCGCCACGGACTGCAATCCCGGCACCTCCTACGTCACCAGCATGGCCTTCGTGATCGCCCTGGCGGTGCGCGAGATGGGTATGACGTTCGACGAGGCGCTGTGGGCGGCGACGCGCGGCGGCGCGCGGGCCCTGCGCCGCGACGACGTCGGCCACCTCGGGGTCGGCGCCCGCGCCGATTTCGCCATTCTCGACGCGCCCCGAGCGGCCCACCTGGCCTACCGTCCCGGCGCCCAGGTCGTGGCGCGCACCGAGCGGGCCCGGCGATAGTCGCCGATTCTTCGGGCGGCCGCGCGATGATGGGGACCGCCCCGGGGCGGGCCCGACGGGCCCCGGCGAACCTTTACAGTGCAACTATGACTACCCCCCTTGCCCCCCCGGACCTGGCGACCACGCTCGGCGCGCTGCGCGCGTCGAGCTACGAGCCCCGGTCGGTCCGAGAAGAGATCCGCGTCAACTTAGAGGCCCGTCTCGTGGCCGGTCAGCCGCTGACGTCGGCGGTGCTCGGCTACGAGGACTCCGTGTTGCCCCAGCTCGAGACGGCCCTGCTGGCCGGCCACGACATCATCCTGCTCGGCGAGCGGGGCCAGGCGAAGACCCGGATGATCCGCTCCCTCGTGGACCTGCTCGACGAGTGGCTGCCGATCGTGGCGGGGTCCGAAGTCCGCGACGACCCCTTCGCGCCGATCTCGGCCCACGCCATCGACCTGGTCGCTCGCCTCGGCGACGACACGCCGATCGCCTGGGTGCACCGGACCCAGCGCTTCGCCGAGAAGCTGGCGTCGCCCGACACTTCCATGGCCGACCTCATCGGTGAGGTGGACCCCATCAAGGTGGCCGGCGGGCTCTTCCTCGACGACCCCCGGGCCCTCTCCTACGGGCTCGTGCCGAAGTCGAACCGCGGCATCTTCGCCATGAACGAGCTGCCCGACCTGGCCGAGCGGATCCAGGTGGGGCTGCTCAACGTGCTCGAAGAGCGCGACGTGCAGATTCGCGGCCACCTCGTGCGCCTCAACCTCGACGTGCTGGTCGTCGCCACGGCCAACCCCGAGGACTACACCAACCGCGGCCGCCTGATCACGCCGCTGAAGGACCGCTTCGGCAGCCAGATCCGCACCCACTACCCCTACGAGCTCACCACCGAGATCGAGATCATCCACATGGAGGCCCAGCTGCCGACCGCGCCGGTGCCGATCAAGGTGCCCTGGTTCATCGAGGACGTCGTCGCGCGCGTCAGCCACGTGGCCCGCAAGAGCCACGTCATCAGCCAGAGTTCGGGCGTGTCGGTGCGCCTCTCGATCGCCAACTACGAGACCGTGGTCGCCAACGCGCTGCGTCGGACGCTGCGCACCCACGACACGTCGGTCGTGCCGCGCGTGAGCGACCTCAGTGCGATGGTCCAGTCGACTCAGGGCAAGATCGAGTTCGACACGATGGACGACAGCGACTCGGACCAGGTCATCGCGGCGCTGGTGTCGCTCGCGGTGCGCCAGTGCTTCACCGAGCACGTCCTCTTGGAGGAGGGCCCCGAGATCGTCGAGGCCTTCAACACCGAGGCGCTGGTGCACACCGGCGACGACCTGCCCGACCGGGACTACCTCGCGGTACTGGCGGCGATGCCCGCACTGGACGGCCCGGTGCGGCGCATCGCCGGCCCCGGGGCGACCGACGGCGAGCTCGCGTCGGCGACCGAGTTCGTGCTCGAGGGGCTCTACCTCACCAAGCGGCTCGCCAAGGACGCGTCGGGTCCGAGGGCCCTGTACCGCTCGAGGAACCGGTAGTGCCCGTCCGCTACGGTTTTCGCCGCTTCGGCGAGGACGACGACTTCGACGACCTCGACATCGAGGAGATGCTGGCGATGCTCGCCGACGACTACATGGAGAACGGGGACCTCGAGGACGCCATGGACCGCCTGCTGCGCGAGGGCTACGCCGGCGCCGACGGCCAACGCGTCGAGGGGCTGCGCGAGCTGCTCGAGCGCACTCGCGCCAAGCGCCGCGAGCTCGAGAGCCAGGCCGACCCCGACGGGGAGATGCAGCGCTACCGCGACTGGCTCGACGGGATCGAGGCGACCGAGGCGGCCGAGCTCGAGGACCTGCTCGCCGAGGCCGACCGCTCCGACGACGTTCGCCGCCAGGAGGTCACCCGCGACCTCGTCAACCAGAAGCGGATGCAGCGCGAGTTGATGAGCGAGCGCCTCGGCGAGCGGCTCGGCGACTACCGCGACTACGAGTTCGTGTCCTCCGAGGCCCGCGAGCAGTTCGAGGAGCTGCTCACCGAGCTCGAGCGCGACGTGCTCGACACGTACTTCCGCCAGAGCAAGGAGTTCCTGGGCCGGCCCGATCCCGAGGAGCTGGCGCGAATGCGCGACATGATGGACGCCCTGTCGACGATGATCGAGCAGGAGCGCCGCGGGGAGGACCTCGATCCGACCTTCGCGGAGTTCATGGACCGATTCGGCGACCTCTTCCCGGGCGCCGAGAGCCTCGAGGACGTGGTGCGGATGATGGCCGAGCGGGCCGCCGCCGCCGAGGCGATGTTCAATTCGCTCACGTCCGAGCAGCAGGGCGAGCTGCGCTCGCTCTTCGGCCAGATGATGGAGAACATGGAGCTGAACTTCTCGATGAACCGGCTGGTGTCGAACCTGCGCATGGCCACCCCCGACCTCGACTGGAACGGGGCGCACCGCATGCGCGGCCACCGCGGCTCGCGCTTCGCCGACGCGGCCTCGGTGGCCGAGCAGCTCGGCGAGCTGCGGGGCCTCGAGGAGTTCCTGGGCCGGTCGAACGCCGCCCAGGGACTGCCCGAAGTCGACGTGGAGGCGCTGCGGCGCAACCTCGGCGACGACGCCGCGGCCCACGTCGTGCGGCTGCAGAAGGCGTTGAAGGCACTGAAGGACCAGGGCTTCATCGACCGCCAGGGCCACCAGCTGCGCCTGACTCCCAAGGGCGTGCGCCAGGTCGGCCAGAGCGCGCTGAAGGCGCTCTTCGCCCAGCTGCGCGACTCGCCGACCCTCGGCGCACACCGCGAGGCGACGGTCTCTCGCGGCGGGGACCGCGAGGAGACCTCCAAGCCCTGGGAACCGGGCGAGCCGTTCTCGCTGCACCTCGCCAAGACCCTGCGCAACGCCGTACTGCGCCAGGGGCCGGGCACGCCGGTGCGCCTGCACGCCGACGACTTCGAGGTCGAGGAGTTCGAGTCGACGAAGAAGTCGGCGACCGTCTTCGCGATCGACCTGTCGCTCTCCATGGCCATGCGTTCGAACCTGGTGCCGGCGAAGAAGATGGTCCTGGCCCTGACGTCGCTCATCCGCTCGAGGTTCCCGCGGGACTTCGTGGCCGTCGTCGGATTCGGCGAGACGGCCCAGGAGCTGAAGGTCGAGGACATCCCGGCCCTCACGATCGACTACGCCTACGGCACCAACCTCCAGCACGCCCTGGCGCTCGGCCGACACCTGATGCGCCACGAGCGCGGCGAGCGCCAGATCGTGGTCGTCACCGACGGCGAGCCCACCGCCCACCTGACGGCGACGGGCGAGCCCTTCTTCGCCTGGCCCCCGGTCCAAGAGACCCTCGACAAGACCATGGCCGAGGTGCTGAGGTGCACCAAGGCCGGCATCACCATCAACACCTTCGCGCTCGACATCGAGCGCAGCCAGTTCCCGTTCGTCGAGCAGATCGCGCGAGTGAACGGGGGACGGCTGTTCTACACCGACGTCGACGAACTGGGCAGCTTCGCCCTCGACGATTTCGTCCGTCACCGTCGGGCGAGCTGACGATTCATCTAAACCTTAATAATTAAAGGTTTTCACAAGAACATTTGCTTTTTGTCGCGTTTCCCGCCACAATGACACCGTTGTAATTACAACGGTGCAAATCGTTTCGGGGGAGGCAGCAACGTGGAGATTGTGGAACTGATGAGCGGAATGGAAGATCGGGGCTGGCAGGCCCGAGCCAACTGCATGGGCGTCGACCCCGATCTCTTCTTCCCCGAGCGCGGCGCCTCGACCCGGGAGGCGAAAGAAGTCTGTCGGGGCTGCGTGGCGCGCGAGGACTGCTTGGAGTTCGCTCTCGAGAACGGTGAGAAGTTCGGAATCTGGGGGGGCATGAGCGAGCGCGAGCGCCGCCGACTGCGCCGGGCCCGCGCGATCGAGCGTCGCGCCCAGGCCAGCTGACCCCGGAGGAACCTTCCGGGTCTACGCAGTTCCCAGGCGGCGCTCGATCGTGGAACTCTCGGAAAGGCCCAACTGCGCCCAGCGACCCCGGTCCTCGGCCTCCAGCACCGACCGGGGGATCAGCCCCACCAACTCGGCTCGGTCAATCGCGCCGCTTGGGGGCAGCCGGGAGACGACCTCGTCGTAGACGGCCGACGGTAAGACGAGCCCGGGCTCGATCACGTTGCAGCTGACCTGGACCTGGTCACCGACTAAAAAGCCCATGGCGCGCACCTCGCGACGGCGCAGGGCCCGAGCAATGGCCCGGGCCTCGTCAATCGAAACGCCGTCCAGCCAGAGATTCCACGCCACGAGGACGGGTCTCGCCCCCACCGCGACCGCCCCGAGCCGGGGATCGGGCCGGTGGGGGCCGACGTCGGGCCGTAGCCCCTGGAAGGCCTGGCGGCGAACGTCGGGCAGGGTGCGCGGTGCTCCGTTCACGTCGCCGTAGAGGAAGCAGGGAACGGCGTAAGTCTCGGCGATCCAGCGCGCCGTCGAGTCGCGCATCGACGTGGCGCCGCCGGACTGGCCGGGACCCAGGGCCACGAACGGCACGACGTCAACGACCCCGAAGCGCGGGTGGACGCCCTGGTGATGGCGCAGGTCAAGTCGCTCGAAGCACGCGCCGATCAGCGCGTGTACGCCGATCTGGAGGGCCTCGGGCTCGTCCACCAGCGTGAAGACCGAGCGGTGGTGGAACTGGTCGGCGTGGCGGTCGCGCAACGAAGGCCCGACCACTGAGGAGATCTCATCGAGCAGTGCGACGCGACGTCCCTCCGAGACGTTGACGACGCACTCGAACACTGAGTTCAGTTGGCGTCGATATTCAAGACGCGCCGACGACGACGCTCACGCAGGATCCGGCGCCGTTCGCGCTCGCTGCACCCGCCCCAGATGCCGTGGTCGATGTGATTCTCCAGCGCGTACTCGAGGCACTGGCTCGAGACGGGGCACTGCGCGCAGACCCGTTGGGCGATGATCACGCCCACGCCGTCTTTGGGAAAACAGGTTCCGGCCGGGTACTCGCGACACTTGCCGTCGGCCATCCATTCGGTGCTCATGCGCCCTCCTCGCCAGGTCCCTACTAAGCACAGTAGCGACATGTCGTATTGCGAACAGATAACGATTTCTTCACTAGTGCACGAGTCGAGGGACGGCCAGAGGCCCGGCGCGCGGGACTCGGTGGCCGGGGCACCCGAGCGCCTAGAATGGGTGCTTCGCACCATGGAGTTACCCCAAGGAGAACAGTGAGCCAGGTCCCGACCACCGAATCGACCGAGGTCGTCGACCCCGTCGGACACGTACAAGTGATATACCTCGGCCCCGTGGCGCCCCACTGGGAGTGCCGGATGGTCTTTGGCGACGAGGAGCAGATCCAGGCCTTCGTCGACCGCGTCGACGCCCGGCTGCGCTTCCTGCCGCCCCACGACCCCCAGTTCCGGCGCAACCGCGAGCGGGTCAACCGCGACGCCGAGCGCGAGAACCTGCTGGTCGAGTGGAACCTC
>JAYVZV010000030.1:0-19229 GCA_043782995.1 Acidimicrobiales bacterium | reverse complement strand
TCCTGAATGCATTGATCCCGTCCGATTGGTTCACGTCACCGGTGAAAATTGAGTTTGACGACGACGAGATTCAGATCATTGGAACGGTGACCAATGACGCGCCAATCCACGAGTTCCGCTCATCGACCCGCGTTGACCGAATGGCCATCGCCGACCAGCTCGAAGCACGCTTTGATCGCAAGGACTCTTGGGGCGTCGAGCAGGGTGGCGTGAGCGTTCTCTTCACCACGCAGAGTCCTCCAATCACGACGCGGCTCCGACTCTCGGAACGCGTCGTCCTGGACACGCTCGTGAACGCTGGCGACGCACGAAGTCGCAGTGACGCGTTGGGATGGTGCGTGAAGCTCGTAGGACTACACGAGGCCGAGTGGTTGGCCGATCTTCGCGGTGCCCTCATCGACGTGGCTCGCATTAGGGACGCCGGTCCGAACTCGAGATGAAATAATGGCGTCGCCGGAAGGAGCTGTGATCCCGTCAGGCACGTCGATTCAGTGACCTCTTCGACGGGGTGTCTGGTTAGCTAGACCTTGCCGCCGCGGCGGCCCTCAGCGGTCCCGCCGAGGGCGGCCCATCCGACGAGCCCGAGGCCCGGGATCAGGAACCAGATGCCGAAGACCAGGGCGAGCACGACGAGGAAGGCTCCCATGCCGAGGGTAAAGGGCCAGATCGACGTGCCCGGGAAGGACCCGATCACCCCGGCGCCGCCGGACTGCGTCGCGTAGGGGTCGTCCTCGGGGCGGGCCTTCATGCGGCGGCTCCAGTAGAGGAAGTAACCGCCCGGAAGGAAGCCGAGCAGCATGCCGGAGAACATCATGACGCCGCCGGCGTTCTCGAGGCTCCAGTTCCAGTAGACGGCGCACATGATGCCGAAGAACAGGCCCAGGCCCAGCATTAGTTTCGCTTCGGTCCTCATTGGACCTTCACTTCATCGGGCTGCGGGTCACCCAGGCCCAGGTGCGTGCCGTGGCCGAGCGAGCGATGGTCGGGGTGGTTGTAGTCCCAGGTCGGGCGCTCGGAGCGGATCTGGGGCAGCCGGTAGAAGTTGTGGTGGGGCGGCGGGGACGTGGTGAACCACTCCAGCGTGTGGGCGTCCCACGGGTTGTCGCCGGCCGGGTGCTTCTTCCAACTGACCGCGACGTTCACCACGAAGATCAACGTGGATAGGCCGATCATCACGGCACCGATGGTGCTCCACTCGTTCAGCAGCTTCCATTCAGGATCGTGGGGGTAGATCGGGACGCGCCGCGGCATGCCGCGTAGCCCCAGCAGGTATTGGGGGAAGGTGAAGACCTGAGTGCCGATGAAGAGGAACCAGAACTGGACCTTGCCGAGGCGCTCGTCGAGCAGGTAGCCGGTGATCTTCGGGCCCCAGTAGTAGAGCCCGGCCATGCCGCCCAGCACCAGGGCCATGACGACCGAGTGGAAGTGCGCGACGACGAAGTAGGTGTCGTGGGTGAAGAAGTCGAGCGGAGGGCTGGCGAGGTAGATGCCGGTCAGTCCACCGATGAGGAACGTGACGACGAAGCCGATTGCCATCAGCATGGCGGTCGAGAACCAGAGTTGCCCTCGCCACATCGTGCCGATCCAGTTGAAGATCTTGATACCGGTGGGCACCGCGATCAGGAGGCTCATGATCGAGAAGAACGGCAGCAGCACCACACCGGTGGTGAACATGTGGTGGGCCCACACCCCGAGCGAGAGCGCGGCGATGGAGAGGGTGGCGAAAACCATCCCCTTGTAGCCGAAAACGGGCTTGCGCGAGAAGACCGGGATGATCTCGGTGACCATTCCGAAGAAGGGCAGCGCGAGGATGTACACCTCGGGATGTCCCCAGAACCAGAAGATGTGCTGCCACAGCACCGGGACGCCGCCTCCCGTCACGGAGTAGATGTGCGTGCCGAAGTGTCGGTCGCAGTAGAGCATGACGAGCCCCGCGGTCAAGACCGGGAAGGCGAGCAGGATCAAGATGCCGGTGACCAGCATGTTCCACGTGAAGATCGGCATGCGGAACATCGTCATGCCCGGGGCGCGCAGGTAGAAGATCGTCGCGGTCAGGTTCACGCCGGTGAAGATGGCGGAGAAGCCCGTCAAGAGCAGCCCGCCGATCCACAGGTCGGCCCCGGCGCCGGGAGTGTTGATCGAGTTCGACAGCGGCGCGTAGGCGACCCAGCCGAAGTTGGCGGCCCCCCCGGCGGTGAAGAAGCCGGCCAGCATCGTGATGGCGCCGGTCAGGTACAGCCAGTACGACAGGGCGTTCAGGCGCGGGAATGCCATGTCGGGGGCGCCGATCTGGATCGGCACCATGATGTTGGCGAGGCCGCCGAAGGCGAAGGGCCCGGCGAACAAGTAGATCATCACGGAGCCGTGCATCGTGAACAGCTCGTTGTACTGCGCCAGCGAGACGAGGTTCGTGTTGGGCGTCGCCAGCTGGAAGCGGATGATCTCGGCGAACAGCCCGCCGATGACGAGCATTAACACCGACGTGACCGTGTAGGACAGGCCAATCACCTTGTGGTCGGTCGTGGTGATCCACTTCAGGATTCCGGTTGGGCCGTGGTGCTCTTCGTGGGCGTGGCCGGGGTCGTCGCTCGACGAGGTGACCGCGGGGTCCAGGACGTCTGTCATCAGTAGGCTCCCGTGCTCTTGGTGGGCTTGGAGGGGACGTGGGTTGAGGTCTGCTGCTGGTTCGCCGTGTTGGAGGCCTGCGCGGCGGCCGGGTTCGAGTTGCTCGCGAGCCAGGAGTGGTACTCGCTGAGCGTCACGACCCTCACCCGAAAGTACATGAGCGAGTGGTACAGGCCGCAGAGCTGGGTGCATTGTCCGAAGTACGTGCCGGTGTTGACGGCGCGGATCGTGAACTGGTTGCGCACCCCGGGTAGCGCGAAGCGCGAGAAGTTGAACGCCTTCACGTAGAAGCCGTGGATGACGTCCGTGGAGGTCAGGTTGACGTGGACGTCGGTATTGACGGGGATGACCATGGTGGGGCTCTCGGTCGTTTGGCCGACCACGACGGTGGAGGTGCCGGGGTAGGAGAACTTCCAGCCCCACTGGAAGGCGTTCACGTCGACGATCACGGCGGACTTTGGGTTCGCGACCTCCTTGTTCTCGACGATGATTGTCGCGGCGAAGAGCCCGAACACGATGAGGATCGGTACCACGGTGTAGAGCATCTCGAGCGGGATGTGGTACTGGGTCTGCTTGGGGATGTCGTTGCCCTTCGCCCGGTAGCGCAACACCGCGTAGACGATCAGCAGGATCACGAAGGCGCCGATCACGGCGGCGCCGATCGAGAATCCCTGCCAGAGGTGAAAGACCGACTTGGAGGTCGTGGTCGCCCCCGGTCGGGCGCCGAAGGCGGGCACGGTGCAACCCGAGAGTGTGAGTGCGGCTACAGGGAGTGCAGCAATACGCAGCACTCCGCGCCAGCGGCGTGCACGTACTGATGCACCCTGTGGGGGCAGGGCAGGTGATTCCACGTCACGACACTAGTCAATTTTTGCACCGAGATTGCACGGAGAATATGGGAAAGTCCCTATCTCGGCTGGCCTGCGCGAGCGTCGACGTGGCCGAGGTCGGCGTTGACAGCGCCGCCCTACTTGTCGGAGTCCGGAGCCTTGGTCGGGGTCGCGTCGGTGGCCTTGGCCGCCGTGTCGTCGGTCGTCTTCGCCGTCTTCAGACCCTTCTCGAACTCGGTCTTGGCCGACCCCAGGTTGCGGGCCAGCTTGGGGATGGCCGCACCGCCGAATACCAGCACCGCGACCACGATGACGACGATCAATAGATCGGGTCCAAAAATTTCGCCTAAGAACACTGTCTTCTCCTTTGACGCGCCTGTAGCCACATTAGTGCCCCAAGCGGGGAAGCGTTACTTCGCCCCCTAAAGGACGTCTAATCAGGTTCGGCAAGAATGAGCGGATGTCGGGTTTTGCGAAGAATACGGTCCGTGACTCGCTCAGCGTCGCACTGACCGTAGGCGCCTACGGCGTTGCGTTCGGCGCCGCCAGCGTCGCAGCCGGCTTCTCGGTCCTGCAGAGCTGCCTCTTCTCGCTGCTGACGTTCACCGGGGCGAGCCAGTTCGCCGCGGTGGGCGTGGTCGCCTCGGGTGGCGCGCCCTTGAGCGCCATCGCCGCGGCGACGATGCTCGGCACCCGCAACGCCCTCTACGGGATCCAGATGGCACCGCTGCTACGGGTGAGGGGACTTCGCCGCGTCACGGCGGCGCACCTCACCATCGACGAGTCGACCGGCGTTGCTCTCTCCCAGGCGCCCCGCGGCACCGCGGCGATGCGACTGGGTTTCTGGCTGACCGGCGTGGGCGTCTTCACCTTCTGGAACCTCTTCACGCTGCTCGGCGCCCTCGGCGCCCAGGCGCTCGGCGACCCGGCCTCGTGGGGGCTCGACGCCGCGGTGCCCGCGGCATTCCTAGGGCTGGTCTGGCCGCGTCTCGAGAACAACTTCCTTCGACTCGTCGCGGTGTCGTCGATGGCCTTCGCGCTAGTGATCACGCCGTGGCTACCGGCGGGACTTCCGATCATCGCCTCGGCACTGGTCGCCGCCGCGATGGGCTGGAGACCCCGATGAACCCGTCGATGCTGTGGGTCGTACTCCTGGCGACGAGCACGCTGTGCTTCGCGATCAAGATCGTGGGGCACTCGGTGCCCGAGCGTTGGCTGGCCCACCCGCGGCTGCAGCGCATCAATGCGCTAGTGCCGATATCGCTGCTCAGCGCACTGGTCGTCGCCCAGGGACTGGTCGTGCACACGCACGTCGAATTCGACCACCGGCTCGCGGGATTGGCCGTCGCCTTGGCGGCGCTGTTCGCGCGCGCGCCGTTCCCCGTGGTCGTCCTCGCCGCGGCCTTCACCTCAGCCGTCGTGTACCACCTTCACTAGCCGGCGATCGCCACGCCCAGCACCAGTGCGCCAGTTGAGGCGATCGCCGCGACCCCGGCGAAGATCCCGCGCGACTTGGGAGCCGACGCCCTCGTGTGCATCAGAGTGCCGACGCCGGCCAGGGCGACGAGCAGCATCTTGATCCCGAACACCATGTTCCAACTGCTGGTGGCGTGGGCGTGGTCGATCGCCGCGTAGTTCCAGAATCCCGTGGCCACGAGCAGCCAGTAGGCCGGCCAGCTGAGCCGTCCGAACGCCTGGGCGATCTGTCGGGGCGCGCCGTCGCCGAGTCGGCGCACGGTGGGCAAGAGTCCGGCGACGACGAACTGGCCGCCGACCCACACCGTCGCGGCGAGCACGTGCAGTGAGAGTCGAAGCACGTCGAGGCCGCCCGCGAGGGTCGGGCCCATGAGGGCCAGGACGGTCGAGTGCATCTACTTACCCTGCCACATCGGAGCGCGCTTCTCGGCGAAGGCGACGGCGCCCTCGAGGGCGTCGGCGCTACGTCCGATCTTCCCGAAGGCCTCGGTGTTGACCTCCCAACACTGCTCCTCCGTCAGCTCGCGCGAGCGCTTCATCACGTCCTTGGAGGCGCGCACGGCCAGCGGCGCGTTCATGGCGATGCGCTCGGCCAGCGCGATCGCGGCGTCGAGGACCTGGTCACCAGGCACCACCCGGTTTACGAGGCCCAGTTCGTAGGCGCGCGTGGCGTCGATCGGGTCGGCCGTGAGGGCCATCTCGTAGGCGACGGCCAGCGGGATCAATTTGGGCAGTCGGATAAGCCCGCCCCCGCCGGCCACCAGTCCGCGCGACGCCTCGGGGATCCCGAACTTGGCGTGATCGGCGGCGATCACCATGTCGCAGCTGATCATGATCTCGAAGCCGCCAGCGAGCGCCGAGCCGTTCGCGGCCGCGATCAGTGGCTTCGGGAAGTCCCGCTCGGTGATGCCGCCAAATCCCTGGTCGGTAATTGGGAACTCTCCCGCGGCGAAGGCCTTCAGGTCCATGCCGGCCGAGAAGGCCTTGTCGCCGGCGGCGGTCAGCACGACGACCCAGACGTCGTCGTCGGTCTCGCAGTCGTCGAGCGCGTCGCCCAGCGCGATGGCCGTGGCACGATTGATCGCGTTGCGGGCCTCGGGCCGATTGATGGTCAGTATCTCGACGTGTCCGCGTCGTTCGCGCAGTACTTCGTCAGTCATGAGGTCTCCTTCAGAAGGGGCCGTGGGCACCCGACCCGACGCTAGTGGAAGGCGTCGGACGTCTTCGTGCGAAACTGGCTCGATGAGCCCACGGCCCCGCCTCCTCGCCACCCTCGAGGGCTACGCGGTCGAGGGTGGTTTCGATCGGCCCTTCGAGCCGGCGACGTGCTACTCGCCGACGATCTCGCTCGGGCGCCACGCCGGGCCGGGCGACGCGGCGGAACTCTGGCGCGACTACGAGGCGGTACTGGACCTCGTGCCGGGCCTCGGACTCGACGGGATTCGACTGAGCGTCGAATGGGCGCGAGTCGAGCCGCGACGCGGCCACGTCGACGACGGGGCGATCGCGCGCTACGCGTTGGTCGTCGAACACGCCCGTTCACTCGGACTCGACGTCACGATTGTGCTCATCGATGCCGCGTGGCCCGCGTGGCTCGGACTCGAGGCCTGGCTCCTGCCATGGGTGGTGCCGGATCTGATTGGCCACGCGAGGACGGTCGTGTCCCGACTCGGGAACGCCATCACGGGCGTCGTGGTCTTCGCGGACCCTCGAAATCTCGTGGCTGGCGGCTACCTCGAAGGGAGCACGCCGCCGTGGCGGCGCGCGGGGCGGGTCGACGCCGGATTCGCGAGCACGCAGATTGACCGAATCGTCGACACTCTGGGCGACGACCCGCTCGTCGGGCCACTGATCGTCCGTTCGACGCGAGTGGTCTCGCTTGACCAGTCGCCCGAGCTGATCGCCCAGGCACGCGTGAGCGGTGCCTGCGACGAGCTCTACCTTCGCACGCTGGTGAGCGGGAGTGGACCGACCGCGGGTCCCGCCGGCCTGCTCGTGAAGCGTGATAACTCGTGGGCCGTCGACGCCCCCGAGGAGCTACTGCGCGCCCTCCGTTGAGCCGTCGTCGTCGTGTTCGGAGACCCAGGTCGCGTCCTCCAGTGCGTCGCGGCGCTTTGAACGAAGGTGCAGCGCCGTCACGAGCGCGATGACGAGCACCAACAGCGTGAGACCGGCCCAACTGGCGTACTTCTCGATCTTCGTCAGGGCGTGGCCGGCGTAGTAGCCGAGCAGCGTGAAGCCGACGCCCCAGATGGCCCCGCCCAGGGCGTTGGCGACGAGGAACCGGCGGTAATGCATCTTGCTCATGCCCGCCAGGCCCGGCATTACCGCGCGCAGGAACGCGGTGAAGCGTCCGACGAAGACGTAGATGGGACCCCGTCGACGAAGTCCCTCGAGGGCCCGCTCGAGGGCGACGCGACGATGGCGGATGATGGGCAGCGTCATCAATCGCTCGCCGTACCGGCTGCCGATGGCGTAACCGACCGAGTCGCCGACGATCGCGGCGACCACGACCAGCACACAGAGGGCACCGATGTTGACTTGACCCTGGCTGGCGACGACACCCGCGACGATGACCGCCGTCTCTCCGGGGAGCACGAATCCAATGAAGAGGGCGGCCTCGCCGAAGACGAGCAGTGCGACGAGCCCGAAGACGAGCGGACCGGGCAGGTGCCTGATCTCGTTCAGGACGTATGAGACAATCGTGGCGTTCATCACCCCCATCTTGGCGGATAAATGTTCGATAAGACCGCGGTCGCGCCGATAAACCGACATTTGTGCTGTGCCACGATGGATGGATGCCTTCCGCTTCCTCGCGACCTGTTCGTCGTGCCCCCGCACGCCAGGTACCGGTTCGCCACGCGCCGGTGCCCGAGCGCCGACTACCCCTGGGCGCGCCGGTGCGGGCCTGGACTTTGGCCGAGTGGGCCCTCCTGCCGCTGCGTCTCTTCCTCGGCGCGACGTTCGCCTTCGCCGGCCTGCAGAAACTGGCGAACCCCAACTTCTTCAATGCCAACAGTCCCAACTCCGTTCAGGCCCAGTTGATTGCCTCAGTGCGACTGAGCCCCATTCACTCGGTTCTCAGTCACCTGGTGCAGTTCGCCACGCCGATTGGGATCGTCATCTCCCTGTCCGAGTTGGCCATTGGACTCGGCGCGCTGCTCGGACTCTGGACCCGGTTAGCGGCACTGGGCGGGGCACTGCTCTCGCTAAGCCTGTTCCTCACGGTGAGCTTCCACGCCTCGCCCTTCTACACCGGGGCCGACATCGTCTTCTTCTTCGCGTGGATGCCGCTCATCCTCGCTGGCGGCGGATCGCGACTCTCGCTCGACGCCATGATCGCCCGTCGTGCGGCGAGGGAGCTGGGCGCTCCGTCGCCCGAGATCGTGTCGATCCCCTTCGCTACGGTGCAGGCGATCTGCGGGCACTTCAACCAGGGCACGTGCGCAGCTCGTCACGGCATGGCGTGCGACCAGGCCGTCTGCCCGGTATTGATCGGCGAACGTCCATCGATCGCGACGCGCGTCGCCATCGACACCGTCGATCGGCGTGCCCTCGTACTCGGCGTGGCGACCGCCGCCGCCGTCGGCACTTCGGCCCTCATCCTGGGCGGCGTCGCGGCCGAAGCCGGACGGCTGATCGGTGGCGCGCCGACTCCGAAGAACTCCACGCAGCTCGGCAGCACCGCCACGACCGTGCCGAGCACCGGTCCGACGTCGCCACCCTCGAACTCGCCGATCCCCAAGGGCCGCGCGAAGGGTGTCCTGCTCGGCCCCGCAAAGGACGTCGCCCTCGGGCAGTCGGCGACGTTTAACATCCCCTCCAGCGGTGACCCCGGCATCGTCGTCCAGCCCACCGCCGGTCAGTTCCTCGCCTACGACGCGGTGTGTCCGCACGCCGGTTGCACGGTGAGCTACTACGCGCCGAACAACGTCCTCGTCTGCCCGTGTCACGGTTCGCAGTTCCAAGTAATGAACGGTGACGTGATGAATGGACCGGCCCCCACGGGCCTGAAGAAGCTAAATATCGTCGAAGGGGCTGACGGTAACCTCTACTTGCAATGAGTGAAGATCGCCGGCGAGTGCTCGTCATCGAAGATGATCGCAATCTCGCTCGTGCGGTGGCCGACCTGCTGGCCGACGACGGCTTCTCCGTGGAGCAGCGCTACGACGGCGAGACGGGGTTCGCCGAGGCGTTGAGCGGCGGCTACCAGGTGATCGTGCTCGATGTCATGCTGCCCCGTCGCAACGGCTTCAGCGTCTGCCAGGACCTGCGCGCGGCCGGTGTCGAGACGCCGCTGCTGATGCTGACCGCCAAGGACGGCGAGCTCGACGAGATCGAAGGCCTCGAGGTCGGCGCCGACGACTTCCTGCGCAAGCCCTTCGAGAATTCGATCCTCGTCGCGCGGATTCACGCCCTGCTGCGCCGCCACGAACGGGGCCGTCCGCAGCGGCTCGTGGTCGGACCGGTATCGCTCGACCTGATGCGGCGCAGCGTCGTCTCCCACGGCCGCGACGTCTCGCTCACGCCGCGCGAGTTCTCCCTGCTCGAGTTCCTGATGGGCCACGCGGGCGATTCGCTCGCCAAGACCGAGATCCTGACTTCGGTGTGGGGGGCGGACTTCGACGGCGACCCCAACATCGTCGAGGTGTACATCGGCTACCTGCGACGGAAGATCGACCTCGCACCCTTCCCCTCGGTGATTCGAACGGTGCGGGGCGTGGGTTACTGCGTGCGCGGGGACTGATGCCCCCCAGGCGCCGGCTCTCCATCCGGGCGCGCCTGACGCTCTTCTTCGAGGTGGCGATCGCCGTCATCCTCACGTTCACCGGCGTGGCGCTCGTGAGCCTCGTCCATCACTCGCTCGAGTCTCAGGCGCGTAACCAGATCGAGGGCGAGATCGTCCAGACCCAGGAGCGGTTCTTGAGGGCGACGACGATGCCGACGCGCCCCGTGGTGCTCGCGATGCAGGGCGACGTCGTGATCCAGATGACCGACCTCAAAGGGAACCGGGTATGGGCCGCCAGCTCGGCCATCGCCAATGCGCCGGTGCTGGCCCACCAGGTGGTCGACCCGTCGGCCGCCAACGGACTCGGTGTGCGGATGGTCTCGACGCCGAGCGCGCGACCGTTCCTCACCCAGGTCAGCGCCGGGCTCGGCGGGCCGATCTCGACGCCGCGCGGCCCGGGCCTCGTCTACGGCTTCGTCTACGGAGGCGGTATCGCTCATAGCGTCAACGTGCTCCTCGCCAGCCTGTTCGTCTCTTTCCCGCTCCTGCTATTGGTCTCGGGCGCGCTGATCTGGCTCGGCATCGGACTGGCGCTGGCGCCGGTGGAGTCGATCCGACGCCGGGTCGACGCCATCGCGGCCCAGGACCTCACCCGCCGGGTACCGCTCACCGGCGGGGACGACGAGATCGCTCGGATGGCGCGGACCGTGAACGCCATGCTCGACCGCCTCGAGGCGGCCTCGAAGTTCCAACAGGAGTTCGTCTCGAACGTCAGTCACGAGCTGCGCAGTCCTCTCACGACGCTGCTCGCCACGACCGAGCGGGCGGCGAACGACCCCGCGAAGGCCGACTGGCCCGAGGTCGTCGACATCGTGATGAGAGAGGGCCGACGGCTCGACGTGTTGATCGACGACCTCTTCTGGCTCGCGCGCCACGACGAGCGCCAGGTGGAGACCCAGAGCACGGACGTCGACTTGGACGACCTCTTGTTCGAGGAGGCCCAGCGAGTGCGCTCCATGTGTGGTCTCACGGTCGACACGACCGCGGTCCAGCCGACCCGGGTCACCGGCGACCCGGCGATGATGAAGCGGATGATCCGCAACGTGGTGGACAACGCGGTGCGCTACGCGAGCGCCGAGCTGCGACTTGACTCTCACTACGAGGGGCCCGAGGCGGTCGTCACCGTTGCCGACGACGGCGAGGGCCTCGACGTCGCCCAGAGTGGGCGACTGTTCGATCGTTTCGCGCGCGCCGACCGGGCGCGCAGCCGTGACTCCGGCGGCACCGGGCTGGGTCTCGCGATCGTGACCGAGATCGTGACCCGCCACGGGGGCTTGGCCCGATTCGTCGCGGTCGAGCGGGGCTCGACGATCGAGCTGCGAGTGCTGCGCGACGGGCCGCGCACTTCGCCTTGACGGGGTCGAGCCGACGAGCCGACGAGCCGACGAGCGTAAAGTCGAGTCCATGAACGCCACCGAGCTCGCCGACGCCGTCGCCCACCCAATCCAGTACGTGGGCATGTCCTTCTACTTCGATCCAGTGACGCGGGAGCGCGGCAAGGAGAAGGGGCTCAACCCCTACGAGTTCTACGGCCTCGGTCGCGGGGGCACGCTCGGCGACGTGGACGTGGACGTGGTCATCGGGGCGTTCCACTTCTTCCACCCGCGCCACCTCGAGCGAATGTGGACCATCGCCAAGACCAAGGCCGACCCCGTCGAGACGTCGGCGGACTACCTGCAGGCCGCCTACTCCTTCGCCGACCGGACCTTTGGCGCCGTCGACCCGGACCTCCTCGACGCCTTCGCCCGGGCCGCGCACAAGGTCGCGGCCGAGATTGAAGGTGGACACCACCGACTCGTCGATGGCTACAAGAGATTCGACGTGCCCGCGAACCCGGTGCACGCGGCCTACCTTGGGGCGATCCTGATGCGAGAGCTTCGGGGCTGCGTGCACATCGACGCAGTCGCGGAGATGGGTCTCGAGCCGGTCGAGGCGGTCTACCTCGAAGACGTCAACCTGTTCAAGCTGCACGGTTACGTCGACGAGGAGATTCCTCAGGTGACGCCCGAGCTGAGCGTCAAGAAGGCCGAGGCCGAGGTCCTCACGTCGGCCCGGATGGCCGGTTACTTCGAGGTGCTCGACGAGGGGGAGCGACAGAGCCTGGCGGACGGAGCCGGCGCGATGTTCAGGGCTCTCGCCGAACCCGTCGCCGTCGCCGGCTGACGCGATGGCCCGGCCGATACCTCTACCCATCGCTCGAAGGCCACGGTTGGCCCACTTGCGGGCGACGGTCCCGACGAAGATCGTGGGACCGTCTTCGTCGATCTCCGACTACCCCCTCGCTACGTGGCGAACCATCGGGACTCCGCCAGGCCCGGGATCGACGGCAGAACCGCGCGGGGGTGGTCGGTGGCCGAGCGGCTTCGTGGCGCTGGCGAAGAAGGTGGCCTTCACCAACGGAATCCTCTGGAGGGCCGGAGCGGTGATTACGTCGACTCGCGACGATGTCGCACGGCTAGGAGGACGATGCCCCGGCCGTGCTCGCGACGCGCTGACTGCACGGCCCCGCGAGGTCGACTAGGGGTTGTGAACCCCTTCGAGGTCGAGCAAGAAGCGCTTCACGGCCTCGCCGCCGCCGTAGCCGCCGAATCCACTCGCGCTCACGACCCGGTGACACGGGACGACGATGGGCCACGGGTTCGCGTGATTCGCGTTGCCCACCGCGCGCGTGGCGCGGGGTCGGTTGGTCGCCCGCGCCACGTCGCCGTAGGTGCGTACCTGACCGAACGGGATCTCGCACAAGGCGTCCCAGACGTCGCGTTGAAACGCAGTGGCCGGTGCCGCAGCGAGCGTGACATCGAACCGGCGCCGCGCGCCGCGGAAGTACTCCTCGAGTTGGAGGGCGCCCTCGGCGACCGGCTTCGGAGCGACTCCTCGCGAGGTCGGCCTGCGCTCACCGGGCATGAAGATCCTCGTGATCCCCTGGTCGGTCCCCTCCACGCCCCAGGATCCGATCGATGACGTGGCGTTGAGCACGAATGGCACCATGGTCTCTTTCTACTCGGCGGTACCGTCGCGCCACAACGGTCGCGCCTGATCGGTCGCGCGACGAGGACTGGGGTGTCGCTTCGCTCGACGAAGGGCATCGTGGGGTGATCGAATGGTCGTCGCGATGAGGGCACTTCCTACCAGCGACGGTGCCGCCGGAGTGAGGTACGTTCCCTTTAGGGTCCTAAGACCCGCCAAGGGTTTCTAGCGTGGCTGCTAGAAACTTAGGTATGAAAATTGCGCTCTACAAGGAGTCGCGAGCGGGAGAGACGCGCGTCGCTCTCACGCCCGACGCGGCCAAGACCCTCGCTAGCGACGGCTGGGTGGTCGAGGTCCAACGGGGCGCAGGAGTTCGTGCCCACTACACCGACGAGGCCTACCAGGCCGTCGGGGCCGTGATCGTCGACGCGCCGTCGGGCGAGGTCAACCTGCGCGTCAACCCCCCGACGGTCGCGGAGGCCGGCCAGCTTCCCGAGGGGTCAGTTCATCTCTCGTTCCTCTCGCCTCTCTTAAACCTCGACGTCGTGCGGGCGCTGAACGAGCGCCAGGTCACGATCCTCTCTTTCGACCTGCTCCCACGGATCTCGAGGGCGCAGTACATGGACGCCCTGTCCTCTCAGGCGACGGTGTCGGGCTACCGGGCGGCCCTGGCCGGCGCCACTTATTTCGACCGCTTCTTCCCTCTGCTCACCACCGCCGCCGGCACCATTCGCCCGGCCAAGGTCCTCGTCATGGGCGTCGGCGTGGCCGGCCTGCAGGCCATCGCGACGGCGAAGCGCCTCGGCGCGAAGGTGCGCGCCTACGACGTGCGGTCCGCCGCCAAGGAGGAGGCCGAGTCGGCCGGCGCGGTATTCGTCAAGCTCGACGTGACCGCTGACGCAGCCGGGGGCTACGCTCGCGAGCTCACGAACGACGAGCGCAGCCAGCAGCAGGCCGCCCTCCTCAGCGAGGTCGCCAACGCCGACGTGGTCATCACCACCGCGGCCGTGCCGGGACGCAAGTCGCCAATTCTCGTCACGGCCGCCATGGTCGAGGCGATGGGCGAGGGCTCGCTCGTCGTTGACATGGCGGCCGACGGCGGCGGTAACTGCGAACTGACCAAGGTCGGCGAAGTAGTCGAGCACCACGGCGTGCGCATCGTCGGCATGGCCAATCCGCCCTCCGAGATGGGCGCGCACGCGAGCTTCATGTTCGCCAACAACGTCTTGAAGCTGCTCGCGCTCTTCGGGGCGAAGGGCCAGCTCGATCCCGACTGGAACGATGAGGTCGTCATTGGGGTGACCGTGGCGCGTGATGGCGCTCTCAACCACGCGCCGACGGCCGAGGCGCTGGGCGTGGCCCACGTGGCGATCACCGCCGTACCTAAGGAGAACGCCTGATGGGCAACTCGCTGTTGCAGTACGCCACCGTCCTGATGTTGACGATCTTCGTCGGCACCGAGATCATCGCCAAGGTGCCGAGCATCCTGCACACGCCGCTCATGAGCGGCTCGAACGCCATCCACGGTGTCATCCTCGTCGGGTCGATGCTGATTCTCGGCGGGGCGACGACCAACCTCCAAGAGTTGCTGGGCTTCCTCGCCGTCATCCTCGCCACGCTCAACGTGGTCGGAGGTTTCGTCGTGACCGACCGCATGCTCGAAATGTTCAAGCCGAAGACCCAGAAGCCCAAGGCCCCGTCGAATGAAGAGTTAACCCAGTGAGTCGCGAAACACTCATCGACCTGCTGTACCTGTTCTCGGCGACGACCTTCGTGGTGGCCCTGAAGGGCCTCGGCAGTCCCAAGCACGCCCGCAAGGGCAACATGGTCGCCGCGTTCGGGATGACCGTGGCGGTCGTCGCGACGTTCTTCAAGTACGTCGACGGCCACTCGCTGCACCACGTCTGGCTGATCCTGCTCGCGATGATCATCGGCTTCATCGTTGCCGTTCCAACGGCGCGCTTCGTGAAGATGACCGCCATGCCCCAACTGGTGGCGATCTTCAACGGCGTCGGGGGCGGTGCCGCGGCGCTGGTGTCGATCACCGAGTTCGTCCACATCAAGTCGACCCACCCGGCGACCTACGTCACTCTCGAGGTCCTGCTCGGTGTCCTGATCGGCACCTTCTCATTCTCGGGCTCGGCCATCGCCTTCGCCAAGCTCCAAGAGCTCATGACCGGCCGGCCGATCACCTACCCCGGCCAGCAGGCCATCAACGGCGTCGTGGGCCTCGCCTCGGCCGCGATGATCGTGTCGATCCTCGCAACCTCGTCGACGCCGCTGCTGTGGGTCCTGTTCGCCCTCGCCTTCGTGCTGGGCGTCATCTTCGTGCTGCCCATTGGCGGCGCCGACGTGCCCGTCCTGATCTCGCTGCTGAACGCCTTCACCGGCCTCGCGGTCGCCGCCTCGGGCTTCACCCTGGGTTCGAACCTGCTCATCGTCGCCGGTACTCTCGTGGGCGCCTCGGGTATCCTGCTCACCCGTCTGATGAGCAAGGCCATGGGCCGCAGCCTCTCGAACGTGCTCTTCTCGGCCTTCGGGTCGAAGGTCACCGCGAGCGGCGCCACGACCCGGGCCGACGGCGCGAGCGTACGGTCGGGCACGCCAGAGGACATCGCGATCCTGCTGGGCTTCGCCAGCCGGGTCGTCTTCATCCCCGGTTACGGCCTCGCCGTCTCCCAGGGCCAGCACGTCCTGCGTGAGCTGGCCGAGGTGCTCGAGAAGAAGGGCATCGAGGTCTTCTACGCCATCCACCCCGTCGCCGGACGTATGCCCGGTCACATGAACGTGCTGCTCGCCGAGGCCAACGTCCCCTACGAGCAGTTGGTCGAGATGGACGAGGCCAACTCCGAGCTCCAAACGGCCGACGTGGCCCTAGTCGTGGGCGCCAACGATACGGTGAACCCCGCCGCGCACGACGACCCCAGCTCGCCGATCTACGGGATGCCGATCATCAAGGCCGACCTCGCCGAGAACGTCGTCTTCCTCAAGCGCTCGATGCGTCCGGGCTTCGCCGGCATCGAGAACGAACTGCTCTACAACCCCAAGACGACGCTGGTCTTCGGCGACGCCAAGGACACGCTCACCAAAATGGTGGCGGCCGTGAAGGCCAGCTAGCCAGTCAGAGCGTCGAGGGCCGCGACGACCTCGCCGGGGAGGACCCGCAGCGCGTGCGCGTTGGCCTGCACCTGCTCGACGCTCGACGCGCCGGCGATCACGCTCGAGACCTGGTGGTGGCTGAGCAGCCACGAGAAGGCCAAGGAGAGAATCGGCACTTCGATCTCGTCGGCGTAGGCGAGCAGAGCCCCGACGCGGCCCTGGAGTTGGTCGCTCAACCAGTGGACGCTGCGATCGGCGGGCATCGTCGCGAGACGGGTGCCCTCGGGAATCGGCTGGCCGGGCTGGACCTTGCCGGTCAGTAGACCATTCGCCAACGGGTAGAAGGGCAGGAAGCCGAGGCCCCAGCGCTCGCACGCGTCGAGCACGCCGTCGCGCTCGGGCTCGCGGGCGAGCAGCGAGTACTGGTTCTGCACCGACACGAAGGTGGGTCCGGCGCCGGCGGCCGTGCGGGCCTCCTCGAGCTGGGCGACGTTCAGGTTAGAACAGCCGATCTCGCGGACCTTGCCCTCGGCGACGAGCGCGCCCAGCGCGCCCAGTGTGTCGGCAATCGCGACGGTGTCGTCGGGAAAGTGAAGCTGGTAGAGGTCGATCCGGTCAGTGCCGAGGCGCGCCAGCGAGTCCTCGCAGGCCTGCCTCACGTAGGTGGGATGGGCGCCGAACCGGGTGTCGTCGACGGGCATGCCGAACTTCGTCGCGACAATGGCCTCGTCGCGCCTCGCGCCGAGGGCGCGGCCGAGGAACTGCTCGGACCGGGTCGCCCCGTAGATGTCCGCCGTGTCGAAGAAGTTGATGCCGGCGTCCAGAGCGCCCCCGACGACCCGTGACGAGGCCACTTCGTCGAGGCGTGAGCCGAAGTTATTGCATCCCACTCCCACCACCGACACCCGAAGCGACCCGAGTGCGCGCTTCTCCATGGGACCCCCTTACTGGTGACCTGTCAGTGTACGCAACCGACCCCGTCGAGGGACCGGTCCAACTACGATGTGAGTGGTCGCCACCCGAGGGAGTCCCCATGAAAGTCGTCGTTGATTACGATCTCTGCACCAGTAACGCTGTCTGCATGGGCATTGTCCCCGAGGTCTTCGAGGTGCGCGACGACGGCTTCTTGTACGTGCTGAACGAAAACCCCGGGGCCGAGTTCGACCAGCGACTGCGTGAGGCCGTGGCGAGCTGCCCCAACGGGGCCATCTCCCTTGAGGAGTAGCCCGTGACCGGACCCCGCGTCCGCTTCGCCCCGTCGCCGACCGGCTACTTCCACGTCGGCTCGGCGCGTACCAGCCTCTTCAACTGGCTTTTCGCCCGACAGACCGGTGGGACGTTCATACTGCGCATCGAGGACACCGACGCCGAGCGCAACCGCGACGAGTGGCAGGAGGGGATCATCACCGCGATGGCGTGGCTGGGCCTCGACTTCGACGAGGGCCCCTTCCTGCAGAGCGAGCGCCTGAACGACCACGTAGCGGCCGCCGAGGCGCTCTACGCCCGCGGCTACCTCTACGCCTGCGACTGCACCCGTGAGGAGATTGACCGGCGCATCGTGGGCCACGCCAAGCCGGGCTACGACGGTCACTGCCGGGACCGCCACGTCGAGCGCACCGAGGCCACGGCGCTGCGCTTCGCGGTGCCCGAGTCGGGCACGACCGTAGTGCACGACATCATCCGCGGCGACGTGGAGTTCCCCCACGACAGCTACGAGGATTTCATCGTCGTCAAGTCCAACGGCGTCGTGTTGTATCCCCTCGCGAACGCGGTCGACGACCGCGCCATGGCGATCACCCACGTCGTGCGCGGCGAGGACCTCCTGCCCACGACCCCCAAGCAGGTGATGATGTGGGAGGCGCTCAACCGATGCGACGAGGCGGCAGCGGTGCCCCACCCGCAGTACGCGCACTTGCCGATGCTGGTGAACGAGCAACGCAAGAAGCTCTCCAAGCGCAAGGACCCCGTGGCGGTCGAGTCCTACCGCGACCAGGGCTACCTGCCCAACGCATTCGTCAACTACCTGGCGCTGTTGGGGTGGAGCCCGCGCGGAGACGAGGAGATCGTGACGCGCTCCACGCTCGTCGAGCAGTTCCGCCTGGAGGACGTGTCGCACTCACCGGCCTATTTCGACGTGAAGAAGCTGACCCACATGAACGGTGAGTACATTCGCGCTCTCCCCCCCGAAGAGTTCGTGGCTGAGGCGGCACCCTGGGTCCGACCGTGGTCGACGCCGTGGCGTCCGACCGACCGCGACGTCCCCTGGACGAAGGAGCAGTTCAGCGACGCGCTCTTCGAACGGGTGGCGCCCTTGGTCCAAGAGCGTGTCGCGACTCTTGGCGAGGTCACCTCGATGGTGGACTTCTTCTTCCTCGACGACGTCCCCTTCGACGACTCGTCGTTCGACCAGACCATCAGATTTGACCCCGTGGGCCAGGACCTGCTGCGCCGCGCAATCTCGCGGTTCGGATCCGTCGAGTGGAGCGCCGAATCACTGCACGACGAAACGCGGGCCCTCGGCGAGGCGCTCGGTCTGGCGCTGCGCAAGAGCCAGGCCCCGATCCGCTGTGCCGTCACCGGTCGGTCGGTCGGACCTCCACTATTCGAGTCGCTGGTGCTGCTGGGACGCGAGACGACCCTGGCGCGACTCCGCGTCGCCCTGGCCCGCGTCGACACGTGATCTTCGGACCGCTCAAGCTGGTGCTGCGAATTGCGTCGCTGCTCTTCAGCGTCGTTGTTATCTACTTCGCAGTCACCTTCGCCCAAATCTGGATGACCGGTCACGACCACTCCTCCAAGGACGCCCAGGCGATCCTCGTCTTTGGCACCACCGAGGACAACGGCCGGCCGTCGCCCGAGTTGAAGGCCCGACTCGACCACGCGCTCACGCTCTGGAACACGCACCGCGCGATGTACGTGGTCGTCACCGGAGGCAAGTTGAAGGGCGACGTCTTCACGGAGGCCGAGGTGTCGGCCACGTACCTCGCGCACCACGGCGTGCCCATGGCCAAGATCCTGCTGGGCTCGGGCCACGACACGTGGCAGAACGTGTCGACGGTGCGGGGCCAGATGAGGAAACTCCACCTCGTGAGCGTGCTGACGGTGACCGACCCCTTCCACGAGGATCGCGCGATGGCGATCGCATCCTCGCAGGGCCTCACGACCTATCCGTCGCCCGTGGGGAACTCGCCGACCGTGAAGCACTCGTTGTGGAAGTACTACGCGAAGGAGACCCTCGAGGTCGGGGTCGGTCGAATCATCGGCTACGGACGACTGAGTTCGTGGACTACCTCCGCGCCGCACGTCCCCTAGGCCGGTAGTCCGCTGGCAGCCCGTTCCCAATGTCGGGTAGGCTTTCCAAGCCCTTCGGGGGTGGTGTAATTGGCAACACAACTGGTTCTGGTCCAGTTATTCAGGGTTCGAGTCCTTGCCCCCGAGCGAAG
>JAYVZV010000029.1:0-6487 GCA_043782995.1 Acidimicrobiales bacterium | reverse complement strand
GACCCGGTGCGCTCGTACATCGAGATCCACTCCAGGATGTCAATCGGCTTCGGCGACACCGCGCTGGCGACCGCTCGCTCGGTGTCGACGGCTAGAAGACGGGCCCTCCGCGCAGACCGAGTCGAGGCCATTTCTTCACGTCGAACGTTGCCGTGACCCACGGTCGCAGCGCCACAAGAAAGCACGGCGAGGCGCCACCGAAATTGGCGAATTTCGACCTCGCGCGTACATATCTTGGTGACCGAGGGTTCGTTTCTCCCAGAAATTCTGCTACGTCAGATCGTGTCGGCGTACCGACGTGGACCCCAACGCCCGTTGATTACACCTTGATCAAGCTCGTGACCGATGTCGCACAGTAACGGTGCGGATGTCTGGACCCTTGGTCGGTTGATTGCGCGGCAGACACTGTCCCAGACAGTACGTTGGCCAGGCTTAGCCGAGGCCCTCGATCTCCGTGGCGGGGGAACTGTGGCGAAGGGCCAACGTACGATGAGGTATCTCTTAACTTCCCTGGTCGGATTCCCTGCACACCTCTGTCGCCCCCCTTCGGCACACCTCGGTTTAGGCGCTTAGCTGGCCAAGTTTGTGGAGTGAAGCTGGTCGAGTCCTAACTCCCGCAACGGCACCGCCGCAGATCGACTCTGGTGAGTTGAATCCAAGTTGAGGATGTGGATCGAAACTCGTCGTGCGTTCTATTCCCTTCCATTTTTTCGGCACCAGATCGAGCGTCCACGTGCCGCTTGATCAGCGATAGTTGGGGATGCCACTGGCGGTACCTTCACCGGAGTCGTTGACGACCAAGACCCGC
Organism: Acidimicrobiales bacterium; assembly: GCA_043782995.1. Lineage (GTDB taxonomy): Bacteria > Actinomycetota > Acidimicrobiia > Acidimicrobiales > RAAP-2 > RAAP-2. The sequence continues at coordinate 5,679 of JAYVZV010000029.1, read as the reverse complement.
GAGGCCTTCGCCGGCGCTAATTGCGCACTCTCGAGCTATACGGTACGTGCCACGCTTTCGACTGCTCGACAGTACGCATTCCGCAGTTTGTCGTACTGCAGGCTCAGGAAACATGAATGTACGTCACGCTCTTCGACGCCGCGCGCCAGATGAGGGAATAGTGTCCGGCGAATCCGCCGACCCGGGGACCAATTGACCAGTGGTAGGGGGCGAGGATCAGCTCCAGTAGGCACGCCCCGACGGTGATACGTTCGCATGACGGGTGCCGATCATTTGGCGGCTAAAAGGTCCCGAAAGCCCGGAGCGAGTTCGACCAGAAGGAGATATTAATGTCCAGATTCACCGATCACGTGGCAGTCATCACCGGCGGTGCCGGCGGAATCGGAAGGGCGACGGCGGTACGCCTCGCGACAGAGGGTGCGGCCGTCGGGGTCATAGACCTGCCTGACGCCGACGGAGCCTCCGTCATCGCTGAGATCGAAGCGCTTGGCGGGACCGGTTGGTTCATACCCGCCGACGTCACCAAGTCGAAGGAACTTACCTTAGCTATTGACGAAGTTGCCCGCCTTGGCGGGCGTGTAGACCACGTCTTCAATAACGCGGGAATCAACGGCCCGCAGGCCGACACGCACGAGTACCCCGAGGGCGAATTCGATTGGGTCATCGCGGTCAACATGAAGGCGGTGTGGCTGGGGATGCGCGCCGCAATCCCCCACCTTCTTGAACGAGGTGGCTCTATTCTCAACACGGCCTCGACCGCCGGCTTCATTGCGTACGCGGGCATGTCGGCTTACACCGCGTCCAAGCACGCGGTCATTGGCCTGACCAAATGCGCCGCGCTGGAATACGCGCACGTGCCGATTCGGGTCAACTGCATTTGCCCCGCGCCCATTGCGACGCCCATGATGCGCGATACCGAGCTTCGAGTCAACCCGGATGACCCCGAGGCCGCTCACCGACTCTTCGCCGCGATGCAGCCACTCAATCGCTACGGCACGCCCGAAGAGGTCGCCGCCCTCGCGGCGTTCCTGCTCAGCGACGAGGCCGGCTACATCACCGGGTCTCCGTACCTGATCGACGGAGGACTGCTCGCCAAGCCCTAGTGGCATCGCGCGTTCATCATCGGACCCGTCCGAGTCCGCGAGCCGATCGGGTCCTCGAACGCCGGGGCGACACCCGGGCACTGCACTCGCCGCGCGAGGGCGTGGTTCCGGTTCGCTTGGCTGGAGAAATTAGCCGATCCCGGCGGTCACGCCCGCGTCGGCCGCGATCGCGGCGCCGGTGATGTAGCCCGCCGAGTCACTCAACAAGAAGGCGACCACGTCCGCGATCTCGTCGGGACTCGCGTAGCGCTTGAGCGCCGTTGTCTGGGCGAAAGCAGCGCGAACGGACGCGGGGTCGTCGGGATTCAGGCTTTCCTCAATCCCCTGCATCAGCGGCGTCGAGGTGGGCCCGGGACAGATGCAGTTGACGCGGATGGGAATCTCCGCGTACTCTCGCGCCACGCTTCGCGTCAACCCCAGCACGCCGTGCTTGGCCGCCGCGTACGCGCTCAACGTCGCGTAGCCGGTGAGACTCGCGGTCGAGCCCGTGTTGACGATGGCACCACCGCGCTGCTTCATGTGCTTAATCGCCGCTCGCATGCAGAGTGACACCGAAACGAGGTTCGTCATGATGACCCTCTCGAAGTCGAGAGCGCTGTAGGTCTCGAGCTTCTCGGTTGGCCCGTTAATACCCGCATTATTGAACTGGTAGTCCAGTCGGCCCCAGCGTGCGACCGTTCCCTCGACCCAGTCGGTCACGTCCGCTTCCTTCACGACGTCAACACGCTGAAATATCGCGTCGCCCCCGCTGGCGATGATCTGCGCCACCGTCGCTTCACCGCCGGCCACGTCAATGTCACCGACCGCTACCTTCAGGCCGCCGCGGGACAGCTTCAGCGCGCTGGCCCGTCCGATGCCACTGCCCGCACCACTGACCATGGCCACGCGACCCTGCTCGAAGTCATAGTCCGTCATCGTTCTCCTCTAATCTTCTGTCGATCCAGATTGTTACGAGGTCTGTTCGCTGTACCAGCGTCGCAGCACCCCTCGCTCCACCTTGCCCGTCGCGTTCTTGGGTAGTTCGTCGACCACAAAAACCTTCTTGGGCACTTTGTAGCCAGCGATCGTTCGACGACAGACCTCGACGACGTCCTCACTCGTCACTGTCTCGTTCGCGACGGGGGCGACGAAGGCCACTACCATCTCGCCCCACTGCTCGTCGGGCACACCTAACGCCGAGGCTTCGGCCACCGTATCGAGCCGCATGATTGCGTTCTCCACCTCGACGGGGTCGACACTGAATCCACCGGTCTTGACCATCTCCTTGGACCGGCCGACGTACACGAGGTCACCTTCCTCGTCGATCAGGCCGATGTCGCCCGTGTGGACCCAACCGTCCACCACCGTCGCGTTCGTCTGCTCGGGCAGGTTCAGGTACTCGGACATTGTCGAGGGGCCCTCGAAGAGAATCTCTCCGGCGACACCGTCCTTCACTGCCGCGCCGTTCTCGTCGGCCACGCGCAGACGCATCACGCCCATAGTCCGTCCGACGCTCGCCGGCTTACGCGCGAACTCGCCGCCAAGCGCGGACGTGAGTTGCGCCTCGGTGAGTCCGTACATGTGGATGAACAGATCCCCGAAACGGTCCATCGCCCGCAGGCGAAGGCGCTCTGGGAACGCGTACGCCGTACGGATCGCGGTGAGTGACGAAACGTCGCGGCGTGACTGATCCTCCACCTCCAACATCGCGGCGAGCATCGTCGGCGCGAGAAAGGTGAGCGTGACCCGATGGCCCTCGAGCATCACCCACACCCGCTCCGGATGAAACGCACGATCAAGGACGAGCGTCGATCCGTTCAACAGTGCCGGCAGTGCGAAATGGAGGAAACCAATGCCGAAGATCGGCAGATTGAAGAGGACGACGTCCTCGACCGTCGACGGCGAACCCAGCGCCGAATTGACGGCGTTCCAGATGTTGGCCCGGTGACTTCGCACCACGCCCTTGGGAAAGCCGGTGGTGCCCGACGTGTACATGATGGTGCAGGGCTCATTCTCGTCGCCCGACGAAGCGGTGGGAGCCTCCTCGGGCACCGACGAGCGCAGAGCGACGAGGTCCTCGTACGCGGAGGGACGAGCACTCACGACGCGCGTGATCGAGGCAACCGACGCGAGGAGCTGCTCGGCCTCGTCGAGGAATTCATTGTCGACCACCAAGACCGTGCATCGCGCGTCCTCGAGGATGTAGCGCTTCTCGTCGACGGTCAGTCGAGTGTTGATCGGCACGCTGACCGCACCGAGTCGCGCGAGGGCCATGTAGAACTCGATCGTCTCGGGCTCGCTGAGCAGGAACGAGGCCACGCGCTGACCAGCGAAGGTCAAGGCGCGTAGCCCCGTTGTCAATCCCGCGACGTCTCGTTCCAACTGGCGATAACTGATCCTCTGCTCACCCGAGAGGATGGCCGTTCGATCGCGATTTCGCTCGCAGGAGGTGAGAAGCGGATAGGAGAAGTCCATCCCCTGGCTCTACCGTCTCAGTCGATCGTCAAGACGATCTTGCCACTGTGCTCACGCTGCTCCATCAGTCGATGGGCCTCGGGCGCCTCCTCAATCGGCAGGGTCTTCCAGATCTTCGGCCGCAACTTACCGCTACCCTGGAGGGCCACCAACTTCTGCGCCGACGCGTGACTGACGCGCGTGACGCCGTGAATCGTCAGATTCTTGGCGAACAGCTCACCCAGGTTGAGCGAACCGCGAATGCCGCCGTGCGAACCAATGACGACCATTCGACCGCGCAGACCCGCCGCCGAGACGCTCTCGGCGAACGTCGTCGCACCGACGAGTTCGCAGACCACGTCGGCGCCCTTTCCATCGGTCGCGGCCATCACGGCGTCAAGGAATCCGTCGCGGTAATCGATCGCCTCGGCTCCGAGGGAATTCACTTCGCGGATCTTCTCGTCCGAACCGGCGAGAGCCAAGACGCGCGCGCCGACCAGATTGCCGATCTCGATTGCGCCGTGACCGGCTCCACCGGAGGCGCCCGTCACGAGCAGGGTCTCACCCGGCTTCAGGTTCGCGCGCTCGACCACACCCGTCCAGACCGGCCCGTAGTTCACGAGCAGACCTGCGGCTTCGACAAAGCCGACCGAGTCCGCGAGCGGAATCAGGAGTTCGGCGGGCCAACAGAAATACTGGGCGTAGCCGCCGGTACCCGGAGTCTGAACGCCCAGTACCTGTATTTGGGGGCACGAGTTGTCGTTGCCGGTCAGGCAGTGGATGCAGTGACCGCACGAAAGGTGCGAATGTGGTACGACACGGTCGCCGACGGCCACTGACGTGACGCCCTCGCCGACCGCCTCGACGGTGCCCGCTGGCTCGATGCCCGGGATGTGCGGGAACTCGATCATCTGACCGAAGTAGAAGTCGAGCAATGATTCGCCGCCGTAGACGCCGGCGCGCAACTCGACGTCCATGCGGTTGACGCCGCACGCCGAGATCCGCACGAGCGCCTCACCCGGACGCGGTGATGGCGTGGGCGCGTCCTCGTACTTCAAAACGTCGGGAGCCCCGAATTCATGCAATTGACTGACTTTCATTTCAAATTCCTTTCATTACTTCATGTTTTTTGAGACCGATCTTTTCGAAGTACCGCTCGGGCGTCGCTGCCGGATCCTTGTAGATGGTGAACCAGCACCGCCCCGGCACCCCGGAACAGTCAATGGCCGGCCACGGGGCGAACCCTTTACTGGTCGGCATCACGTAGTGCCACGCCGCCAGGTGCGCCCGGTAGACGGTATAACCAGCGATACCAAAGTTCAGCGTGGCGATAGGTTCCTCGACCCGGGCCATCGACCAGGGTGCTTCGTGACGTCCGCGGAGTTCCTGTTTGCCACAACTGCCGCAGACCTGATGATGGATGATGAAGCAGTCGTCCTCCTCGGCCACCGAGACGGTCCCGAAGTTGCCCACGCCCAGAAAGAACGACCACTCCGTGATACGGGTGGCGGGGTCCTTCGCGAGGTCGCCCGGCATCCGGTCGGCCCACCAGGGTTGTGCGGCAGCGTGCGCCAGCGCCGCCTCGACTCCCGTTGCCCCGTACTCGCGATAGACGTGCGAGAGGATCTCGGCCGCCCAGTCGATCCGGTAGTCGTGCAATTTCGACGTCGCCGCCTCGACGGTGTCCCAGTAGCGCTTCGCGTCGGCCCGTTGGTCGTTGCGAACCAGCATCGCGACGTGATCCGCGGGGACATCGGCGCTGGCGAAGATCTCCTCGGCGAGGCGCACCTCTTCCAGGGTCAGCGGTGCCGACAGACCGATCGCCAGCCAACGATCCGCGTTCATGGCGCGGGCCATGGCGTCCTCACCGTGGGTTTCGCGCACGTACGACAACGTGGCCGCGCTCCAATTCGGAAAGAGGTCGGCGAGTGCATTTCGTGCCGACTGCACCCGGAGCACCACGTCCCGGGCGTGTTCGGGATCGCCCTGATCGATTGCTTCTTGGACCAATTCGACGCCGTTGCGACACATCTCGTCGAGTTGGGTTTGCGTGAAGTACCGCCGACTGGGTGCGCCCACTTTGGTTTCCGATGCCATGATTTCCCCTTTTAGATCGTTCCGTTCCGAGGGTCGATGTCGCGAG
>JAYVZV010000028.1:0-55007 GCA_043782995.1 Acidimicrobiales bacterium | reverse complement strand
AGGAACTCGTGGCGGCAGGCCAACTCCTCGAGCTTGGCCCGCCAGACGTCTCCCATTGCGTTGGCGTGCTCGACGGTCCCCTCATCGTCGAACACCGACAGTGTCGCCAGGCCCGCGACCATCGCCAGTTGATTGCCCTTGAAGGTCGTCGAGTGGACCATCGCCCGATCCATCGAGGAGTACACACTTCGAAAGACCTTGTCGCTCGAGAGCATCGCGCCGACCGGCACGTAACCGCCCGACAGGGCCTTGGAGACGGTGATGATGTCGGGGGAGAGGCCGTAGTGCTCGAAGGCAAAGAAACTGCCCGTCCGTCCGAGGCCGGTCTGGACCTCGTCGCAGATGAGTAACGCGCCGGCCTTGTGCACCGCTGACTCGAGTGCGCGCCACCGCTCCGAGTCCAGCTCGAAGACACCCTTGCCCTGGATGGGCTCGACGATGAAGGCCGCCACGTCACCGCGACGCAGTTCCTTCGTCAACGTCTCGAGGTCGCCGAAGGGGATCTCGGTCGTGTCGGGCATCAAGGGACCAAAGCCGCGGCGGAACTCGGGCGAGCCGTTGAGGGCCAGGGCCCCCATCGTCAGTCCGTGGTAGGCGTGAGCCTGGTAGAGGATGCGGTGGCGTTTGGTGCTGGACCGGGCAAACTTGACCGCCGTCTCGACGGCCTCGGCGCCGGAGTTGCAGAAGAAGACCCGTTCGATCTGCGGGGGACTGCGGGTGACCAGCTGCTCGGCGAGCAGTCCGGGCAGCAGAGCGCAGTCCATTTGAACCATGTTGGGCAGGTCGGCGTCGAGGGCCTGGCGCAGCGCCTCCTTGACGACCGGGTGGTTCCGTCCCAGGGCGAAGACCCCGAAGCCGCTCAGCAGGTCCAGGTAGCGCATGCCCTGGTCGTCGTAGAGGTAGCAGCCCTCGCCGCGCTCGTAGTAGCGGTCAAAGCCCAGCGTGGTGACGACCTTCGTGAGCTTGGGGTTGAGGTAGCGCTCGTGGAGCTCGAAGTTCTCTCCATGACGCTCGTCCAACAGCTTTGACAGGTCAAAGGGCATGACGCTCCTCTCAGTGGCCACAATCTATTACGGCCTCTCAGCGGGGCGGCCCGGACCGCGGGGCCATGTCGGATTAGCGCGACGAAGCTGCCATGAAGAAATGCTCCTGCGCGAGGCGGCGCAGCGCGCCGATGCTGCGCTCCATCAACACGGTGCCGAGAACGATGTTCGCGATAAGTTCGTCACGGTCTCTCTCGGTCGCTGGGGTGCCGGGACCGTCGACCATCCGGCCCGAGTCGTCGGACGTGAGCGACGCGATCTCCTCGTAGGCCCACGTTTCGATGGGACCGGCGTAGTGGTCCAAGGCGTCGAAGATCTCGTGCTCGACGGACTCTGAGTACGTGGCGACCGGACTGATTGGGAATATCTCGTTCATCGCGGAGAGGGCGGCGGCCAGGTCATCACGGGCCGGCGAGTCTCGGTCCACCGTCCACTCTCGGTGGGCGAGGTAGTGATCGACGTACTCGAGCATCGCAGGATCGATGGGATGGGAGACGGATCTCGCAAGGGCCCCGTGGACCGACTTGACGACCGCTTCGATCGGCACTGTCGGATCGTCGAGGGAGGCGAGCACCGACTGGGCCTGGGCGATCGAGAAGCCTCCGACCTCGAGTAGCGCTCGCACCAGTCGGAGTCGTCGGACATGGGCCGGGCCGTAGTCGGCCTGGTTGCGCGACGTACTGGTTCCCTTGGGTAGCAGACCGATCCGCAGGTACCACTTGATGGTCGCCGGGGCGACACCGGAGGTCGAGCAGAGTTCTGCCATTCGCATGCGACCAGCGTACTTTATATGAGTAGTGAATAGCACTACTATCTATAATCCCCACTGGTTCGGGCAGAAGGTCCCCCCGGTGGGCGGCGAAATGTGGAGTTACCTAGGTGGGGGCGAGCAACAACATGGAGGACGCGATGACCGTAGGTACTGACAGCACGATTGGGACGGCTAGCTTGACGACGCCTGCCGCACGGGCCGTAGACCTGGTGAAGACCTACGGCAGCGGGGATGCCGAAGTTCGCGCGCTGATCGGGATCGACATCGAGTTCGACCGGGGGCAGTTCACCGCGGTCATGGGTCCGTCAGGCTCGGGCAAGTCCACGCTCATGCACTGCATGGCGGGACTCGACGTTCCCACGTCGGGCAAGACCTTCATTGGCGACCAGGAGATCGGCACGATGAACGACGCGGGCTTAACACAGATGCGCCGCGACCGGGTCGGATTCATCTTCCAGTCATTCAACCTCGTGCCGACACTCTCCACGGCGGAGAACATCACGCTGCCCATCGATCTCGCCGGCAAGAAGCTCGACCGGGTCTGGTTCGACCATCTCGTCGACCAGTTGGGCATCAGGGATCGTCTCTCGCACCGCCCCTCGGAGCTCTCCGGGGGCCAGCAGCAGCGAGTCGCCTGCGCCCGGGCGCTCATCGGCCGTCCCGAGATGATTTTTGCCGACGAGCCCACGGGCAACCTCGACTCGAACTCCTCGGGTGAGTTGCTGGCCTTCCTGCGCCATTCGGTTAACGAGTTCAAGCAGTCGATCGTGATGGTGACCCACGACGCTCGAGGCGCCGCGTACGCCGACCGGGTCGTCTTCCTCGCTGACGGGGCGGTCGTGGGCGAAATCATGGAGCCCACGGCCGATTCGGTGCTCGAGCAGATGAAGAGACTAGGCAGCTGAAATGTGGCGCGTCACCATTAAGGGAATCCTCGAGCACAAGATGCGCCTCGCCCTCACGGCGCTCGCCATTGTGCTGGGGGTGACCTTCACCTCGGGAACCCTGGTGCTCACCGACACCCTGCACAACACCTTCACCAGCCTGTTCAACCAGGTGTACCAGCACGTCGACTTCGAGGTACGCGGCCACGCGGCGTTCGTGACCCTGCGCACCGCGGTCGCCGTGCGCCGGCCCTTCACCGACACCGTCCTCACGGCCGTGAAGGGCGTGCCGGGAGTGAAGATCGCTGACGGCGGAGTTGCCGGCTACGCGCAGTTCGTCGCGAAGAACGGCCAAGCGATCACGACCGGTGGGGCCCCCACGATCGGACTGTCCTACCTCGCCGATCAGCAGCTCTCGTCGCTGCACCTCGTGAGCGGCCGACCACCGACCTCACCCGGCCAGGTCGTGATGGATGGGGGGACCGCGCGCAAGTACCACTTTGCGGTCGGCGACCACGTCAACATCCTCCTTCCTGCTTCGCCCGGGAGATTCACGATCTCGGGGATTGTGCGCTTCGGCTCGGCCGACAATCTCGCCGGTGCGACCATCGCCGCCTTCAACCTGCCGACGGCCCAAAAGCTCTTCGGCGAAGTGGGCCTCTTTGACACCATCGACATCATCGCCACCCCGGGAGCGAACATGCCAGCCGTTCAACGGGCCATCGCCCAGGTGCTACCGAGTGGCGTCGAGGTCGTGACCGGTCAGACGGTCGCCAACGAAGCCACGAGTTCGATCAATCAGGCGCTCTCGTTCTTTTCGACGGCGCTGTTGATCTTCGCCTTCATCGCCTTGTTCGTCGGCGGCTTCACGATCTTCAACACCTTCTCGATCATCGTCGGTCAGCGTACGAGGGAGTTGGCTCTGCTGCGGATCGTCGGCGCCAGTCGTCGCCAGTTGTTCCGCTCGGTCCTGCTCGAGGCGTTCCTCGTCGGCCTCTTCGCCTCACTGGTGGGACTGGGCCTGGGGGTCCTGACCGCGATGGGCCTCGAGCGGTTGTTGCGGGCCTTCGGCATCACCCTGCCGTCCGGTTCGCTGGTCTTCCAGACGCGTACGGCCGTCGCTGCGCTCGTCGTCGGCGTCGGCGTTACCGTCGTCTCGGCGATCAGCCCGGCCCGGCGGGCCGTGAGGATTCCCCCGATCGCGGCGATCGCCGGCTACCAGTCGAGCCAGTCCAGCTCGTCCGCGCGACGCGCCTCCCTCGCGGCCGTCCTCGGCCTGCTCGGGGTGGCGGTCCTCCTGACCGGATTGACGTTGCCCAAGATTCAACTGGTCGGGGTCGGCGCCGTCGCCATCTTCATCTCGGTCGGTGTGCTGTCGTCGGTGATCGCCCGTCCCGTGTCGTCGGTGTTGGGTCGACCCCTCGCTCGGCTACTCGGCATCTCGGGCCGACTCGGTCGGGAGAACTCGATGCGCAGCCCGCGCCGGACGGCCCAGACTGCCGCAGCGCTGATGGTGGGCCTCGCCCTCGTCTCAACCTTCGCGGTGTTCGGTGCCTCACTCTCGAAGTCGGCGACGAGCAGCGTCCTCGACGCGATCACGGCCGACTACATCGTCGCGAGCGCGTCGACCAATGGACCGCCCACCGGGTTCAGCGTGGGGGCCAGTTCCGCGGTCGCGGTGGTGCCCGGCGTGACGAACGTCTCCCAGGTCTTCAGCGGACCGTTCCAGATCGGCCGGTCAATCTCGTCGCTCACCGCCATCGCCCCCTCGGACCTCACCTCGACGGTGTCGCTGCAGATGAGCCAGGGTGACGGGGCGTCGGCGCTCGCCCGGGGCGAGCTGCTCGTCGACACCTCGCGAGCCAACAGCGATCACCTCAAAATCGGCTCCCTCGTGCACGTTACGTTCGCCCAGACTGGCGCGACCACGATGAGGATCGGCGCGATCTACAAGCCCAACTCGCTCCTCGGCAGCTACGTGACCGGCACCGCATACTTCCACGGCCACTTCGCCGCCAATACGATCCCCGTGGCCGTGCTGGTCAAGACATCCTCGGGCGCAACGGCGTTGACGACGGCCGCGCTCAAGTCTGCCCTCCAGTTCTACCCGAACCTCTCGGTCAAGACTCGCGCCGAGTTCGTGAGGGCCCAGCAGGCCCAGGTCAACCAGCTGCTCGGCCTCGTCTACGCGCTTCTGACGCTGGCCGTCTTCATTGCGTTGATCGGGATCGTGAACACGCTGATGCTCTCGGTGTTCGAGCGGACCCACGAGATTGGCCTGCTGCGCGCAGTCGGCATGCGACGCCGCCAGATCCGCTCGATGATCCGCGCCGAGGCGGTGATCCTGTCGGTCTTCGGAGCGTTGCTCGGAATCGTCGTGGGAACCGGTCTTGGCGTGGCCCTCACCGAGTCGCTTCGCCAGCAAGGACTAGTCGACCTCGTCATCCCCTTCTCGAGTCTGGCCTTCTTCCTCGTCCTCGCTGCGCTGCTCGGACTCGGGGCGGCTACGTGGCCGGCGCGACGCGCGGCCCGGCTGAACGTCCTCGACGCGATCGCGACGGAGTAACGCTGCCGACGGCGCCATCGGCTTCACTACGATGCACCCATGATGAACGCCGGCAACGCGACGATCGAGCGGATTCTCGCGATTGACGTCGGCGCAACCTATATGAAATTCGGACTGGTGTCACCCCACAATGGGGGACTCGAGGGCCTGCATCGCTTCGATACCCCGTACCCCTGCACACCCGCGCGGTTGATCGAAATTCTTGCCCGAGAGATCGAGGCGAGTGGCTGCGAGCACGTGGGCGTTGGATTCCCCGGCGATTTTCGCAACGGCGTCGTGATCGAGCCCGGCAACCTATCGCGGGCCGGCGGCATCACGACGGGCGTCGACCGGTCGATCCACGACCAGTGGGTGGGCTTCGACCTGGAGGGTGAGTTGCGACTCGCCACGCGGCGCCATGTCCGGGTCGTCAATGACGCGACCCTGGCGGCGCTCGGCTGCTGTCAGGGGGTGGGACGCGAACTCGTCGTCACCCTGGGTACGGGATTCGGTATCGCCTTCCTCGTGGACGGCGTAAATCAGGGGATCCGCGACGTCGGAGGACTGACCTTCGAGGGCGCCGGTACCTACGACGAGCTGCTCGGCGAACTGTCGCGACGAAGCGACTCGGAACGCTGGCACGAGTTGCTCCAGCGCGCCGTGGGTGCCTTCTCGGCGGAGTTCACGCCGGACATCATCCACGTCGGAGGGGGCAACGGCCGTCGAGTGCGCGCCGGTATCTTCGACGATCTCGGACTGCGAGTCGACCTCAGTGACAACGAGGCGACGCTGCGCGGTGCCGCCAAGTTGTTCGTACCATGAGAGAGTCGTTGTTGCACACACAGTTCGATTCGACCGAGTCGATGACCCGTAACCATTGAGCGACAGGACTCGACGCCGCTACTGTGAGTGGGAAGCGATGTCGCGCTCGGACGCCGTACGAGCCCGTCGGGAGCGGAGACGAATGACTACCATCTTCGAACAAGAGATCGTGTCTCAGGCCGCCATCTTGCGTGCTCGGACCACCTCGGGCCTGTCGCAGGCGCAGTCGGCGGCGGCCACGTGGACCGGGGTCACTCACGCGGTGGTCGCCGCGCGCGGCTCGTCGGACAACGCGGCCATTTTCTTTCAGTACCTCGCGGGCCGAGAGCTCGGACTGCTCGTGGCGCTCGCCGCCACGTCGCTCTACGAGAGCGAGAGGTCGATCGGCCTGGGTGGCGCGGGCGTGCTGATCATCTCCCAGTCGGGCCGGACGCCCGGTATGACGGAGGTCCTCGAACAGGCGCGCGCGCAAGGCCGACCGACCATCGTCGTCACCAACGACGTCGGATCGCCGGTGGCGAACGCCGGTGACGCGGTCATCGACCTGGCCGCCGGTCCGGAGCTCGCGATCGCGTCGAGCAAGACCTTCTCGACGACGTGGCACGCGCTGGCCCAGTTGGTGGAGGTGCTGAAGGGCGAACCGCTCGAGGGACTCGGCGAGCTGGCCGACGAAGTCGAACGGGTATCGACCTGGGCTCTCAGCGCGGCGATGCCGACGTCGACCCTTAACGCTCCCGGGGGTCTGACGGTCGTCGGACGGGGAATCGGCTTCGCCGTCGCTTCTGAGATTGCGCTTAAGGTCCGCGAGGTCACGGGGCTCCGAGCCGAGGCCTTCGCCGCCGCCGACTTCCTGCACGGTCCGAGTGGCGCCGACGGCGCCGGGAGCACTCTCTTGTTAGTTCTGACCGAGGAGTTAACAGACGAGATTGCATCGAGCGTGCTTGAATCGGGTCGCGCGATGGGGATGGCGACCGTGGTGCTGCGCACTTCGTCACGTGAATCGTGTGACTGCGACAACGAAATTCTCATGGAAGAAGTGACTCCGAATTGGTCGCTCGGGCTGGCTCAGGTGATCGTGGGACAGGTCCTGGCGCTGCGCATCGGCGAGCTCCGTCATCGGCCGATCGACACCTCACCGGGATTGAGCAAAGTGACGCTCACGGCCTAGCTGACGCGTGATTCGACGCGGCGCGTTGTACTAGGTTCACTGGCAGGTGCATTCCCAGGGGAGGCGAAGCACATGATGCCAGTGGCAGAACTGTCGAACAGGTTCTGTCATCGTCGTGCGTGCTCGGTGGGGACCTCGAGCGACCTCCCTCGAATGGACCGGTGCATATTCATTGGTCGGTAGCACAATGAACGGGTGAACCCGCGGGTTCTTAAGTGGAGGAGTTGCAATATGAGAGGAAAGTTCAAAGCGGGTCTCTTCGCTTCGTCCCTCGTCCTGATCGCCAGTACTGGCGTGGTGGTGCCATCACTCGCGGGCGCGGCGCCCCAGGTGCCGCTGAACCTGGACAACGAGCAGGGCCTGTTGTGGCCCTGCGCGTTCACGCCGTTCAACGGATTCGACCAGCAGTTCTCGATTGGCGTCACCTACGAGACACTCGACTTCATCGACGCGCTCAACAATCAGCAGGTGACGCCGTGGCTGGCGACGGCTTACGCCTGGAGCAACAGTAATAAGACGCTCACGTTCACGATCCGTTCGGGCGTGAAGTTCAGCGACGGCACGCCGTTCTCGGCCGCCGACGTCGCCTACTCGTTCAACCTGCTGAAGAAGTACCCGGCGCTCGACCTCAACGCGATCTGGTCCGTTCTCTCCAGCGTCACCCAGTCGGGCTCCAACAAGGTCGTGCTGAACTTCTCGACCGCGGCGGTGCCGTACTTCTTCTACGTCGCGGGCCAGGTGCCGATGGTTCCCAAGCACATCTGGAGCAAGATCGCCAACCCGGTGACCGACGCCATCTCGCACCCGATCGGCACGGGAGGCTACGTCATGTCCAAGTGCACGGGCCAGAACATCCAGTGGACGGCGAACCCCCACTACTGGCAGTTGGGGATGCCGGCGGTCAAGACGCTCAACATGCCCGCCTTCTTGTCGAACAACACCGCGAACGAGTACCTCGCGACCGGTCAGTCGGCGTACGGGGCGCAGTTCATCCCCAACATCAAGAGCTACTTCGTCGCCAAGAAGGCCGGCAACGGCTACTGGTTCCCGCCCGTTGGCAACGTCGTGCTCTTCCCGAACCTGAAGTCCGGTCCCACGACCGACGTCGCAGTGCGCCAGGCCATCAGCTACGGCATCGACCGGGCCACGGTCTCCAAGATCGGTGAGTACGGCTACGAGCCGCCGGCCAGCCAGACCGGCATCGTCGCGCCGACCTACAAGTCATGGCTGAGCAACGCCGCGTCCAGCGCCTTCGGCAACGGATACGACCCCGCGAAAGCCAAGTCGATCCTGAAGGCCGACGGTTACAAGTTGGACTCCAGCGGTGTCTTCGCGAAGAATGGCAAAGAGCTGTCGCTGTCGATCATCACCAATGGCGGCTACTCCGACTGGGTCGCCTCCGTGCAGGTGATTGCCCAGCAGCTGGCGAAGGTCGGCATCAAGGCGAAGGTCAACCCGGTTGCCAGCAGCAACTTCACCACCGCCGTCCTGAACGGCCAATTCCAGCTCGCCTACGACAACGAGACGGGCGGACCGGCGCCGTTCTACGAGATGCGCCAGTGGATGTACTCGAAGAACTCGGCCGCGATCGGCAAGCCCGCGTCGTCGAACTGGGAGCGCTTCAACAGCCCGGCCGCCGACAAACTGCTCAGCCAGTACGGCGCGACGACGAGCTCGGCCCTGCAGCACTCGATCCTGAATCAGCTCCAGATGATCATGGTCAAGCAGTTGCCGGTAATCCCGGTCCTCGAGCTGGTCGACTGGTTCCAGTTCAATTCCAAGGAGTACTCCGGATTTCCGACTCCGTCCAACCCCTACGCGCAGCCGGCGATGTACAACGTGCCCGACTGGGGGGTCGTGGTACTGCACCTGAAGCCACTCAAGTAATAAATTGCCGGTCTGAGTCGGGGAGATGAGGTTCCTTGCTCGCCGTGTAGGTTTCCTGCTCGTCGCACTATGGGCAGCCCTGACGGTGAACTTCTTCATCCCCCGACTCATGCCCGGCAACCCTGCCGAGGCGATGATGGCGAGGTTCAAGGGTCACATCAATCCCATCGCCATCCACGCCCTAGAGGTGGCCTTCGGCGTCAATACCCATCAGAGCCTCATCTCGGCCTACTTCGAGTACCTCAACAACACGGTCCACGGCAACCTTGGGATCTCGTTGCTCAATTTCCCCCTACCGGTCTCGACGGTCATTGGCCGAGCATTGCCCTGGTCACTCGGACTCGTCGGGCTCAGCACGATCCTGGGGTTCGTCATCGGCACCGCCCTCGGCGCGATTTCGGCGTGGCGCCGCGGCGGCCTGCTTGACGGAGTACTGCCGCCGGTGTTCATCGTGGTTTCGGCCTTCCCGTACTTCTGGATCGGACTGCTCTCGATCTGGCTGTTCGCACTAACGCTCGGCTGGTTCCCCATCCTCGGGGGCTACTCCGAGACGGTCACGCCGACATTGACGTTCTCGTTCGTACTCGACATCCTCGACCATGCGGTCCTGCCCGCCTTCACGATCCTCATCACGTCGATCGGCGGGTGGATCCTCACGATGCGTAACAACATGATCACGGTCGTCGCGGAGGACTACGTGAAGATGGCCCGCGCGAAGGGCCTGAAGCCCCGGCGCATCCTGTGGCAGTACGCGGGGCGCAACGCCCTGTTGCCCAACCTCACCGGATTCGCGATGTCGCTCGGCTTCGTAATATCTGGCGCGATCCTCGTGGAGTACGTCTTCAACTACCCGGGCGTCGGGTTCCTCCTGCTCCAGGCCGTCCAGAATGAGGACTTCCCGCTCATGCAGGCGCTCTTCTTGCTCATCACGATGGCCGTGCTGCTCGCCATCTTCGTCGCCGACATCGCCACGGCGTTGCTCGACCCGCGAACGAGGACCCACTGATGGGGGCGCTCGAGACGGTCGGTCGGACCCTACTGCGCGGACTCCGGTTCCTGCGCCGCGACAAGAAGGCGATGGCCGGTTCCATCATCCTGTTCGCGCTGCTCGTGATCACGGCCTTTCCTAGCTGGTTCACCCCTCACGACCCCTCGGCCGAGATCTACAGCCCGGGCGCCGGGGTGTCGTGGGACCACCTGCTCGGCACGACGTCCTTCGGTCAGGACGTCTTCTCCCAACTCATGGCCGGCACCCGTCAGTCGGTGCTGATCGCCCTCATCGTCGGCCTGCTCTGCACCGTCTTGTCGGTGGTGATCGGAATCACGGCGGCCTACACCGGGGGCTGGGTCGACGACACGCTCTCGCTGCTGACTGACGTGGTCCTCGTGATCCCGACGTTCCCACTCATCATCGTGATCGTCGGCTACGTGAAGAGTGCCGGCTTCTGGCTCATGGTCTTCGTGCTCGTCTTCACCGGCTGGTCCTACGGAGCGAGGCAGCTCCGGGTCCAGGCGCTGTCACTGCGCAACCGCGACTACCTGCTGGCCGCCAAAGCCCGGGGCGAGTCCAGCCGGTACGTCATCTTCGTCGAGCTGATCCCGCCGATGACGTCGCTGATCGTGGCCAACTTCCTCGGGGCCGCCCTCTACGCGGTGCTGGCCGAGTCGGGTCTCCAGTTCGTCGGGCTGGGCAACATCAACGAGCAGTCCTGGGGGACGATGCTTTACTGGGCGCAGAACAACGAGGCCCTCCAGACCGGCCTACCGCTCTGGGCCCTCGCGCCGGGCGTCGCCATCGCCGTGCTCGGCAGCGGCCTGGCGCTGCTCAACTACGCCTTCGACGAAGTTGCCAATCCGGCGCTGCGCCCGGTGCGAGCGACGAAGCTGAAGGGTGCGCGACTGTGACCGGCCCCGTACTGGAGGTGCGCCATTTGCGCGTCGAGTACGCCACGCCCTCGGGACCGGCCCGGGCCGTCGAGGACGTCTCCTTCGACCTCGCGTCGGGTGAGTTTCTCGCCATCGTCGGTGAGTCGGGCTGTGGCAAGTCGACGTTGCTCTTCGCGATTGCCCAGCTGCTCACCTACCCGGGCCGCCTGGCGGGCGGTTCGGTGCTCTTTGACGGCGTAGATTTCACGTCGCTCACCCCCGAGGAGCTGCGCAAGCACCGCTGGCGCGACATCTCGGTCGTGATGCAGAGCGCAATGAACGCGCTCAACCCGACGCTCACCATCGGCGCCCAACTGGCCGACGCGTGCCGGGCCCACACCGACTGGGACTCTGACCGGATCGAGCGACGCTCGGCGGAGGTCCTCGCGATGGTCGCGATCGACGCGGTCCACTTGAAGAGCTACCCGTTCCAGCTATCGGGGGGAATGCGCCAGCGCGCCATGATCGCCATGGCCCTTCTGCTGGAGCCCAAGCTCGTGATCATGGACGAGCCGACGTCGGCCCTCGACGTCGTGGCGCAGCGCTCGCTGATGCACCAGGTCGAGACCCTGCGGCGCCAGTTCGGCTTCGCGGTCATCTTCGTCACCCACGACATGAGCGTCGTCTCGCACTACTCCGATCGCCTGGCCGTGATGTACGCCGGCGAGGTCGTCGAGCTCGGGCCGACCCGCGAGGTCTTCGACCACCCCGAGCACCCGTACTCCCAGGGCCTGATGGAGGCCTTCCCGTCACTGCTGGGCGATCGCCACGAGCTGACGGGCATCGCCGGCAACCCGCCGCCGCTCGTCAACCCGCCGGCGGGCTGTCTCTTCGCCGAGCGGTGCGCCTTCGCCGACGACCAGTGCCGCAGCGTGCGGCCCGAACTGGTCAGCTACGGCTCGCACCAGGTGCGCTGTCATCTCGTCGCGAGGAGGAAGGGGTGAGCGGCGCCATCTTGCAGGTCCGGGAGCTGACTCGACTCTTTCGGGTGGGGGGCTTTCGCTCGCGCGGCCAGCTCCACGCCATCGACGACGTCAGCTTCGAGGTCGCCCCGGGCGAGATCGTGGCCCTGGTGGGCGAGTCCGGCTCGGGCAAGTCGACCATCGCGCGGGTCCTCGCCGGCCTCTACCCGCCGACCTCGGGTACCTTCGTCTTCGAGGGTAGGGCCGTCGGCCGCCGCGAGAGTCGCTCGATCCGCGGCGACATGCCGATGGTCTTCCAGGACCCCTTCAGCTCGATCAATCCGGTGCTGCGCGTCAGCCACGGGCTGCTTCGCTCGTTGAAGCTCCACCGGCCCGACGTCGCCAAGGCCCAGCGCTTCGCCGAGGCGGTGTCGCTCGTCGAAAAGGTGGGCCTGACCCCGGGGGAAGAGGTGCTGCGGCGATACCCCCACGAGCTCTCCGGCGGTCAGCGCCAGCGCCTCGGCTTTGCCCAGGCCCTCGCCTCGCGGCCGTCGCTGATCCTCGCCGACGAACCGGTCTCCATGCTCGACGTCTCGATCCGGATCGGACTGCTCAACGTCATGAAGGAGCTGCGCGACCACGAGGGCGTGTCGCTGCTCTACATCACGCACGACCTCGCCAGCGCGCGTTACGTCGCCGATCGCATGATCGTGCTCTACGCCGGGAGAATCGTCGAGGAGGGCACCACCGACGAGGTGATCGGCTCGCCCCAGCACCCCTACACCCGCCTGCTGATGTCCTCGGCGCCCGACCCGCACCTCGCGCCGACGGCATTCGAGGGCGACGACCTCGGCGAGCCGCCCAAGGTCATCGACCCCGGGCCCGGTTGCCGGTTCGCGCCGCGCTGCCCGCTCGCGATGGACGTCTGTCGAACCAGCACCCCCGTGATGACCCCGGTCACCGTGACCCACCGGACCGCCTGCTACGCGGTACACGCACCGTGACAGGTCTCGTCCCGCGTCCGCGCCGCCTCGAGCGGCGCAGTGGCACGGTCCGGTGGGCCTCGCCGCTCACGGTGAGCGTCGAGGCCCCATGGCGCGGCGTCGTCGAGCTCTTCGGCGACGACCTGCAATCCTCCGTCGGATGGGACGTCGTCGTCGGCGCCGAGCACCCCGACATCGAAGTCCGCCAGGTCGACGACCTGGCGGAGGAGGCCTTCCGCCTGCGCATCGGAGAGACCACGACCATCGAGTCGTCGTCGGCCGCGGGCGTCGCCTACGCCTTGACGGTGCTGCGCCAGCTCGGTCCGAGCGCGTTCTGGTCGGTCGAGCCCGTCGTCCTCGAGTCCGCGCAGATCCCCCGCGTCGACGTCGTCGACGGACCGCAGTTCGCCTGGCGAGGGGTCCACCTTGACGTGTCGCGGCACTTTTTCGACGTGGGAGCGGTCTGTCGCCTGGTCGACCTGATCGCCGCGCACCGCTTGAACCGGCTCCACCTGCACCTGAACGACGACCAGGGTTGGCGCGTCGAGGTGCCCGGTTGGCCCCGGCTCACCGAGGTCGGCTCGCGGCGTTCGTCGTCGCCGGTCGGCCACGAGGACCGGGGACGCGACGACGACGTCAGCCACGGCGGGTACTACCGCGCCCAGGACCTCGAGACGATTCGGGTCCACGCCGCACGCCGGATGGTCCAGGTCATACCCGAGGTCGATCTGCCCGGCCACGCTCAGGCGGCCATCGCCGCCTACCCCGAGCTGGGCAACGGGACCGAGCCGCTCGAGGTCTGGACGCGGTGGGGGATCTCCGAGCACGTTTTGAACGTCGAGCCCCGGGCGCTCGCCTTCGCCGAGGAGGTCGTGCGCTACGTCGCGAGCCTCTTCCCGGGCAGCCCGGTTCACATCGGCGGTGACGAGTGCCCGTCGCTCGAGTGGGAGCAAAGTCCGTCGGCCCGCGAGGTCATGCTCGAGCACCGCTTCGCCGACGCGCGCCAGCTGCAGGGTCTCTTCACCCGGCGACTTGCCGCGGCGCTCGTCGCCGACGGCCACGAGGTGCTCGCCTGGGACGAGGTCCTCGACGCGCAGGTCCCCGAGGGCACCGTGATCGTCGCCTGGCGTCACGTCTCCCAAGGGTCGCGGGCCGCGCGGCGGGGCCTCGACGTCGTGATGGCGCCGATGGAGTTCCTCTACTTCGACTGGCTGAGCAGCGGTGATGCCACCGAGCCCGTCGCGGTTGCCCCCCCGCCCTTCTTCACGACCTGGGAGAAGGTCTACGGCTTCTCGGTCGTGCCCCCGGACCTGGAGCCCGAGTTCCACTACCGCATCCGCGGCGCCCAGGCCCAGCTGTGGACCGAGTACATCGCCTCGCGCGACCACCTCGACTACATGGCCTTCCCGCGGATCGCCGCCTTTGCCGAGGTCGCCTGGGGGACCCAGACCGACATCGAGGAGTTCCGCGTCCGTCTGGAAGGCCATCTCTCGCGGCTCGCCGCCATGGGTGTGCGCTTTCGTCCCCTCGACCCCGCGTGAGCGACGACACTCTCGCTACGATTTGGATGATGCGCGACTTTTGCGCGGCGCCGAGTGACGAGATAAGGGAGCGGATCCGCGGGTTCAGCGCAGTGGCGCTGCGCGCATCGATGGAGCGCTTGGGGATCGAACCGGACGACATTCTTGAAGCGCTCGCCCACTGGGACGGCTTTCGTTCTGACGACCGTTCGGTGGACCTGCTGGCGGCGCTGTGGGCGACCGTCGAACGCGACCGCGGCAGCGTCGACGCGCCGCTGCCGATCTGGGGTGACCTGGACGGGGCCGGCGCGCACGGGCGCCTGCTGTACCTCTACCTATTCGCCCTCGGGGCCGATGGACTCGAGCGCTACCTCCTCTTAGAGGGCTGCCCCGAGGACGTCGTGGAGGCCACCCTCGGGGGGCTGGCGCGTCACGTCGGGATCCACCGGCGCAAGCACGCCACGACCGGCGTCGACGCCGGATGGTGGATGCTGCTCACGCTGCGCGGCGAAATCGTCGACGTCGGCTGCCTGCAGTTCCACTACGTCAACCTCGGCGTCGGGACACTCTCGCCCCATCCCTGGTACTCCGACTCCGAGGTCGAGTCGCGGGGCGTCGGTTTTCGTCGAGGCGACCCGTCAGTGGGCATCCACATCCCCGACCAGGCGCCCATCACGCCCGATCGTCTAGACGAGACCTTGGCCCGGGCCCGGCACGTGCTCGGACGCCTCTGGCCGGTCGCCCAGCGGCGCCTCGCGACGTGCCAGTCGTGGATGCTCGACGACCACCTCGCGGGCTACTTGCCCGCGACCAGCAACATCCTCGGGTTCCAACGGCGCTTCACCCTGCTGCCCGTCTGGTCCGAGGACGACGAGGACACCCTCGAGTTCGTCTTTCGCCGTCCCGGGACGACCCTGGCCGACCTGCCCCGCGAGACCACGTTGCAGCGAGCCATCATTGAGGTGCTCGAACAGGGAGGCCACTGGCGGGCGCGCACCGGCTGGCTCGACTTAGACGGGGCGGTTGCGGCATTCCCCTCACCCTGAAATCCACTATCAATCTCTCGCGATCTCGCTGTCCGAAATTCTCAATATCGGTCATTTGGATTGTGAGAAAATCACATAGAGTGGTCCGATGGACATTAAGGCCCGCCGTGCCACGATCGCCGAAAGACTAAGGCTCGAGGGCGAGGCTTCGATCGTGGAGCTGGCCGCGATGTTCGGAACCTCGGAGATGACCATCCGGCGAGACCTCGATCTGCTCGAGGCCAAGGGCCTCGCGCGTCGGGCCCGTGGCGGGGCGATCGCGGTCCAGAGCCGCTCATTCGAGCCGCCGATTCTCCAGCGCGCGATCCACATGGCTCAGGCGAAGCGCCGCATCGGCGCGGCCGGCGCCGAACTGCTGCGCGAGAACGAGACGGTCGTCCTCGACGTCGGCACGACGACCCACGAGATGGCCAAGGCCATCCACCCGGACCTGCACGTCACGGTGATCACGAGTTCACTGCTGATCGCGACCGAGCTGAGCACCAAGCCCCGCGTGCGCACCATCGTCTCGGGGGGTGTCGTTCGCCACGGTGAGATGAGCCTCGTGGGCGCGCGCGCCGAGTCCTCCTACGATGACCTCAATCTCGACACCGTGTTCCTCGGCGTGGCGGGCATCACTGACGCCAAGGGGTTGAGCGAGTACAACCTCGATGACGCCAAGGTGAAGCAGGCGGCCATCGCGTCGGGACGGCGCATCGTGGTGCTGGCCGACTCGTCCAAGCTCGGGCAGGTGGCGTTCGTCACGGTCGCGCCGCTGCGAATCGTCGACCTCCTGATTACCGACGCTCTGGCCGAGCACCCGGTCGTGAGGTCGATCAAGAAGATGGGCATCGAGGTGCTCCACGTGGAGCCCGCCAAGAAGGAGCTTGTCTAATGTCGCGATTCCAGAAACTGTTCCCCGAGGTGGCGCGTCCGCTCATCGCCATGGCCCACGTGCCGCCGCTGCCGGGCACGCCCCTCTACGATGTCGCGGCGGGCGTCGCGGGCCTCATCGATCACGTGAGGCGCGACACCGAGGTGCTCTTGGAGGGCGGCTTCGACGCAATCCTCTTCTGCAACGAGGGAGACCGGCCCTACCAGTTGCACGCCGGCCTTGAGGCGTCGGCCGTGATGACGCGCGTGACGTCCGAGTGCCGACCGAGCGACCGGCCCTTCGGGGTGGACTTCCTCTGGGACGCGCAGTGCGCGCTGGCGATCGCGGTGGGCAGCGGCGCGTCGTTCATGCGCGAGGTCGTGACCGGCTCGTGGGAGTCCGACATGGGAGCCTGGAACCCGGACGCGGCGACGCTGCTGCGTGACCGGCGCAGCTTCGGTCGCGACGACCTGGCGATCTTCGCCAACGTCACTCCGGAGTTCGCCAGCTCAACGGGCACGCGCACCCCGGCCCAGATCGCCCAGTCGACGGTGGTGTCGAGCCTGGTGGACGTGATCCTGGTGTCGGGTCCCATGGCCGGCGCCGAGCCCGACCTGCGCACCGTGGCCGAGGTGCGCGAGGCACTCGACCCCTCGATACCGGTCCTCCTCAACACCGGCGCGAAGGCCGAGACTATTGCCGAGTTCTTCAAGTACGCCAACGGCTGCATCGTGGGCAGCTCGCTGAAGCGTGACGGCTACACGTGGAACGAGGTGGACCCCGAACGTGTGAAACGATTCGTAGATGCCGCCCGCAGCGCCTGACCTGAGACGTCGACTCCTCCTCGGCATCGACCTCGGCTCCTCAGGCGTGAAGGCCGTCCTTCTCGATCCCCAGGACGGCATCATCGCCTCGGCGAAGCGCGACGTCACCATGTACTGCGACCACCCGGGATGGGCCGAGGCCGATCCGAACGAGTGGTGGACGGCCGTCGCTCAACTGGTGCCCGAGCTGCTGGCCACGGCGCACGCCGCCAACACCGACGTGAGGGCCGTCGCGACGACCGGGATGGTGCCGGCGGTCCTCTTAGTCGACGCCGAGGGTCGGGTACTGCGCCGGGCGATTCTTCAGAGCGACGCGCGCGCGACGGAGGAGATTCGCGAGATCAGTGCGGCGCTCGGTGACCTCGAACTATTGGCCCTGACCGGCTCGGTCCTCTCTCAGCAGTCGGTGGCACCGACGGCGCTGTGGATTTCGCGCCACGAGCACGACCTCTGGAGTCAGACCGCCTCGATCCAAGGCTCTTACGACTGGCTCTCGCGACGGCTCGGGGCCGAGGCGCACGTTGAGCAGAACTGGGCGATCGAGAGCGGCCTCTACGACTTCGACCGGGCGCCGCTCGCGGTGATGGCGGACGTGACGGGCATTCCTTGGCCGAGGCTGTTGGACGTGCGCCGTCCCGGCGACATCGTGGGCGAGGTCAGTCGGGAGGCCGCCGAGGCGACGGGTCTGGCCGCGGGGACGGCGATCGTCGTCGGGGGCGCGGACCACGTGCTCTCGGCCTACGGGGCCGGACTCGTCGCCGAGGGCGACTGCCTCGTCAAGCTCGGCGGGGCGAGCGACATCCTCGTGGTCTCGGACTCGGTCGTCTTAGACCGGCGCCTCTACCTCGACAGCCACCCGATTTCGGGCAAGTGGCTGCCCAACGGCTGCACCGCGACGGCCGGGTCGCTGCTGCGCTGGGAGCAGGCCCTCTTCGGTGACGCCGCACTCGAGGACCTCGACGGCCAGGCCGCCCAGAGCGAGCCGGGCGCCCTGCTGGCGCTGCCGTATTTCCTGGGTGAGAAGACGCCCCTGCACGACCCGGACCTGCGCGGCGTGCTGGTCGGACTCCACCTGGCGACGACCCGCGGCGACGTCCACCGCTCGTTCTTGGAGGGGATTGCCTACGCGGTGCGGTCTCACTTCGAGGTGTTCGCCGAGGGCGGCCTCGAGGTCGGCTCGGTGCGGATCACGAACGGCGGTTCGAGGTCGCGCCTCTGGCGCGAGATCCTCGCCAGCGTGCTCGAACGTGACCTCCTCTCGATCGTGGATCATCCCGGGGCCAGCTACGGCGCCGCCGTCATCGCCGGCATCGGCGTGGGCGAGATCGACGACTGGTCCTACGTGGTGGGCGCCCTCGAGCCCGGTGAGACGATCTCGCCCGACGTCGAGCTCGTGGCGCTCTACGACGAGCGCTTCGGCCAGTACCGGGCGCTCACTGACGCGACGACGCCGTTCTCGCACGAGTTGGCCCGCGGTCGCCGCTAGGCCCCTGAGGGGATCCAGATTGCCGCGGTCGCGTCGCCGTAGGCGGTACAACGACCGTTCAGGTACTGGATGCCGACCCACCCGCAGATGAGCGCGTCCAGCGCGTCCTCGTATCTCTTCAACGCGGCCTTACTGCTCGTCGCGAGAAGGGGGCTTGGCGGCAAGGGGAGGTCGATCGCCGAGATCGTCTGGGCGAGTTGGTCGTAGATACGTCGCCACTGGTCCACGATCAGGTGACGCTGCTCGAGGGGTGACTTCTGCTCGTCGCGCCAGTAGCGGGTCGCGCGACTGACCTTGTACTCCACCCGGTAGTCCTCTTCGAGCAGGGCCAGCAGCGCCGGGTGCGGGTAGACCTCGCAGAGGGCCGGTGTCTCGCCACTGGTCGAGGTGGACGTCGCCACGCGAAAACCCCGTCGACCAAACTGCTCCGTCAGTTCGCGTCCGACGTCGCCGGGCCGAGTGGCCGTGGGGGAGTGGGTGCTGCATCCCCGGGCGCCGAAGGCGCGCGACACGGCGTTGTCGGCTGCGCGCCGCCCGGTGATCGCGCCGACGGCGACCGGCATGTCGATGGTCACCAGGTCGACCGGCGCGCCTCCGAGCAGGCGCTGGGCGGCCTCGAGGAGGGACTCGACATCGGGGGCGCCCCCCGACGGCCGCTGCGACCAGTCGACGAGCGTGCGGTCGCCGAGCGCGACGAACTGGCCGTAACTCGGGGCGAGTCCCGCGCACCGCCAGTGGCCTGACGCCTCGGTGAGGAGGGCGACGCCGCTCGGTTGACTCGCGGTCCACGCCGGGTCCAGGGCCAAGATGCTCGTCATGCTGAGGTCAGACTACGTTGCGGTGCTCGACATACCAGGCATGGGGCTCGTTCGACGTCACTGGCGGACGTGGTTCAGAATCTCGCGAACGCACCGCTCGCGGTCGCCGTCCGTGGTGTCGACGACCACGTCGTAGGTCACGCCTTCGTGGACCCTGGTCGACGGCGCCGCCGCGAGGCCGATCGCGCGGTCACCGCGCTGCTCCTCGCGCTCGGCCGCCACCGTCACGTCGCAGGTCACCCCGACCCAGACCGCGCCAACGCCGTCGAATCCGTTCGTCGACCGCGCCGTCGAGGAACACCTCGTCGAGGATCACCGGGACGCCCGACGAGGCCATGGATCGCACGCCGCACAGCCACGCCGCCTCGACTCGGCGGAACTCGTCGCCCATGGGACCCGTGCGGTTCAGGTCGAAGTGGCCGCCGTCCCCGGTCTCCCCGAAGCCCTGAGGAAGGGCCGAGCCGAGGGCGTCGAGGCCCAGAACCAGCCAGGTCCGGCGCACCACCGCCTGGAGGCGACGCGCAATCGTCGACGTGCCCGCGCTCGAAACGCCGTTAAGCACGATCCGGTCGGTCGTCATGGGCCGGTCCACCGACCCGCACGCTACCGCTCCGCGCAGCCGTCGGCGCGAACGGACGGCGGCTCCGTCAACGCTCGAAGCTCCCGTGGCGTCCCGAGCCGGCCACGAAGCGCGCGACGGCGTCCACCATCTCGGCCCGGACTGAGATCGAGCCGTGCTCGAACTCGACCCGCATCGCCTCGGGCTCGTCCAGCCCCAGTCCCTCGTACATCGAGAGCCGGTCGTGGCGCATGCAGACCTGGGGGAAGGCGGCGATCTCCTCGGCGAGGGCGACCGCGCCGGCGCGGGCCTCACCCTTGGCGACGATTCGAGTGGCCAGGCCCATCGCGAGTGCCTCGTCGGCTCCGACGGCCCGTCCCGTCAAGATGAGGTCGAGGGCCCGGCCGGTGCCGACGAGGCGCGGGAGTCGCACCGTCCCCCCGTCGACCAGGGGCACACCCCAACGCCGGCAGAAGACTCCCATGGTGGCGTCCTCCTCCATCACCCGCAGGTCGCACCAGAGCGCGAGCTCCATGCCACCGGCGACGGCGTATCCGTTGACTGCGGCGATGACCGGTTTGGCGAGCTGCATCCGCGACGGTCCCATCGGCCCGTCGCCCTCGGGGTCGAACCGGTTCGTCGACTCCGTGCCGAGGGCCGAGAGGTCGGCCCCGGCGCAGAACGTGCCGCCCTCGCCGGCGAGGACCGCGACCTTGGCCGTGTCGTCCGCCTCGAAGTCGCGAAAGGCCTGGGCGAGCGCCTCGGCGGTGTCTCGGTTGACGGCGTTGCGCTTCTCGGGCCGGTTGATCGACACGACGAAGGTCGAGCCGATACTCTCGATCTTTACGAGCGGCTCGGTCATGATGGCATCCTCTCGCGCAACGCGCGGCGCAGGACCTTGCCCACGGCGGACTTGGGCAGGCTGTCGACGAAGTGGATCTCCTTGGGCACCTTGTACGCGGCGAGGCGCTGGCGAGCGAAGTCGAAGAGCTCGTCGGATGTCGCCTGCGCTCCGGGCTTCAGGGCCACGAAGGCGACGACGGCCTCGACCCAGACGGCGTCGCTGCGCCCGACGACCCCACACTCGGCGACCGCTCGATGCTCGAGGAGCACGTCCTCGACCTCGCGGGGGTAGACGTTGTAGCCGCCCGAGACGATCATGTCCGAGGCGCGCTCGACGAGGTGGAGGTATCCCGACTCGCTGACGAAGCCCAGGTCCCTCGTCCGGACGTGGTGGGGGCCAAGGAACGTCGCGAGATTGAGTTCGGGGGCGTCGAGGTAGCCCCTCATCACGAACGGCGCCTCCACCGTGACCTCTCCGATCTCGCCGGCCGGGACCTCGTGGCCCTCCTCGTCAACTATTCGAACGGTCGCGTCCACGCTGGGGGCGCCGGCCGAGCCGAGCAGACCGAGAGCCGGGTCGTGGTCGGCGGCCGAGAGCACCGAGATTGCCAGAGGTGCTTCGGTCTGTCCGTAGTACTGGGTGAGGATCGGTCCAAAGAGTTCGAGGGCGGCGGTAATGGTCGCCGAGGGCATGGGCGAGGCTCCGTAGATGATCGATTTCAGCCTCAAATCGAACTGGCGCGGGTCGCCGGAGTTCATCAGCATCTGGACCATCGTCGGCACGAGCGAGGAGTGGGTCACGTGCTGGTCGGCGCAGGCGGCCAGGTACATGCCGGGGTCGAAACCGTTCACGACGTGGGTGCGGGCGCCCCTCAGCCAGAACGGGAAGACAAAGGTGCCCGACGCGTGGATGAGCGGGGCGGCGTGGATCATCACGTCGTCGCGCTCGGGCGAGACGAGGTTCGCCAGGATGTTGGTGACGATCGCGCCGTAGGACGCCTCGGAGTGGATGGCCGCCTTCAGTACTCCGGTCGTGCCCGACGTAAAGAGCGCGAGGACCGGGTCGCTCGCGTCGTGCCCTCGTACTGGCGGTGACGAGGCGGCGTCCTGGGAGGCGTCGAGGAGGTCCAGGTGACCGAGGTCGTTGGCGCCCAGGCTAAGGAACTGCACGCCGTCGAGTTCGGCCTGCAACTCCTCGGCCCGCGGGCTGAGCGAAGGTGAGTAGACCACGCGCCGCACCGTCGCCGAGGTGATCATTGAAACGTGCTCGCGCAGCGAGAGGCGCGCGTTCAGCGGGACCCGCACGCAGCGCGCTTTCAGCGTGGCGAACTCGAGCGGGATCGTCAGCAGCTCGTTGCCGAACAGGATCCCGACCCGCTCCTGCTTCTTGACGCCGAGTCCCACGAGGACGTTGGCCAGGCGACTCGAGATCTGATTGACCTGCGTGAAGGTGAGCTGAGCGCCTGCGGTCGAGATGGCGATCCGGTCGCCGAAGCGCGCTGCTCCGGCGCCGATCATCTTCACTGGCAACATCGCGGTTCGTCCTTCCGGGCTCGCTACGTGCATGGTAGCGAGGACGGTGCGGCCAACGTCGAGAAGGACCTAGCCCGAGGAGGTGGGCGGTGGCGCGCTCGGCGGGAACGCTCCGGCGCCGGGGGCCATTGCGGTGACGTGGCGGTGGATCTCCTCGAGCAGGTCGGTGTGGCGCTTCACGAGCTTGGTGAGTTCGGTGTTCTCATTGAGCAGCACTTTGATGTCGTCGGTGTTCTTCACCGTGTGCATGGCCATCTCCGACGAGATCGAGTCGGCCCGCTTGGCCGCAATGAGCAAGGCCGCCGCCTGCACGCCCGCCAGCATCGACAGGAAGAGGTTCAAGAGGATGTACGGATACGGGTCGAAGGCCCGGTGGTGGATGACCCGCTGCAGGAAGAACGTGTTGATCGTCGCCCAGAGGATCATCACCCCGAAGAAGCTGAACACGAAGGGCCACGAGCCCATCACGTTGCGCATCTTGTCGGCCGCTCGCTCGCCCCGGCTGAGGTCCTCGCCGGTGCGAACTCCGGGGTGCTCGTGCCAATTCGACGTCCAGCCGGTGCGAGCCACGGAGTCAATCCTTCCACTTCGAGGCGGCGCAATGCGGAATACCGGTCTCGGCGCCTAGCCTTGGTGCGACGGAGGAGCGCCTCGCGACACCGTCAACGCCACCTGAACAGGGAGACTCGAATCTGTCACCGCCATCAGTGCTCATGAGCGAGGGCGTGCTGAGGGTGCTGCGGACCCTCGGGGCGGCGGACCCCTCGCAGCTGACGTTCGCCCCAGGTGCCCGGCCCGGTCGGGTGAGCATCGTGCACGGCAACACCGCCGAGGTGGTCTGGTGCGACGAGCGCGGCGTCGAGTCGACGACGACCTGTCAGTTCGCCACCGTCTTGAACCCCAGCCCGGTCGCGGGCGATTGGGTGAGCGTCCGCGACGGCTACGTTGTCGCGGTGTCCCCGCGGCGTACTGCGCTTCGCCGCCCTCACCCCAACCAGCGAGATGTGCAGGTCCTCGCCGCCAATCTCGACATCGTGCTCGTCGTCGTTCCGATCGACCGTGGCCTCAACCTGTTGATGCTCGAGCGACTGGCCGTGATGGCCTTTGACTCCGGCGCTCGGCCGTTCGTGGTCCTGACCAAGTCCGACGGCGCCGAGGTGCTGGGCGAGCTCGTCGAGGAGGCTGAGCTGGCGGTGCCCGGCGTCGAGGTGCTGACCACCAGCTCGTCGAGCGGCCACGGAATCGAACAGCTCGCCGAGGTGCTCGGTGAGGGCGTCACCGCCGTAATGCTGGGCGCCTCAGGCGCGGGCAAGACCTCTCTCTTGAACGCCCTGGAGGGTTCGAGTGAAATCACGCGAACGGTGAGTCGAACAGGCGAGGGCCGCCACGCCACCACGACGCGCAAGCTCTACCGCCTCGCGAGTGGCGGCGTGCTACTCGACATCCCGGGGATTCGCCTGCTCGACCTCATGGTGGGTCGCGAGGGCATCGACGAGGCCTTTGCCGACATCACCGAACTCGCCCAGGAGTGTCGCTTCGCCGACTGCGCCCACGACGGCGACGAAGGCTGTGCCGTCGAACTGGCCGTACGCGACGGGGAACTGCCGCTGCGCCGCCTCGAGAGCTGGCGCGCCGCGCAGTCCGGCTTCGACCAACGCGACCGCCTGCTGGAAAGATCTGCGCAAGGCCGCCATCGCTCCTCACGGATCCGGCCGGCGATGTTGGACGACGACGATGACGACGACGACGATGACAACGACGACGGCGACTGACTGGCTCGGCTAGGTCGTCGGCTCGGCGATCTCCAGGGCCAGCAGCGGCGCCGAGGCCTTGTTGATGCACTCTTCGTACTCGTACTCGGGCTGGCTGTCGGCGACGACTCCGCCGCCGGCCTGGACGGTCGCGGTGCCCTGTCGCAGCGACACCGTGCGGATGGTAATCGCGAAGTCGGCGTTGCCCGAGAGCGAGAAGTAGCCCACGGCGCCGCCGTAGGGTCCGCGGGAGACCGACTCGAACTCGTCGATCAGCTCCATCGCGCGCACCTTGGGCGCGCCGGTGAGCGTCCCCGCCGGAAACAGAGCGTCGAAGGCGTCAAAGGCGTCGAGGCCCTCGCGCAGTTCGCCCGTCACCTGGGAGACCAGGTGCATGAGGTGCGAGAAGCGCTCGACGTGGGCCAGCCGCTCGACCAGTACGGTACCCGCGGTGGCGACCCGACCGACGTCGTTGCGCCCGAGATCGACGAGCATGACGTGCTCGGCGATCTCCTTGTCGTCGTGCAGCAGCTCGGTCTCGAGGACCTGGTCGTCGGCTTCGCTCAGCCCCCGCGCGCGGGTGCCGGCGATGGGGCGCGTCGAGACCCGTCCCTCGTGGACCCGCATCAACATCTCGGGCGAGGCGCCCACGATCTGGCTCTCGCCCGAGTCGAGCAGGTACATGTAGGGAGACGGGTTGAGTGCTCGCAGCACCCGGTAGAGCGTTAGCGGGTCGACGTCGCTCGCCCGCTGGAACTGCTGGCTCGGCACTACCTGGAATACGTCGCCCGCGTAGATGAACTCGCGGGCCCGCTCGACGACCCGCCCGTACTCCTCGGCCGTGAAGTTCGAGAGGCTCTTGGCGAGCGCCGCGACGTCGATGCCCGAGCGCTGGCCCGGCGCCGTCGCAATCATCCGTTCGACCGCGGGGTCGCGGGGCGGCTCTGGCGCGAGCAGCGCCGTGACGATCTCGTCCAGTCGCACGGCGGCCTCGGCGTAGACGGTCCGAGGGTCCGCGCCCTCCTCGACGATGGCGTTCACGACCACGGTCGTCGAGTGGCGCACGTGGTCACAGACGAGGACCGCTCCGGGGAAGGAGAAGTCGACGTCGGGCCACATGTCGGCGCTCGGTTTGCGGGGCAGGCGCTCGAGGCGCCGCACGTAGTCGTACGAGACGAAGCCGACGGCCCCGCCGAAGAAGTCGGGGAGCGTCCGCGGCGTGTAGGTGTGGTAGCCGGCCAGCAGTTGGCGCAGCGCGTCGAGCGGCGCCAGGTCGTCGTCGACGGTGGCGCCCTCGACCACGGTGCGGCCGTTGCGGGTGGTCACTCGCCAGCGCCGGTCGAGCCCGATGAACGAGTACCGGCCGGTCGCCTCGCCGAGGGCGGCCGACTCGAGCAGGAAGATCGCGCGCGGCCCGAAGCGTTGGTAGAGCGAGACCGGCGTTTCGCGGTCGAGCTGGAGAGTGGCGGGTAGCGGCACCACGTTGTGGCCTTGGTCGACGAGTTCGAGGAATGTCGCCAGGTCGATGGGATCCATGAGGTGATGCTAGTTAACCGTTTCAACGTAGGATTCCCTTCAATGAGCGGCCCGGCAATCCTGGTGGTGGATAACTACGACTCCTTCGTCTACAACCTCGTGCAGTACCTCGCCGAGCTCGGGGCGACCGTCGAGGTGCGTCGCAACGACGCCGTCGACGCCGCCGACGTGGCCCGGCTCGCCCCCGACGGAGTCCTGGTCTCGCCGGGACCGGGCCACCCCCGCGACGCCGGCAACTGCCGCGAGATCATCCGGTACTGCGCCGATCACTCGGTGGCGATGCTCGGGGTCTGTCTCGGCCACCAGGCTCTCGGCGAGGCGTTCGGCGCGACGGTCTCTCGGGCGCCGGAGCTTGTTCACGGTCGTTCCAGCCTGGTCGAGCACGAAGGCGCCGGCGTCTTCGCCGGCGTCACCAATCCGCTGGTCGCCGGCCGCTACCACTCGCTGGTCGTTCAGGAGAGGGGCCTGCCCGACGAGCTCGAGGTCACCGCGAGGTCCCACGGGCTCATCATGGGCCTGCGTCATCGCACGTTGCCCCTGGAGGGCGTTCAGTTCCATCCCGAGTCGGTCCTGACCCAAGACGGCTACGTGATCCTCGCCAACTGGCTTCACGTCTGCGGGTCGCGCGACGCCCGCGAACGGGCCGGGGATCTGACGGCGCGCATTGACTCGGTGCGCGCGGCGTTGCCTCAGCCGACGCGCTGACGCGCTGACGCGGGCCCCGCTACTCGAGAATCGGGGCCTGCAGGCCGTGCTTCGAGTCGTTCGTGATCCGGTGGCGCATCACCTGGATGAGGATGACGAACGCCGAGGGCAGCATGACGAAACTCGGCAGCGCGACGGCGAGCTGGTGGATGAGCAGTCCGTAGACGAGCCAGCACAGCGCGGTCACGCAGGCCGTCGCCCAGCTGATCGCCGAGACGCCCGAGAGATCCTTGGGCCGGATGACGAGCGCGAGTTGGGGCAGGTAGATGACGACGGAGCTGGCGACCGCCACGCTCGCCATGATCCAGCGCAAGCTGTGGAAGGTGCCGATGAACGTGGCCACGGCCGTGATCGTGGTGAGACCGGCAAACCCGATCAGGCTGCGGGCCAGCTGACCCTGGCTCTTCGCGGCGAGAAAGGCGACGGTGGAGGCGACGATCAGACTGGGGATGTTGGCCTCGATCTCCGCCGGCACGTGGAAGACGAACCCGTAGCAGAGCCAGATCTCGCCGACGAAGGCCGACAGTAGCCACGTGGCGAGGGAGACACCCCGGGCTCCGGTCGTGCGGATGCGCGCCGCCTGGGCGAGGGCCTGGAAGATCGTGACCACGGGCGCCGCGACCGCGAGGCTGGCGGTGAGGGTGGTGGCGGCGATGATCATCGGGGTGCGACTCTTTCAACTAGCACTCGCGGTGACCCTCTAGCTCGTCGACCGTTCAGCGGGTCGATTCTATCGGTCGGCCGTCGGCGATCCGGCCGTCGACGACGCCTCCGGGCTCAACCGAAGTTTCCGCCGACCTCGACGCGCGTCTCGACAACCTCGCCGTCGACCAGCTCGACCCGGTAGCCGGCCGGGCCACTACCCGGCTCGGATTTCGCGTCGCTGACGACGCCGGTCGCCTCGATCCCTTCGTACCAGATGCCGACGTGGTCGTCGGTCGCGTAGGCGAGCGGCGGAAGCACACCCTCGGTCATGAAGCCATGCAGCGAAGGGCGACGAGTCTCTTCGGAGTCGTAGTGGACCGAGTTGCCGTAGGGCAGCAGACCGAGACCGTTGGTGACGGCGGTTAGTTCGGGACCGAAGGAGTCGGTATTGCCTCCGAGGTGCCAGCAGAGGCTCCCGGCCGAGACACCCGCGAGGATCACGCCGTGCTCCCACGCGGCCCGCATCGCCCAGTCAACGCCGTGCAGACGCCAGAGGGCGAGGAGGTTGGCGACCGATCCGCCGCCCACCCAGACGAGGTGGGCGCCGCAGAGCCGGTCCTCGGGGTCGGCCGAGGGTTGCGTGAAGAGCCGCAGTTCGGTGACGTCGCAGCCGGCGGCGTTGAAGGCCTCGTAGGAAATGGCGTAGCGATCGCTGGGGTCGCCGGTGGCGGTGTACACGAGGCAGACGCGGGGGCGGACCTTGTCGGTCAACGACAGGGCGTCGAGCAGCATCGAGCCGAGGCGCACCGAGCCCTGAACGGGGCCGGCGACGAAGCCGCCCGAAGTCGCCAGAATGCGTGGAGTCCTCACGGTCAAGGTCTAGTGCATTCTTCGCCGGGTCCAGTGGCCGCGGGCCCACTGCGTAGGATTCGGACGTCAGATATCCGTAGGGGAGTGCCATGGCGACCAGTGAAGCAGTCATCGACAAGTTGATCGAGGAGTTGACGACGCAGTTCGCGCCCGAGTCGAGTTCGCCGATCACGTTCCTTGGCGAGCAGTTCGATCGGGGCCTCGCGTGGGTGCACTTCCCGGTCGGCCTCGGCGGCCTCGGCGGCAGCCCGACCGACCAGCTCTACGCGATGCGTCGTCTCTCCAAGGCCGGCGCGCCCTCCGCAAGCGGTCGCAACGTCATCGGATACGGCATGGTCGCCCCGACGATCGCCGCCCACGGCACCGACTGGCAGAAGTCCCGTTTCCTGCGCCCGCTCTTCACCGGGGAGGAGATCTGGTGCCAGCTCTTCTCCGAGCCCGGCGCCGGTTCGGACGTGGCGACGCTCGCCATGCGCGCCGATCGCGACGGCGACGAGTGGATCCTCAACGGTCAGAAGGTCTGGACGACTCTCGCCCACGAGTCGGCCTTCGGGCTCATCATCGCGCGCTCTGACCCCGACGTCCCCAAGCACCGCGGAATCACCGCCTTCCTCGTCGACATGCACGCCCCGGGCGTCGAGGTCCGGCCGCTCTACCAGGCGACCGGCGAGGCCGAGTTTAATGAGTGCTTCTTCACCGACGCTCGGGTTCCCGACACCCAGCGCCTCGGGGACGTCGGCGAGGGTTGGGCCGTGTCGATCACAACGCTGATGAACGAGCGGGTCTCGATCGGGGGCACGGTGCCCCCGCGCGGCTCGGGACTCATTGGCGAGGCGATGAAGATCTGGAAGCAGCACTGGACGGGGCGCGACGACGCCCACGCCATGGCGGTGCGCAGCGAGCTCCTCCAGTCCTGGGTGCGCAACGAGGTCGGTCGTCTGACCAACTGGCGTGCGAATGACCTGCGCAAGGCCGGCACTCCGGGACCCGAGGGCTCGGTCGCCAAGCTGGCCTTCGCCGAGGAGAACCAGAAGACGAGTGAGCTCTGCGTGGACTTGATGGGCTCGGCGGGGATGCTTTACGGCTCCACGTACCCCCAGGTCCGGCCGACCGAGTCGGCGATGACCGGCGGCGACATGCGCAAGGCCTTCATCCGCATGCGCGCCAACTCAATCGAGGGCGGCACCAGCGAGGTGATGCGCAACATCATCGGCGAGCGGGTCCTCGGACTGCCGGGCGAGCCGCGCAACGACAAGGTCGTCCCCTGGAAGGACGTGCCCAAGAGCTAGTCCGAGCTACTTGTCGCTCAGCTCGGCGTCGAAGAAGTCGAGCGTGCACTGGTGGGCGTCGACCGCGGCCGCCTCGATGTAGGCGTCCGGTCGGCCGTCGCAGTGGAATCCGTGGGCGGCGTCGGCGTAGCGCACGATCTCGGTGCGGACCTGGGACTGGGCGGTCGCGGCGCGCAGTGCCTCCACCTGCTCGACCGGGATGCCCTGGTCGAGGTCGCCGTAGAGACCGATCCACGGACAGCGCAGGTCCTTCGCCAACTCGGTCAGGGGAGGGAATCCGAAGCGGCCGACCTCGATGCCACCGCCGTAGAAGCTGGCGGCCGCGCCGAAGGTCCCGAGCGTCGCGCCGAAGAAGCTCACCGTGCCGCCCATGCAGTATCCGACGATCGCGATGTTCGCCGCCTGGTAGCCGCCCGTCGCCAGGAAGTCGGTCGTCGCCGATAGGTCGTTGGCAAGACCCTCCTTCGAGAGGTTGGCCATGTACTTCATTGCCTCGGGGAAGTCGTCGTAGGCGATCTCGGGCGAACCGTCGCGGTGGAAGAGCTGGGGCGCGATGGCGAAGTAGCCCTCGTCGGCAAAGCGCTCGACGACGCTGCGGATGTGGTCGTTTACGCCGAAGGCCTCCTGGACGACGACGACGGAGCGCGTCGCCTCGGTGGAGCCGGCGACGTAGACGGGAAAGCCGCTGGGAAGGGCCTGCTCGGTCATTGGAAGTTTGGCCTCTCTGTTCTGGTGCGCTTGATCTCGAAGAAACCCGGGGTGCTCGCTACCGCGACCACTGCGTCGAAGAGTAATCCGGCGGCCTCGCCCTGGGGGCCAGGGTGATGACCGGCCCGAAGAAGGCGACGTCGTCCACGCGCACCACTGGCGTGCCGACGTCGTTTCCGACGAGTGACATCCCCGTCTGGTGGCTGGCGAGCAGCAGCTCGTCGAAGTCTGTGAGCAGCGCCGCCTCGGCCAGGTCGGCCTCGAGGCCGGCGTCGGCGAGGGCCTCGGGGATGACCTCGCCGAAGTCCGCTTCCCCATTCACGTGGTGGCGGGTGCCCATCGCCGTGTACAACTGAGTGACCGCGTCGGGGTCGTGGCGCTCTTCAGCGGCGATGAGTACTCGCACGGGGTGCTTCGCCGTCTTCAGCCCCGCAGCGTACTCCGGCGACGTCTCCGTCTCTTCGTTGAGGATCGCCAAACTCATGACCCGAATGCGCACCTCCAGGTGGTGGACGGGGGTCGCCTCCATCAGCCACCGCGAAGTGATCCAGGCCCTGGGGCACGCGGGATCGACCCAGATGTCCACCGGCCGGCTCACGGTCGGCTCTGCTCCGCGTAAGCGGCGAGCACCGTTGCAACCGAGTTCGTCACGCCAACCGCCATCGGCAGGTCGAGCATCTCGTCGATGCCGTGAGCGTTGGACTCGGGTCCGAGGACGCCGGTCGCCACGAACTGGACGGCCGGGTAGCGCTGTCCCAGTGAGGCGAGGAAGGGAATGGACCCGCCCTCGCCGGCGAAGCCGGGCGCGTGGCCGAAGGCCTGTTGGGAAGCCGCGTCGAGGGCCGACGCCAACCAGGGGGCGAGGGGGGGCGACACCCAGCCGCGGCCCACGTTCCACGAGGAGAGGGTCACCTTGGCCGACGACGGCGCGTCGGCGGTGAGGACCGCCTCCACGGCGTCGCGCGCGCGCTGCGCGTCGACGCTCGGGGGGAGTCGGAACGAGAGCACCGCCGTCGTCGAAGGACGCAGCACGTTGCCGGCGATTGCCGGTTCGGGGACGCCGCCGATGCCGACGATGGAGAGCGTCGGGTACCAAGTGCGCCGAAGGATCCTCTCCGCGGCGCTGGCGCCCATCAGCTCCACGCCCTCGAGGGTCGGCAACTCGTATGCGAGGATGTCGCCGAACTCATCCGCCACCTCGGCGGCGGCCGCGACCTGCTCGGCCGGTATCTCGGTGCGAAGCTCCGCCACCAGCACCTCGCCCGTAGCGGCGTCCTCCACGCGGTCGAGGAGCTGGCGAAGGATTCGGAACGACGACGGCACGACGCCGCTCGCCAATCCGCTGTGTCGGCCCTGAGCCATGACCTCGATGGTCATCTCGACGTTGAGGACCCCGCGCAGCGAGGTGGTCACCCAGAGCCGGTCGTAGGTGAGGGCCCCGGAGTCGAGGCAGACCATCAGCTCCACTTGCCCCAGGTGCTCGGCCAGCGCGTCGAGGTGAGCCTCGAGGTCGGGGCTGCCGCTCTCCTCGCTCGCCTCGATCAGTACGACGCACCGGCTGTGGGGGATATCGTCTCGCTCCATGGCCTCGATTGCCAGTAACGCTGAGAAGGTGGAGTAGCCGTCGTCAGCGATGCCCCGCGCGTAGACGCGGTCCCCGCGGCGTACGGGCCGGAATGCCGCGAGACCCTCAGACCAGTCGCCGAGCGGCGGCTGCTTGTCGAGGTGCCCGTAGAGGACCGCGGTTCCCTCGCCCGGCGAGGTCGCGTCCACCGTCACCACCAGGACCGGGGTGCGTCCCTCGAGGCGGCGAATGGTGACGTCGAAGCGCGCGAAATGGCGAGCACGGGCCCATTCGGCCAGTAGCTGCGTGGCCTCTTCGATGTGGCCATTGGTCACCCAATGGGCGTCGAACATCGGCGAGAGGCAGGGGATGGCGGCGTACGTGGTCAGGACGCCGAGAGCGTCGCGTTCGAAGTCTTCGAGAGTGATGGGGGGCATGGATTTGAGGCTAGTTCGACTGCCTCTTGAGGTCGACGGCCCGCCAGCAGTACCACGCGACGGCCGTGCGCACCCCCTCGAAGCGGTCGCCGTCGAGGCGCAGCTGGGACTCCGAGACAATCTCGTCAAGTCCGTGCAGGGCCGACCACCCGTTACGAACGCCGAAGTCACCGGCCGGCCAGACGTCGCGTCGGCCCATGGTGAAGATGAGGTACATCTGGGCAGTCCAGGGACCTATTCCGCGCACCGAGGCGACGTCGCGCACGATCTCCTCGTCGCTCATGCGGCCGTGCCGGTCGAGGCGCACCCGTTGGTCGAGGACGTCCTGGGCGAGGCCGACCATCGCCTGAGCCTTCGTGCGGTTGAGGCCGGCGCCCTTCAACTGCTCGGCGCCAGCGACGAGGACCGAAGCGACGGTGACCTCGCCTCCGCAGACGTCAACGACGCGCCGGTGGATGGTGTCGGCGGCCTTGGTGGCGAGGAGTTGGGAGGTGATGGAACTGACCAGGGCGGGGAACCGCTCGCCGACGGGGGCGGCGCGACTGCGCAAGGGCGGCGGTCCGGCGAGGGCGATGACGGGACGGAATGAACGGTCGCGCTTGGCGATAGCGGCGGCGATGTCTACTGGCGTAGCGGGGGAGGGCATTGGTGAACTATTGCAGGGACGCCGGCTCGGGCAGGTAGACGCCGTCGGGCACGTGCTTCGCGTGCTGGACCACGTCGAGCAGCAGCGCGTGGATCGCTCGCACCGGGGCGGCCGGGAAGCCGAACCGGCGGCTGGCCAGCACCACGCGACGCCGCGCGATCTCGTCGATGTGCACCGCGACGAACTTGTCACGAAGGTGCGACGACAGCATCGTCGCGGGCAGGATCGACGGACCGTAGCCGTCGAAGGTCAGCGAGGCAATTGTGCGAATCCCGTCGAGCTCGATCAGGGGAACCAGGTCGACGCCCTGGGCGTGGCTGGCGTCGTCGATCTCGCGCCGGATCGGCGTGCCGCGCAGCGGCAGCAAGAGCTCGAACTCGGCCAGCTGGGCGAACGAGACCGGGTCGGAGAGCCGAGCGAGCGGATGGTCCTTGGCGACGATCACCACCAGATCCTCGGTAAAGAGGCTGACCTCAGCCAGTTCGGGCGCGTCGACGGGCCAGGCGAGGACCGCCAGGTCGAGCCGGCCGTGGACCAGTTGGGGCTCGATGGTCGAGTTCGATCCCTCGATGATCCGCAGCGCGATCTGGGGGTAGTGGGCGCGCAACGCGTCGAGCAGCAGCGGCACGATCCACCGCCCCGCGGTGCCGATCATTCCGAGCACCACCTGTCCGCGGATGTCGGCGTTGAGCTCGGAGACGTCCGAGGCGATGGCGCTCAGTTCGGCGAGGATCCGGCGGGCCCGT
This sequence comes from Acidimicrobiales bacterium, assembly GCA_043782995.1. Taxonomy (GTDB): domain Bacteria; phylum Actinomycetota; class Acidimicrobiia; order Acidimicrobiales; family RAAP-2; genus RAAP-2. Next base: position 21,696 of record JAYVZV010000028.1, on the reverse strand, counting down.
TGGACGACGATCTCGCCCGATTCGGTCAAGAGCCCCGTCGCGCGATTGACCAGTTCGGTCCCGAGCTCGTCCTCCAGACGCGCGATACGGTTCGAGATGTTGGACTGGACCGTTCCGAGGACCTCGGCCGCGCTGGAGAAGGTGCCGTGGTCCGCGATACCCACCAGCGCTTCGAGCTGACGTATCTCCATCTATCAACTATACAGATGGCAAGTATCTCAACTATTCAGTTGCGTGATACCACGCGGAACACCATAATTGTTTCTGCCTGCTTCGTGCAATTCCCCCCAATTGCCGAAGCATTGGTTCTGCAAAAGGGTCAACCACCCCCCGGTTGGCCCTTTTGTGTTTTGGTGGTTGATTAGCGTTGCCTCAATGATCAAAGGCCTCGGCGCGCGACACCACCTGGCGACTCTCAGTGTCCGGTACGTCAATCGGCTCTCGCGCCTGACCGGACGGGGCTCGGGAACCGTGGCCGGCGGCCGAGTCGGGCTTCGACTGGCGCCGGACCTGCTGGCCTCGTTGGCTCGTAGCCGCACGACGATTCTCGTCAGCGGGACCAATGGAAAGACGACGACGACGTCGATGATCGCGGCCGGGTGGGGCGGGACCGTCACGACCAACGCCACCGGTGCGAACATGCCGGCCGGGCACGTGGCGGCACTGGCCGAGAGCGCAGAGCGGCGCACCGTCTTGGAGGTGGACGAAGCCTGGATTCCCACGGTGCTCACGGCCACTCGTCCTCGCGTCATCGTTCTGCTCAACCTCTCGCGCGATCAGCTCGACCGGGCCAACGAGGTGCGTCAGATGGCCGACCGGTGGAGGGGCGCGCTCGACGAATCGACCGGATCGGAGGTCGTGGTGGCTAACGCCAACGACCCGCTCGTGGTCTACGCGGCCGAGGTCGCCGACCACGTCGTCTGGTGCGACGTGCCCACGACGTGGCTCGCCGACGCGGTCGCCTGTCCGAAGTGCACCACGGCACTGGCGCACGACGGGAGTGACTGGCGCTGCCGGTGCGGCTTCGCGAGGCCCCACGTGGTCACGTCCACGTTGGGCGCTGAACTGCTCGTGGGTGGCAGCGTGGTCGACCTCCAACTCTCGCTGCCCGGCGAGTTCAATCGCGCCAACGCCGCGATGGCTCTGACCGCGCTCGACGTGGTGGGGAGCGAGCTCGACGCCGCGGCGAGGCGCATCAACGCTCTCTCCAGTATCGCCGGGCGGTTCAGCCTGCGACGTTGGCACGGCCACCGAATCCGACTGGCGCTGGCAAAGAACCCGGCCGGCTTCGCCGCAATGCTCGGCACCGTTCCCCACGACTCGAGTGACGTCTGGGTCGCCATCAACGCCCGAATCGCCGACGGACGGGACCCGTCGTGGCTCTTCGACGTACCCTTCGAGGAGTTGCGTGGCCACCGGGTCCTCGCCTGGGGCGATCGCCGGTGGGACCTCGCCACGCGACTCGACTACGCCGGGGTTGACTTCGTCGTCGTCGACGACGAATGGGCGCCGGCCATGAACGACGACGTCTCCCTCCTCCTGGCCAACTACACGGCCTTCAGCGACTGGCTGGCGAGGTCCGAACCGTGTTGAAGATCGCCGTCCTCTTCCCCGAGCTGCTCGGCACCTACGGCGATGGCGGAAACGGTCTGGTCCTCGCCGAACGGGCCCGCCGGCGCGGCTTTGACGTGGAGCTCCTCCCCGCCAGCCTCGGCGAGGACCTACCCGACGCCGAAATGTACCTGCTCGGCGGCGGCGAGGACGGGCCCCAGCGACTGGCGGCCGACCTGTTGCGCGAGTCGTCATTCGCGGCCAGAGTCGCCGACGGTGCGCACGTGGTGGCGGTCTGCGCCGGACTGCAGATCCTCGGCACGTCGTTCTGCGTAGAGGGCGACGACGAGTACGCCGGGCTCGGCCTCGTGGACGTCGTCACCCGTCGCGGTACCGCCCGATCGGTCGGCGAGCTGGCTGTGCGAGTCGGGGACCACGTCCTCGTCGGCTTCGAGAATCACGGCGGGCGCACCGAGCTGGGCGCGGGCGTCGATGCTCTGGGCACCGTCGCGAGGGGCCGGGGCAACGACGGCGTACTCGACGGCTACCGGACGGAGCGTCTCTGGGCGACGTACGCGCACGGCCCGGTGCTCGCGATGAATCCCTGGTTCGCGGACGAAGTGCTGGCTTCGTTGATCGGTGAGGATCTGGCCCCGCTCGCGACCGCGGCCGATTCGCTCTACGCGTCACGTCGCGAGGCGCTCGGTCTCTAGTAGCCCGTCGGGGGCTTCACGCCGTAGTTCTCGTCGCCGCTCACGAGCCGGCCCAGCCCAATGACGGCCTCGTCGATCCGAACGCTGAAGCGACGGATGTTCTCGCCCTCCTCGCAGCGCAACGCGGGACCGAACGTAATCGTCACGTGGTGGCGCCGCTCGTAGGGGCCGTTCACGTACTGGGGGGCCTTGGCCCACTTGGGACCCTGCAGGAGACCGGACCCGTGGATGTAGGTCGGTATCACGATCGCCTGGGAACGTTGCGCGACGTAGGCGGCCCCGCCCTTAAATTCCTGGAGGTTCCCGTTGGGCGTACGTCCTCCTTCGGGGTAGATGAGCAGGTTCCACCGGTCTTGCACGAGCTCGAGCGTCTGTTGGGCGCTGCGTCGATTCACCTTGTGCCGGTCGATCGGGATGGCGTTGAACATCAGCACCGTGCGGAAGGCCTTCCACGAATCCATGAAGAAGTTGTCCATCGCCGCGGCGACGACGAGGCGCTGTCGGATCCGTGACGGCAGGGCCGCCAGGACGAGGGGAGTGTCCAGGTTGCTGGTGTGGTTGGCCACGAATACGAAGGGACCGGACCCCACGATGTTCTCCAGACCCTGGACGTCCAGCGTCGAGAGGTACCTGGTGTAGGGGAGAATGAAACCGACGTGCATGAGGTTGCGCACCACTCGTGCGCTGTAGGTGCGTCCCCATGCGGTCGGGAAGTCCATGCCGAGCTTGTCCATCTCAGCGCTTGCGGGGCTTCTGCTTGGGGGTGTAGCGCTTCGAGGGGGCCGGCCCGGTGGGCTGGGGTGGCGCCTTGCGTGACGATCCCCGGGCGCTGGCGCGAGTTTTTGACTTAGTGGGCGACCGCGCCCCGCCGGCCCGTTCGGCGCGTCGCACTTGGGCCTTCTCGCGGGCTCGCCGGTTCGAGCCGGCGAACGTCGGGTCGCCGTACTTCTGGAGGCGCAGCGCCCGGATGATCAGCCAGCCACCGAGAAAGAGGAAGGGCAGCCCGAAGGTCCCGAGAGCGAGGCCCAGGAACAGGGCGCACACCGCCACGCCCGAGCGCTTCGACCTGTGGGCGAATAGGACCATCGCGACGCCGAAGACGACGATCAGCAAGAACTGCAGAACGTAGGCCGAGGGATGGGCCAGGTGCGAGCGTTGGCACACGTCGCTCGCCAGCGTGTAGCCCGTCGGACACCGGTGGGCACCCGTCAGCTTGGCGGTGTCGACGACCTTCGTATTGTGCAGCAGGTGGGGCACGAAGATCGCGGCAAGCACCAAGGCCAGACCCCCACCGATGAAACTGATCTTGCGCTCGGTCGAGTCGATGCCCATGACGACTTCGCGAGGGACCTCCGAAACCCGCTTCGAGCCTCGCCAACTGCGCCAAGAGTTGCGGGAAGGCGAGTCAGCATTATCGGGCACGGCTGAAGGCTACCGCGCGCGTCAAATGCGGTTGACCAATCGACGCGGTAGCATGACAACTCCGGGCGCTTAGCTCAGCTGGTTAGAGCGCAGCCTTCACACGGCTGAGGTCGAGGGTTCGAGTCCCCCAGCGCCCACTCGTTGTCAGAATCACAACGTTTGCCGAGATCAAACGATGTTTTCAGTGTCCGATCGCTCAGGCACCTTTTGCTGCTCTTTCAAACCCGTAATGCAGTGAGGTTAGGAATCCAGATTCGGAATACATCTGGTCAAGTTGCGATCGAGAGAATCGTTATGCGTCAATGAGCGACAGCCGCGTTGTAAGCGCTCGTCAGGATCTCCGTCGCTGAATTGATCTGATCTTCGGTGGTGGAGTGTCCCAGCGAAAGCCGGATCGCGCCGAGAGCTACCTGTCGTGCGACACCCATGGCCAGGAGTGTCTCGGCGGGAGTGTCCACTCCGGAGTGACACGCAGAACCAGTCGACGCCAGCACTCCTCTGGCCCTGGCGAGTACATCCTTGCCAAGAGCATTCGGGAAGGACATCGTCAACGTGTTGGGAAGACTCGCGTCGACGGGTGTGTGGCGCACCAGATCGGGAATCCGAATCTGGAGGTTTCGCCAGATCTCGTCTCGCAGCGCACGGAGTCTCAATTCGTCGGCGGCCATACGCGAACGAGCGAGATCGGAAGCGGCGCCTAAACCGACAATGCTGGCGACGTTCTCCGTGCCGGGACGCAGGCCGCGCTCTTGGCCGCCCCCAAAGTCCTGCGGCTTGATGGGCGTTCCAGAGCGGACGTAGAGTGCACCAACTCCCTTGGGTGCGTAGAACTTGTGTCCAGCGATCGAGAGCAAGTCGACCCCGAGTTCGTCGACGTTGACTTCAATCTTGCCAACGGCCTGCGCGGCGTCAGTATGCACCAAAATCTCCATTGCGCGAGCAGCTTCGGCGACTGCGGCCACCGGCGTGAGAGCTCCTGTCTCATTCTGTGCCCTGATCAGGGTGACGAGAGCCACGTCAGAGCCCAGTGCGTCGATGGCCATTCGAGCGTCGATCAGGCCCTCTTGGGTCACCGGTACACGAGAGACGCTCCATCCCCGGGTCTCCAGCATGCGACATGGTTCTGCGGTGGCAGGATGCTCGACTTGAGACGTGACGATGCGCCGACGGTTCGTTGTCACAGCAGTCGCGACACCGAGAATGGCGAGGTTGTTGGATTCGGTGCCACCTGAAGTGAAGATGATCTCGTGTGGTGACGCTCCAATTAATGTCGCGACCTGCTCGCGAGCTCGCTCCACCGCAATGTGCGCTCGCTGACCCAGCGCGTGATCGCTGGAAGGGTTGCCGAACTGCTCTCGCAGATAGGGGAGCATGGCGTCAAGGACCTCGGGGGCGATTGGCGTCGTGGCGTTGTGGTCCAGGTAGATGGGCTCAGAGGATGACGAATGACTCACAGCCATCTCCGCATCACGTTGAACTCGAAGGCGACCTTCGCGAGGTGCAAACGTCGAGAGGGCTGCTTCAAATTCACTGCGGGTGAGGGCTCGGCGTAGAAGTTGCCGGAGCCGTAGCCCGCCTTGCCGAAGCCAGTCTCGATGAAGCAACCACCGTGACCGTCGAACTTCGCAGCGGGAGCTGTGCCGCCAATGGTTGCGGCAATGTTGTCAGCGACAACGAGCGCTTGGCTGTGGGCGAACACCCCCGCTCGAGGCAGCGGTTTGCCGATGCTGAGTGGCACCTGGGTGTTGTCTCCGATTGCGTAGACGCCTGGGAACGTGGTGGCGAAACTCTCACGATCGACTTCGATCCAGCCCGAGGCGGTGCCCAGTGATGACTCGGCCACGACTTTTGGAGATCGAATCGGCGGCATGTAGACCAGCAGGTCAAACTGCTCGATTTCGCCGTCGGCAAACTCCGCACGACCAGTCTCGACGCTCGCGATCTGGTGAGAGGGTCGGTAGTCGATGGCGCGTTCGGCCAGCATCGACGTGACCGCCTCCGACACGTTGACACCCGCCACTCCCATGGGCGCCGGTTCAGCTGAGTGCATTTCGATTTCGACGTTGTTTCGAACTCCGGCGTGACGAAGCGCCGCATCGATGAGTAGGGCGGATTCGTAAGGCGCCGCTGGGCAGCGATACAGCGGTGCTGCAGTGACGACGAGTACTCGACCCTTCGTGAGGGCGGTGATCTTGGGGGCCAGGCGCTGCGCGCCCGACAAGGTGGCGAAGGTCTCGCCGAAGTCCTGGAGACCGGCAATGGCGCCGGTCGCGTAGTCCGCGCCGAGTGAGACCACCAAATGGTCCGCGCTGATCTCCTCGCCTCCGACGGTGACGGTGCGGGTGGTTGGGTCGATTCTCTCGACGTCGCCAATAACGACGTCGATGCCTCTGCGTTCTAGGGCTCGAAGTGGCCGGGTCACCTGCTTCGCGCTGCGGTCTCCCGACATCACCCACAAGTACGAGGCGGCGAAGGTGAAGTCGGCGTCCCGGTTGATGAGTACCACGCGATGGCGCCGGTCTAGGCGACGGCGAAGACGGTTCGTGGCGGCGACACCGCCCACGCCACCGCCAAGGACGACGACGGTCTGCGACCGACCGTTCGACGAGCCAGCCACTAGAACACCAGTACCTTGTCTGCTTCGATGGTTCGCTCAGTCAACTCATCCATCGTGCTGCGTGCGGCCCCATCGATGAGTTCGCCGTCGGTAAGACCGCGAGCGTCCATGCAGGTGCCACAGACCAACACCTGGGCGCCCTTGCGCAGAACGTTCTTCAGCATGCGTTCAACGTTGTAGTAGCCGTTCGGAGTCTGCTGGCCCGACTTCGATCCACTGGCGGCGTCGCCAAGCAAGAAGACCGAAAACTCGGCGCCCTCATGTTTGTCGAGGATGTTGGTGGCCAGGCGCAGGCCGTTGTAGATCCTCTCGGTGCCGTAGGGCGGGTCGTTGATGATCATCAGGTACTTCATGGTGTATTTCCTCTCATTTGGTCGGTCAGTTGACTGATACTTCGAAGGCCGTCTGGCCTGATGTCGATTCGACAATCAAGGGTTGTCCGGCGGCACTCCACTCGAGGGGGCCTCCTACGAGTCGCTGCGCGTCGATGCCTGCTTCGCGAAGCAGCGCGACTGCTTGAGCAGCCATTACGCAGTACGGACCTCGGCAGTACGCGACGACCGTGGAGAGCGCGTCGAAATTGGCGGCATAAGTATCTATGTCGTCAATCGGGATGTTGATCGCTCCAGGCAGATGTCCCGCCTCATACTCAAGTCGAGGACGAACGTCGACAAGAACGATGTCGCCAGAGTTCGATCGAGCCAGCAGTTCGTCTAGCCCCAGGGGCTCGGCGCCATCGACTTCGCTGAAGAATGCCGTCGCCAACTGTCGAACCTCGGCGATTCGGTCTTCAGCAAGCATTCGGAGAGCCCGGTACCCGTCGATCACCGATTCATCAGCCACCCGGTAGAGGACGAAGAGGCCGTCTCGACGCGAGCTAAGCAATCCGGCATTGCGAAGTACTCCGAGGTGGCGTGACGTGTTCGCTACGCTCATCCCCGAGGCGACAGCGATCGACTCGACGGATCTCTCACCCTGTGCGAGCAGGTCAACGATTTCGACTCGCTTCGGACTGCTGAACGCTCCACCAACCCGAGCGAGTTGTGCGAAGATTCCGTCTTTGAACTCTCGAGCTTCCACTGGACCTCTATTCAAGGGATTGATTGAATAGTGTAACAGAAGTCGTGGAATCTCAAATCAGCCCATGCTCGTTCAATGTCAAACCAACTCTGGCCGACTAATTCTGTGACTCGGACGCGATTAGGGTTTCCACCCTCTACGGGGCCGAATCGGGACTTTGGCCGACCTGAATTCGCGAGTGAGAGTCTGTTTGACCTGCACTGGGTTTTGTTGCCCAGTTCTTTCTTGAAATCAGGCAGTCTCCTCTTCAACCTCTTGTGGCGTGCGGTCGTCGAGCTCGCCGTGGAGCCGCGCATGCCCGGCAGCATCGCGATCGAACGAACGTGGTGGCCCCGCGCCGTGACCTCGCGATGCTCGGCGTCCCAACGGCACCTACACCGACTGATGCGGTCGAGTCGGAAAGACACGTTGTCGGCACACCACCTCCATCTGCGCCGATTAACCCATTCGACAGCTGAGAAGTCACCCGGTCGATCAGACTGCGCAATGGAAACCGCCGGCCCGCCTGACTGCGCCACCGGTCCTGGAGGTCGGCTTGCGTGGACCATCAAAGAACTTGCGAACATCGTTCGTCGGCGGGGCTAACCCGGGACCGACTTCGCAGAATCATCGAGCGGGAAAGGCGCTCTCGAGCGAGCGACGCTCGCAGGCAGGACAAAGCCCATGCCGACCACCAGCCCGAACAACAGGTGCGCGATGAAGCAGGCAATTTGGGGGAACGAAGCCCATCAGGGGGTTGGTAGACGGCAGGAGGCCGAAGCGTATCACCAGATAGACCACGGCCACGCCGATGACGCCAGTGCCCACGAACATCATGCGCGTACGCAGCGCCTGCGGGGTCGTCAATTCGAACGCGCCGAGGATCGCGAAGAAGGTCAGTCCAAGGAACTTCGAGAACGCGAAGTGCCGCACCAGACCGACCGCCATGTGACCGACGTTGAGCAGCATCGCCGACATCACTGCGGCCCGAGCCGACGGCGTCATCGATGACATCATTGAGGTAACCGCGGCGTTGGTGGCGTGACCGGTCATGATCATTCCCATCATCTGCAACTTGGCCATGGGCATGTGCATCGAGCTCAGCATCGCGCCCATCTGACTGGCCATGGCCGAACTTAAATGGCCGTTGTCGATCGCCATCGCGAGTTGGGCCATGGCCGACGAGGGTAGGTTGATTCCCATGCCGAGCATCAGGCTCGACAGCATCTGTAACGGTGGTGTGATCGTAAGGGCGAAGGCGGGCATGCCGATATTGATCGCGCTGGCGAAGCCCAAGTGGGCCGTTCCCATGACGATCATCATGGTCGGTGCCAACACCATGCCGCCCCGGAGAGCACCGGGCACGGCAAGGGCGCGCACCACGAGCGATGCATTGCCGGAACGACTCTTGGGACTGAATGCTCGACTGGCGGTCTGGGTACTCATAGAACGTCTATCATCTCTTGATGAACGACGCGTCGCGTCAGTTCCACTGGTGTTGAGAGGCGAACGCCTCACCTGTAGTACCTCGACGGGCGCCGCATATTCCGTGCATCCGCTGACCAGTCGGCGCCACCCGTGTCGTAAGGCCGTGTACGGCGCGGCGCGCCGGCTTGATCGAGAGATTGGAATAAACTAATTGCGAACTGGGTTGCACGATGTGCGCCGTGGGTGGCGTCACGCGTACGTGGCGAGACCCACCCGTCGCGCTTAACGTTTCGAGACGGGGGAACATCGATGAGCAAGAGGCGAAAGTCAGCGCCGACACGTCGCGAGTCCGGCCGGTTGAAGGGCCCCGCACCCGTACTACGACCTAGCACGACCAAGGATCGTTCGCCGTCAAAGGCCGCGCTGTTCCGGCGGCGCCGTTCGATCCAACGGACAGTCGCTGGCGCGCTCGGTGCCGTAGCGCTGGTAACCGCAATCTCGCTCACCTTCCTCCACACTTCGTCGAGCGCGCAGTACCGAACGACCACTGAGGGGTGGCGCCTTCCCCGGCTCGGCGCGTCGGGAGAGGTCTCGCTCGCCTCGTTCAAGGGACACCTCGTGATCGTGAACTTCTTCGCCTCGTGGTGCACCGTGTGCGCCGGCGAACTCCCCGTCTTCACCGCCGACGCCGTCGCACTGAGGGGCAAGGTTGACGTCATCGAGGTCAATGCCCTCGAGACCGGGAACGGCTTGTCCTTCGCCCAGCAGTACCAGCTGGCCTCGCACGTCAGCGCAGTCGCGAGCGACGTAGGTGGAGGACAGGGCGACGGTCTCTATCAGGCGCTGGGCGGGACTGGTTCCATGCCAATGACCGCGTTCTACGACGCACGGGGACACCTGATCACGACCCACGCTGGCGGATTCGACAGCGCGACCCTGGCCAGTACCATTCGCCAGATCTACGGCGTCACGCTGCCGTCCTGAGCCGTGTCACTTTCCAACGTCAGTCTGCTCACCGCCTTCGCCGGTGGAGTGGCGTCGTTCTCGTCGCCGTGCGTGCTGCCGCTGGTGCCGGCCTATCTCTCGATCGTCGCCGGTCTCGACGCCGTTCGGCCCGCCGGAGCCGCGGGCGCGACGGGATCGGTCGCCACGATCTCGACGACGACCAAGCGCCACTACGGGCGCGTCACGCGAGACACCGCCTTGTTCGTCTTGGGCTTCGGCATCGTCTTCGTGCTGCTCGGGCTCTCGGCCAGTGCACTCGGCCGTTCGGTGGTGCACCAGCAGACCCTGTTAACGAGGATCTCGGGGCTCGTCATCGTCGTGATGAGCCTGTTCATGTTCGCCACGCTTCTGTCGAGTTCGCCCGGTCTCTACCGTGAATGGCGTGCCCACCCGCGCCTGGCGCGCCTGGGGCCTTTCGCTGCCCCCGTCGCCGGCGCGGCCTTCGCCTTCGGGTGGACGCCCTGCGTCGGCCCGATCCTCGCCTCGGTCCTCGCCCTCTCGACCCAGCAGGGCCACGTTGCGTCGGCCGCAGTGCTGCTCAGCGTCTACTCGCTCGGACTCGGCGCGCCATTCCTCGCCGTCGCCCTGTTCTTCGATCGGCTTCGCGCGCCGCTCGTCTGGCTGCGCCACCACGGGCGCGCCGTCACCGTGCTCAGCGCGTCGGTGCTCATGGTTCTCGGCTACCTGCTCATCCTCGACCGGTTGTCTTTCGTCACCTCGATCGCGCAGCGGTGGGTTGGATGACGTCGGCGAACGACGCCGAGCGGCGACCCGTGCCGACGTGGAACTCGCCCTTCGAGTGCCTGGTCCTCATCCTTCGCGGCTACACCTTGCGCACGGCCGCCGCCGGGTCGGCCGTGGTGGGGACGATGCTGTCGGGCGTGAACCAGGGCTCGATGATCATCTCGGGACACGTCAACGCTGCGGCGTGGATTCGCATCGCCACCAACAACGTCGTGCCATTCTTCGTGTCGAGCATTGGCTACCTCGCCCCGTCGCGCCGACCTCGCGCGAAGCGTTAGCTGCGTCTCAGTCCACCAGGTGCGCCAAGCGCAAGCGGGTCGCCTCGTCCAGGGCGTGCGCAGAACCCGCGCACGATGCGATGTCCTCGCGCTCGAGTACGATTTCGGCACTGGCACTGGCACTGGCACTGGTGCGCGCGAACACGACGGGCAATGCGACGCACTCGAGCACGCGCACGTCACGGGATTGATCGTTGCGGTGATAGGTCACGAACGGCGCTGGCAACGTGGCCGCCACCGTGCGCCAGTCCTCGCGGGAGCCGCGCGGCGCGGGATGACGTGACAGAGCGAACACTGGTCTCTCCCGATTGGCGATCGCACCCAGTAGGCCAGCTCACCGGCGAGTGATGACGATGCGTCGAACACTCCGATGATCTCGAGGAGCCCCGGTGCGGACGTGGCGTGCTCGACGCGCATCAACTCGCCCTAGCCGTCCACTCGCTCGACTGCATCGAACTCGTCGCGCGGCCCGAGCAGGGCTCGCGACCCTACGCAGAGCAGCGGCGAGGACGTGATCCCGGCGCGGAGCCTCGGCGACATCATCGGCACAAGCAGGCCCGCGACGATCGAGGCGACAGCGGCGAAGAAGTCCCAACGATATGGCCCCGTCGGCAGGGGGACGAAGGTTTCCTTCGCCACATACCCGAGCACCAGCACACCGACGCTGAGGATCGCGCCTCGATACCAAGGCATCCCCGTGCGGATCACCAGCACCAGCGCGGCCACAACCGCGAGGAAGTACGCCGCGATGATCAGGTCGGCGCCGTAGGTGAGGATCACCGCGACCGCCGTAGTTGCCTGGGGCTCCCACAGAAAGCTGAACAACAGGCCGAAGCTCACGATCGCGACCAGGCCAATGGCGCCGGTCGGCGCGCCCGTGGTGGCGTTCGTGCGCTTCAAGACCCGCGGTCCGAACCCGTCGCGCCCGAGGGCGAAGATCATCCGGCTGGCTCCTACCATCAGCGCGAGCGCCGCGCCGAAGGAGCTCAGCACCGCACCCCAGTTGATGAGGTCGCCGAACCATGGAGTCACGAACCGATTAGTGACGCTCACCAACGGCACGGCCGACATCGACAGCGCCTTCACGCTGGGAAAGGCGTTCTGGATCACCGCCGAGACGAGTACCTCGTAGGCCGCCACCGCGACGAGCGAGATCCAGATGGCGCGAGGGATGGTGCGCTTCGGCTGATGCGCTTCCTCGCCGAGCGTGGCAGCGCCCTCGAAGCCCGAGAAGACCGAGAAGGCGTAGACCGTGCCGAGGCCGAGGGCCGAACCCGACAGGCCCGTCGCGCGAAAGGGGGCCGCGCTGAAGGCGTGGTGGTGGTAGCCGCCCTTCGCAGTGATGATCACCGCGGCGACGACGACGAGCAGGATCGAGACCCCCTCGACGCCGAGGATGATCGCCGACGAGACCTTGATGTCAAGCAGGGCCAGCATCGTCACGAGGACGAACACGATGACCGCAAAGACCTGCCAGGGCCAGTGGATACCGAGCGACGCGAAGGCGGGCTGGGCCTCGTCCGCCGTGCTCGCGTAGACCCCGCCGGCGAAGTTTACGTAGACGAGGGTGAGCGCCCACACCGAGAGGAAGCCGAACCTCGGCCCGGCGACCGCTCCGGTAAAGCCGTACACCGAACCAGCGCTGTTGAACGTGCGCGTGAAGATGATGAAGGCATAGGCGACGAATCCCATGGCGATCGCCGCGATCACCTGCACCAGGGCCGTGCCGCCGCCCACGATGCCGGCCAGGATGGCCGCCGTGATCACCACGCCGCCGGTCGGTCCTTGAATGCCGACCGATTCCGCGATCACCCGCAAGAAGCGCAGCCGACCCGTTCGCAGTCGGCCCGCGTCGAGGTCGCTCGCATAAGCGCGCTGCACGTCGTTGGCCTGACTGGGCCCCGAGGTCGCCTCGTGGCCGAGACGGAAATCGCTCATCGCTTCGCGCTCCGCCGTGCGGTCGGTCTGGTCATCTCACCCTTCCGTATTCGCCGCCTTCCAGTCACCGGCGCATCACCGTGATCCGCCGCAGGGGGATGGCGATGGTGGAGCCGGTCCAGCGCGCGGCCAGCCGCTCGCCGCGCTCGATGGTCGAGTCAGTCACCCCCGGAAGGTAGAGCGAGCGTACGAACAGAGCACTGCGCTCGAGCGAGGTGAGGGGGAAGTCGAACCTGGTGCGCACGTCCTCGACCACATCGAAGCCGTTCTCCGTGAAGAGCGCGGGCACGTGCGACAAGGCCCTCATATTGGGGTAGCTCAAATTGCGTCGACCGAGCCGGCTGACGAGGCGCGCGTAGCGCACCACGTCACGCAGGCGAAGCGGCCGTCGCCCGGGCATCGTGAAGACGAAGAGACCGCCGCGAGTGAGCACCCGGTGCACCTCGGCCAGGGCACGCTCGAGGGGTTGGATCAGCATCAGAGCCATCGAACAGACGACTGCATCGAACGAACCGTCGGCGAAGGGTAGGGACGTCGCATCGCCGTCGAGCACGTTGTTGGTCCCTGAGCGACGTGCTCGCAACAGTTCGCTGGCTGAGTGGTCAAGCCCGATCCAGGGCTCCCGGGGCCTCAGTCGCAGGTTCGGACCGCTGCCGCAGGCCAGGTCGAGCGTGCGCGCGCCGAAGGGAATCGGAGCCGTGATCCAGAAGTAGGGGGTGATCCCCTGAGTTGAGCGCGACGCCGACAGCACGTCTTCGGTGATGCCCGAACGCTCGCGGTGGAACGTCGAGAGATACTGACTCCAGGCCGCGTCGCTCAACCGGGTCACCGTGTCCTCACGCCGCTCTCGCCGGATGGCTCCGGGTCTCACGGACGAATCCGGGTGCACCACGCAGCGCCCGGCGAACCCCATCGACCCGCTGGAGCGCGGTGACGAACACCATGGCGGCAAAGAACCATTCCACCCACGTGGCGCTCGCGGGCACGACCAGGATCACGATGTACACCACCGTTGTCTCGAGACCTTCGGCCAGGCCTCCGAGGAAATTAATTGAGCGATCGTCTCCGCGAGAGACTCCGCGCCGGTCGAGTAGCGCTGAACCTGCGAGCAGCGCCGTGCCCGAAAGGTAGTAGCTGAAGAGCAGCACCACGGCAGCGGCGCGGGTCGCCGGCTCGGCGAACGCGAGCGCCACGACGAAGCCGGCGTAGACGCTGAAGTCCGCCAGCAGGTCCAGGTAGCCGCCCAAATCGGTCGCGCCGCGTCGTCGTGCCAGCGCGCCATCGAGTCCGTCGATGACTCGATTCGCCAGCCATGCCACCAGTGCGACCGTCCACTGGCGCTGGCTCACGGCCACGCAGGCTCCGGCCCCCACCAGCCAGCCCACTCCAGTCAGCGCGTTTGCCCGAACCCCGAGTTGCGCCAGCCGGCCCCCCGCGCCGTCAAGGATCGGTCGGCACAGTTCACGGGCTCGACGATCGAACATCTCAGCCACCCACTGCTGCGCCGGCCGCGCGTCGGCGCGGAATCGGCAACAACGCGGCCAGCGCCGAGTTCTCCTCGGGGTCGAGCACCCCGTGTTGCACGCACGCCGGTACCAACTGTCCCGTTTCGGGGTGGGCCATGGCGTAAGAGCACGCGAGCAATCGCTCCTGAGTCTCGAGGATCCGCGGATCGTCGCTCATCACTCCGCGCTCGAGTAACTCCCAGGCGGGCTTCACGTCGGCGGCGTGCATGAAGCGGTGCATGACGAAAGTCACCGGAACCGGGTGCTGCCTGATCAGCCGCACCAGTCCACCGCTGCGCTGCACCGCGCGCCGCAACCACCCTACGGTCGTGGGGACCAGCGATGGTCGGCGAAGTACGAGGCGACCGAGGCGCAGCATCAGCAGGTGCGCGGGGGCGTTGAAATGCACGCCGCCCAGGTGAGCCAGTAGAGCGTCGCGCGCTCGAAGGTCCTTCGGGTCCTCGTCGTTGAAGAAGCTGAACCACCGGTTCCCCACGTAGAAGCCCCACGCCGTGCGGTTGCAGCGCGTGTCGCCGACCTGGAGGACTTCGTAGGGCAGGCGCGTGCCAGCCCCCTCTTCGATCTTGCCCCACACCCGATCGGGTTCGAGGCTCGCGTAGTCGTCTCGCCAGCGCCGGTCGTCGCCGACGTAGGCGGCCGGCTGGAACGAGAACATGCCGAAGCCCAGCCGATGCGCCTCGCGGATGACCCCGGGTATCTGGTCGACGTTCGCCGGGGTCACCGTCATGTTGTGGGCCAGGAACGATCGAACGCCGTGCTCGGTGCGCAGTCGGCGGAACATCGCGGCGACCAACTCACGGTAGGGGTCGAGCGACACCTCGTCAGGGGCTCGGCGCATCCCTCGCCGACCCTTCATCGTGGAGTCGATGTGCACCGCGAAGGACAGCTTCTTGAATCGGCGACGGCCATGCTCATCGACCGCGACCCGCTCCAGGTACTCGTAGTCGAAGTCGCCGTGGCTGAAGCTCATGGGTTCGCGTCCGTGTCGACGCATCACCTCGATCGCGGCGGCGTGGTCCTCGGCACTGAGTAGCGACACTTCCCCGCCGATCAGTTGCGCGTGGGCGCGGGGACCGCGCGTGCGTTCGAGGAACGACATCTGGGACTCGATCTCTGCCAGCGTGTGGGTTCCGTCAACGCGAACCCTGTTGGCGTCGGCCGAGTGATAGCAGGGGGTGCAAGCGAAGTCGCACTTGGGGAACACGCCGTGGGTGCCTTCGCAACCGAGTCCGAATCGCCCGAGAACCTGACCCGGTGTGCGCACGTGCTCGGGCAGCTCGCTCCAGCGCTGAGTGAGTGCATGCTGCGTCGCGGGCTCTACCGGTCGAGTCAGTTCGTCGAGCCGGAGCCACCAGCGTCGGGCCGCCACTTCGTCGTCGGCACGCGGGCTCATCGCTCGTCTCGCTCGTCATCGTGACGTGCGCCCCCTTCGCCGGCCAACTCGTGGGCGAAGCGGCGTAGGCGCGCCAGCGCGACTTCGTCGTTGATCAGCGCCGGCGACTGTTCGGCGGTGTCGTGCAACGCCGAGACGATTCTCGTGTAGGTGTCGAGCTCCAAGCCACAACGTACGCAGGTCCGCAGGTGATCCTCGACCTGCTCGGTGCGTTGCTCTTCCAACTCACCGTCCAGATAGTCCTGCAGCCACTGCCCCACATCGTGGCAGGTCCGCATCTCTCGAAGGTTGTCTCGCATGCCTCGTAGCATCCTCATCGTGTACTCGCTTTACCTAGAACCAGACCGCTCGAGATGAGCTGTTCCTTGATGCGGCGTCGCCCCCGGTGCAGGCGACTCATGACCGTGCCGATCGGAATGTCGAGCGCCATCGCCACCTCGGCATAGGTGCACATCTCGAGATCGACCAATTCGACGACGACACGCATTTTGTCGGGAAGCGTCGCCAGTGCGACGATGACCACTTCACGAAAGGCCACCTGCTCAGCCAACTCCGCCGGATCTGACCGACGGGTCTCGGGGACCAATTCGGCGTCGTGGGGGTCGTCGAAGATGTCAGGGCGTCGACGACGGTTGCGGTTGATGTGGGTGTTGCGCAAGATGGTGAAGAGCCACGCACGCGGATGAGCGCCGTCGAAACCCGAGATCGCCTTGAAGGCCCGAACAATCGTGTCCTGCACCAGGTCCTCGGCGTCGTGAGAGTTTCGCGTGAGTGAGTACGCAACGCGCAACAGCGCCGGCAACTCGGGCACCACGTAGCGCTCGAAGGCCTCGTGGTCAGCGCCGGCGTTCGAGCGCCCTTCGGGATTTGGTTCGGAGTCCATCACCTAGGGAACACCCTTCGTCGTGTCACTATTTCACCGATCCGGCGAGGCGGGACCGTCGGCCGCCGAAGTCGCCGAAGAACTGGGCGGCGGTAATTTGTACCGCCATTGACCAGGTGGGATAGGCGTGGGTCGACGTGGCGAGGCGAGCGCTGAATAGGCCCGCGCGCATTGCCAGCACGATCTCGTGGAGCATTTCGCCGGCGCGCGGGGCCACTATTGTGGCGCCGAGGATCGAGCCACCGGCCAGGTTCCCGGTGAGTCGACGTGGTCCGACGATGATTTTGACGAAGCCTCGCTCGTCGCCCGACATCACGGCCCGATCAAACTCGGACATCGGCAGGTACGCGACGCGCGCGCCCTTGCCCGCGGAATCTTCGGTGACCCCGACGCGGGCCACCTCCAGGCCGGTGTAGGTCACCATGGGAATCCATTTCGGATGGAATCGGCGCAGCGCCATTCGCGAGAGGGCGTTGCCCGCGGCGATTCTTCCGGTCTCGTCGGCCACGTGGGTGAACTGCAGGGACTGGGATACGTCGCCCGCGGCGAAGATGTGCCCGACACTGGTGCGCAGTTTGACGTCAACGATCACGAAGCCGCGAGGGTCAAGCGCCACGCCGACCTGATCGAGCCCGAACCCGTCACTCGAGGGACGCCGGCCGACGGCCACCACCAGCGCATCACACTCGATCGGTGGACTCACGTCGAAGTGAAGACGCGAGACCGACGTCGCGTGCTCGACCCTGACGCACGTGGTCGCTATCAACACTCGCACCCCGAGCGCGACGAGGAAGTCCTCGATCACCGCACTGGCCTCGGGCTCCTCGCGCGGCAACAGGCGCGCCGCGGCCTCGACGAGCGTCACGTGACTCCCGAGGCGGGCGAAGGCTTCGGCCATCTCCACCCCGATGGGACCGCCGCCGAGGATGGTCAGGCGAGCGGGCAGCGTGCGCAGCGCGAAGATGTCCTCGTTGGTCAGTACCAGGCATCGATCGAGCCCGGGGATTGGCGGTACCAACGGGCCAGCGCCCGTGGCGATGATGAACCGCTTCGAACGCACGCTTATCCCGTCGACGTCGAGGGTGAAGGGAGTCACGAAGGTTGCGCGTCCACTCACGACGTCCACGCCCTCGGCGCGCAGCACGTCGTCGTTCTCGCTGCGGGCTATCGCCGCGACCACCGACGAGACGTTCGCCATCGCCGAACTGAACGAGAGGCCTTTACGCGCACCGGCGAGCAGGGTCTTGGATGGAACACAACCGCTGAACGTGCAGTCACCACCGAGGGGGCCGTCACTGATCAGGGTCACGCTCGCATCGCGTCGGCGCGCGGCGCGCACCGCGCCGAGGCCGGCCGCACCGCCGCCGATGACGACCAGATCAGAGTCCACGAACTCAGCAACCCCGCAGTGGCGGACTCTATTCCCTGACTCGTTCGACCCATATCCCAAGACCCGGACTCGGTGCCAGCGACGAATCGACGTAGCGACGATGCGGGAAGTACGTCAGCCGTGCCGGGGTTTCTCACGGCGAGACCACGATGAACGACACCGACACGATAGGGGAGCCGCTCAGCGCCGTCGTGCTATCGAGCGGAGCGAATCTCGGCGCCGCCCAGGTGGGCATGCTGCAGGCGCTCGTGGAGGCTCGCACCCCGATTTACTTGTTGGTGGGCACCAGCGTGGGCGCGTTCAAGACAGCCTGGATGGCCGGGCACCCAGGCCCCGCCGGGGTCGACGACCTCTTCGAGGTCTGGTCTTCGCTGCGCCGCCGCGACGACTTCTCGATGGCTCCCTGGCGCAGCGCCTGGGCCATCGGCGGGCGTCGACCCTCACTCGCTCGGACGCTGGCATGCGCAAATTCCTCGAACGCCACTTGACATTTGAGCGACTCGAAGAGGCCGCGACCGCGTTGCACGTCGTGGCCGTCGACGTCCAATCCGGCCAGGACGTCCTGCTCTCGCGCGGACTTGCCGTCGAGGCGGTCATCGCAAGCGCAGCGATTCCGGGCCTTCTGCCGCCGGTCGCGATTGGCGAATGCTGGTTCATTGATGGCGGCGTCGTCAATAACACCCCGATTTGCTACGCCGTAGACCTGGGGGCGACCACGGTGTGGGTGCTCCCCGCGGAATACCCCTGTGCCCTGTCGCATCCTCCCCCGTCGGCGCTGGCCATAGCGATGCAAGGGTTGTCCATCCTGGTACAGCATCGACTCGCCCAAGACGCCATGCGGTGGCCCCATGGTGTCGAGTTGCGGGTCGTTCCGCCACTCCGTCCCATTGAGGTGTCACCGATCGACTTCTCGCACTCGGGTGAGTTGATGGAGCTGGCCTATCGCTCGACCTCTGCGTGGCTGGCAGCCGGTTGCCCCGATCTCAACGCATCGCTCTACCCGCACGAACATGATTTGTCCGGTCGTCGAAGGGCCCCGACTCCATGAAGCGAACGCGGTCCGAACACCCCCTGCGATCTCGTGGCGCTAGCACCTGGTTCGCCCTCGCCGCCGCCGCCGTTGTGGCCGGGCCCCACCAGCATGGTCACCGACGAGACCCGGTACTGGTCGATGACGAGTTCGGCGAGACTGCGTCCGGCGTTCTCCATCATCTGGGCGAGCGTGTTGTCGAAGGGGCCAACGGCCAGGTCGTCGATCTCGCGAATCTGACGTGCCGAGACGCTCGGTACGATGTTCGAGCTGATCGAGCGCACGCGGTCACCCGTTACGCGACGGGCGGGTCACTACGCATCGACGATGCTCGTCAGCCCCAGGTCGCCTTCGATGACGCGCGCCCGCTTCGCCCCCACGGTGGCCGCCACCCACTCACCCGACTTGAAGAGTGCGATCGTCGGAATGCTCTGCACTCCGTACTCGGCCGCGATATCGCCGTTCGCGTCGATGTCGACCTTCACGACGCGAAGTCCCTCTCCGTACGCACTGGCTAGAATCTCGAGTTCGGGTGCAACAAACTTGCACGGGCCACACCATGCGGCCCAGAAGTCGACGACCACCGGAACACTCGAGTCGAGGACCTCACTCTGGAACGAGGAGCGGCTACTGATGTTGATGATTCTTCCCATTGCTCCGGAACACCACGGTCGCGAGAATATTCCAACGAGAACCCGCGTCAAGCAAAACGACCGAACCTTGGCCCAACCGAAGTAAGTCGACTTCCCCACTCGGGTCGCAATTCCTCAGCCGTCACCATCGCGGCGAGGTAGAAGGAATAGAACGCCCACTCAACGGGTTCCCATGGTCATGGATAACATCACTTACGCCAACGACCGCTCCACCTTCGAACGCGAAGTCCTCGAGGCCGACATCCCCGTCATCGTCGACTTCTGGGCCACTTGGTGCGGCCCCTGCACGGCAGTTGCACCGGAACTTCAGCGTCTCGCCGACGAAAACGGTGGCACCCTTAAGGTTGTGAAGGTGGACGTCGACCTGAATCAGGAAATCGCCGCCGAGTACGGGATCCAAAGTATTCCAACCTTTGCCCTCTTTCGTCAGGGTCAATGGGTCGCTGCTACCACTGGGGCGAAGACCTCTCGGACCATTGAGCGAGAGCTGGGCCTTGAAGGCTCTCAACTGTGAGCACGCCGACGAAGGTGCAACTCCTCTACTTCGAAGACTGCCCGAACTGGCGCGCCACTGCCGATGCGCTCGCGTCGCTGATGTCCGAGATTGCGTTCGAAGTTGAATTGCTCGAGGTCAAGACGGTCGAGGAGGCCGAGGCGGTCGCTTTTCGAGGATCTCCGACGGTGTTGATTGACGGTATCGACCCCTTCGGGTCGCTGGAGACACCAGTCGGCCTCTCGTGCCGTCTCTACCTTGGTCCTCGGGGACTTGGCGGTGCTCCAACGATGGAACAGCTGAGGGACGCCCTCGTGGTAGCGGCGAAATGAACACCGACGAGGTTGCGCTCCACAGTGCATCGACGACGATTGTGCTGGGCGAAGGAGTTGATGCGTTCGTGGCCGCGCGTGGTGGTGTCGTCAACCTGAGCCGACGCTGTTCGAGGTGTTGCTCAGGAACCTTGGTCTTTCTCGACGCCGACATTTCCATGAGCGACCCGGCGCCCGCACTGCTCTCGTGGAGCGTCGGAGCGGTTGAGATACGACTGGTCACTCCGATGGTGCGCCTGCCCGAGGAGATCAGAATTGAATTGCGTGGGCGACGTCGGCCCAATCTCGTCGCCCTTCAGGACGGGTGCGCCTACCGCCTCTAGGTGATCCTCAGCTTGGGTTTCAAGAACATTGGCACCCATTGCGAACACAATCTGGCACCGAATTACCTAGTAACTGAATCAGTACAGTTAGGTGTCCCGCACATCGAAGCGCCCAAGCCGCAGCATGTTCTCTTGAAGCGACCGGGGCGAGTCAACCTTGTCCGATTGCGCGTTGCCGAACTAGTTCCTTCCGTTCCTGGGCCTAACCAGTAATCCAATGGAACGGAATTCGCGGGTAATGGTCCCTTCGCTGACTCCGAACTCCTTGGCTACCCTTGCGAGCGATAATCCCTGGGCGTAGAGATTGGCAGCTTGAGCAACGCTGGCATCGGACAGCTTGCGGATACTCTGGCGACGTGCTGCACCTCGATTCTTGAGGTGCGTCATCACCGTTGTGCGGTGAATTTCATATCGACGGGCAAGTGAATTGATCGTCAAACCCGCGACGTAATCGTCAACGAGTTCATCAACAAGGCACGTCGGTAGTCGTTTCTGGACAGGGTTTGAAAGCCTTCCCATTTCTTCGGTTGATACGACTGAAGTGTCGCAGGGGGTCTGTCTGGGGACCTCGCACGTAACATTCGCAATAGGTTCACGAAGTCGAGACCCCTGCAAGATAAGGCTTTTCTCTGCTTCAGAAGGTTTTGAAAGCCGTCCCATAAGGTCCACGCTGTGATCTATCAGAATTGCTGGGACAAACGAACCCTCAGAGGGTACTTCTCGACCTCGCCTGGTAGTCCCGGGTCGTATCGAGAGTGAAATGTCGCAATAGTTCACCTTGGTCCGAGACCACGCGAACGTCGAGGTCGGCCATCAAGTTGATGACGCGTTCGTGGCGATGTAGTCGACCAATGCTGATGTGGTGCAGCTTGCGCCGGTAACGCAACGTAACCGAGCCCCAGTGGTCGACGTGGTCGT
>JAYVZV010000027.1:0-6520 GCA_043782995.1 Acidimicrobiales bacterium | reverse complement strand
CTTCCTGAGCGGACCAACCTTGAAGTGCTGCGGTGGAGGATTGTCGATCAACTCGTCGAGCGTTTCGACGCAGTAGGGCAGACCACGGATGATGCGGATGCCTTCGTAGTCCTTGACACCGCGGTCGGCCGCATGGATGTCTTGTACCTGACTGATGCCGCGCTTGTGGAGTTCCATCGCCCAGTCCTCGGGGCGCTTGTAGGAGAAGCCGCGGTCGACCAGCAGTTCGTCGTTCTCGTATCCCTCTCCGACCAGGCGATCAAGGGAGTCGAGTGTGGGATCCGACGTGTCGCTGGCCGCGGGGCGCAGCGTCATCGAGAGCAGCAGTTTCGGCATGTCGTCGGGATCAGCTCCGATGGGCAGTACGGCCACGCCGGCGAAGAGGTCGTAGCCGAAGAGCTTCGTCGACTTGTTGTCGTGGGTCTTGGTCCGGTAACCGAGGTGGGCGTCGCGGTCGAAGGAGGTGGCTTGACGGACCTCCTTCTTACCCTTCTTGGTCTTGCCCTTGGTCGCCTTCGTCTCCGCGATGACCGCTTGCAGTTCGGCCATCGTCGTCTCCACGTCATCGAGATCGGCGTCGACCGCTTCGCTGGTAGCGGTGGCCGCCCACCTCGGCTTTCCGAATGACTCCACACCCGAGCTGTCCCAGGCGATCGAGATCTTCTTCGGCATCATCTGCGGATGCGACGCCCGAATGAGCTTGTCGATGATTGCTTGCAAGGTCTCGCTACGAATCTCACGCTCAACGTCGGTGAGATCCGGGGCGTATCCAGCTGAGAATTCCAGTCGAACCCACGACGCGCACTCGTAGGCCGTATAGGGCGGCTGCACCGGCTGATACGAGATCACTCGTGGAGCCAGGTCGGGGGCGAGTCGCCGCAGCGCGCGGTGCAGGACCGATCTCACCGTCGCTCGGGTGCCGTCTGGCACTGTCGCCAAAGGACCGGCCAGGTACTCCTCCACGAGTCCTTCGACGAGAAGTTCTGCGGGCCGCAGCGGGTCGGTCGATGTTCCCCGGGCGGGACGAGCTGCCGCCCAGCGGCAGAATCTTGCGAGCACGCCCATCTGCGTGTGCACCCACTTGACGTTGGACGGGTCGTAAGCAGTAGCCAATTGGCGCGTAGCGTCTGCCACCAGTTCCCACTGTGAGTCAGTGAACTGATTCGGACGGAACCCTGAGATGGCCACAGCCATCACGTGGGCCAGGGCGGGAAGATTGCCCAGTCGGGGCTCGAGCGGCGTGCCCGCGATCAGAGCTTCGGCTGCGGCGCTGCGCAGAGCTTGTGCGGTTCTCGCCCCTTTTACTGCCGCGGTACGCGACAGCGGCTTCACGATTTTCCCCTGGTCCGACTTGGATTTCACGTTCTGAATAGCTCTCACCCCCATGGGCTCGACATCAGGTGCACCTCGAAGATTCACAGCGGCACGAACAACGCTCGGAATCGTGCCCAAGCGCTCGCTCGGTGCACTCGCCGTGCAAGCGATGAGCTGATCGAGGTCCCACTCGGCAATCAACCCCTGGTCGACCAAAGCTCCAAAGCCGACGGATGCCAACCCATACCCCAGACTCTGATAAGCCGCCGCCAAGCCGACGAAGGAACCGAGGTCACAAACCGATGACCAGAAAGGACGCACCGCCAGTCGCTTCGGTGAACGCTTGTACGAGTCGAGCGGAGGCATCGTCCCAATTGCGCGCGCGACTCGGCGCAAGTAGGGGCGCTCCGTGGGTGGGGTCGACGGATTCCCACAGTACGTCTCGATGAAGTTGGCGGTCACCAGTGCATTGAAATCAGGGGCCGTGCGGCGGTCCCAACCGAGGTGCCAAATGAGGAATCGCGCGAGGTGCCCGATGAGTGTCCGAGCGGTCTCGACCGTCTCCACCTTGCACTCCATAACCGCCATAACCGCCTCACCACGTGCGAGATCCCACTGAACTTTGGAGATTTCCCGTGGCTGGTACCGGATGAGTTTTTCTGAAGGTTCGTTCTGTGACATGCCAACAACTCGTGTCGCCCGGAGTCCAACACGCTATCGACGGTATTTAGAACCGTCATTCATTCCTCAGACCCTGAAACATTGACTCGTTTCGTGTCGAGCCCTAAGGCCTGGGTTCTCTAGCGTCACAGAGCATGACCTGGGGATCAAAGCCTCTTCGCCGCGGCAGTACCACCTCCGGCGAACAGTGACCCAGTGGGGCGCAGTATTACGTGCGGGTTCAGATCTGGGGGGTGAAGTGCACATTCTCCGACTCGCGTCTTGCCCGGTGGGGTGGTTAAGAGTCGGCGGCCCGACTGGCAAGTGCGCAACTTTCATTGGCGGCCAGTTCAGGGATGCTTGGACTCGCGAGGGGATTCAGAAAGTGGTGCGGAGGGGTTGTGCTTCGTGCGAGCCAGCAACGAGGGCTGCAGAGGCGAGACACAACTTGGAAGGTGCAATCTCATCTTCTGATGACGAAAGGAAGTGTCATTATCATCGGGACATGACACGATTTGCCATTGATGCACCGACCCTCGTGCAACTGGCTGAAGGCCAGTACCGGATTAGCTCAGAAAATCAATTAGTTGCGCCGAATTCAATAAGGTCACGGGCGCTCGATATCCTCCTGCAGCGAGTCCAAAGCGGCGAGATCTCGGAAACCGCAGCACTGGAACTTCATGAAGGCATGACGGAGTTGAAGATGCGGCTTCTCGGTGACCGGGTGTCGCGGCGAACGGCTTGGCGGATCGCTTTGGACAATGACTTAGATTCCATCGAGGACGCAGAGTTCGTCGCGGTAGCGAAGCTCCAGGCGGATGCGTTGGTCACGGTCAGTCCCAAGCTTGCGTCGCTCGCAGCCAATGTCGTAACGCTTGCAAAGTTGACAGACGTTGTCGATCGACGAGGGGACCCTTGAAGGTCTGCCGAGGCCACAGCTCTGTAATCACTCACGGCTGACTCGCTCGGATTCTGGTCGGTGTCGAGGGCCCGACGTGACAGTTCTGCAACCGTTCATTCGCGGCTCGCGTTGTGAGTTGGTGTCGAGGGCCCGACGCGACAGAAGTGCAACCTTGCACTGGCGGCTCGAGGAACGAATGTCTGATGGTGCTCACCATACGGGCATCAACGGTCAATCTCAGTTGTGCCTGACTGACTCCGAATTTGGCAGTTGGCACCGAGGGGCTGAGGAAGTTGGAGATGACCTGGTTGGACACCTCAAGAGGAGGTAACGAACAATCGATCCGAGGCTCAGCAGCACCGCTATGGCAAGTGTGACGATGAGCGCCACCAGCGCCTTGTAGCCGTCCGCGGGAGTGCCATCCATAGGTCCGCCGAATCCGCCCCCAGCTGCTGTCAAGGCAAATAGACCTCCGAGAATGATGGCGGCGACTGCAATCTTCCAGAAGCTACTGAGTAGTTGCCGACGAGCTCGATCTCGGTTCACCTGATGAAACCTCATGCGCTTCAATCTAGAGGCGCGAATACCGGAACGGACTTCGGTCCGGATTCAGTTGGAGTCGTTGGGCCGACGGCGGATTCAATCGGTCAGAGCAACACCTCGATTTGGAGGTGTGCACATGGGAAGACCAAAAGGTTGGACGACCGCGGTTACTGGAAGGCCCGCGCAGCGAGTTCAAGGTCATCCGGGTCTGCGACGCGAACATCGTCAGGCGTTCTGGGCGGCGATTGCTCGCGGATTGAGAACCGAGGACGCAGCGGCTGAAGCGGACATCTCACGGGTTGCCGGAGCTCGGTTGTTCAACCAAGGTGGTGGCATGGCCACCGTCACCCAGATCCCCATGTCCAGTCGCTTCTTGTCGTTCGCTGAACGTGAGGACATTGCAGTGCATCGAGCGTCGGGGTGTGGCGTTCGCGAGATCGCAAGGCTGACGGGGCGCTCACCGTCGACCATCTCGAGAGAGCTTCGCCGGAACGCCGCGACGCACCAGGGTCGCCTCGCTTACCGCGCGTCCACCGCGCAGTGGCACGCTGACTGTCGGGCCCGACGCCCGAAGGTCGCCAAGCTCGTGGCCAACGACGCACTTCGCGACTACGTCCAGTCACGCCTCTCAGGCGCGGTGCGGCGAACCGACGGGACCCCCGTGGCAGGACCGGCTGTGAGTTGGCGAAAGAAGAAGGTTCGGCGCTATCAGGACCGGCGGTGGGCACAGGCCTAGAGCCCCGAGCAGATCGCGCGACGCTTGGCTGTCGATTTCCCCAATGATGTGTCTATGCGGATCAGTCACGAAGCGATCTATCAGTCGCTCTACGTCCAGGGACGAGGCGCGCTCAAGCGCGAGCTCACCGCATGTCTGCGCACCGGACGGGCGCTGCGCGTCCCGCGCGAGCGCCGCCGACGAACGTCCAAGGCCTACGTCCCTGCGGAGATCATGATCTCGGAACGCCCCGCCGAGGTCGAGGACCGAGCGGTGCCCGGCCACTGGGAGGGCGACCTCATCATGGGGCTCAACAGTTCAGCGATCGGCACGCTCGTCGAGCGCACGACGCGCTTCACCATGCTGCTGCACCTGCCCCAAATGGACGGACACTTGGAGGGACTCCACACTCTGCACGGGCCGCCGCTCGCGGGACACGGTGCCGAAGCAGTGCGCGACGCGATTGCGCACTCGATTACAACGTTGCCCGTCGAACTACGTCGTTCGCTCACATGGGATCAAGGCGTCGAGATGGCCCAGCACGCCAAGCTTCGCGTCGACACCGGCGTCGAGGTCTACTTCTGTGACCCTCGCAGTCCCTGGCAACGCGGGACCAACGAGAACACGAACGGTCTGCTACGCCAATACTTTCCGAAGGGAACAAACCTCGCGCGCTACGACGCAGAAGAGCTCAACGCCGTCGCCGCCGCTCTCAACGGACGACCAAGGAAGACGCTCAATTGGAAGACGCCGGCCGAAGCACTCGACGAACTCCTAGTCTCAGTTCAGGCTGGTGTTGCGAACACCCCTTGAACCCGGGGACGTGCACAATCTCCGACTGGCGGATTAGTGCATGGAAAAACTGTTTCCGCGCTTAGGAATGCTCCATAGGACGAATTGACTCGCGAATCATGGGTTCAAGGCAATCGCTGACTTCGTGGCCGAATTCGTCCAAATCTTCCAGATTTATGGGCCCGCAGGCGGGGGTTCGGCGCCAATGGGAAGATCTGCTTGGGTGATGTAGGTTGCACACGTTGGGAACATTTCCCGATACGGAAGTGACGTGTTGACTCGCAGGCCCAACTGGTCGCCAAACGACCTGCGACGAGCGAATAGCGAAACCGGCGCATCCCCCAGTTGTAGGAGAGTCAGCATGTATAAGTCAATGTTGTTCCACGCCCATGTAAAGCGAGCCATCGCTATCGTGAGTCTTGGCGCAGTAGCCACCCTAGGATTCGCAGCAGGTCCGGCGATGGCCACTTCTTCAGGCACCGTCACTGCGGTAACGCACACAATGAACCACCCCGATACCACCAGCGTGGCGGGCCCATGCACCGTTGTTTCGGACAATGGCCCAGTGTGGGCGTACGACAACCTGTCGCTCAATTACAGCGTGATCAACACCGGGCCCAACACCTACACGGTCACCATCACTGCGCACGGCAGCTTCAGCGCGATCTCTGACCCGACCACCGGGGCCTGCTACAGCGGCCACGGCTCAGTGAGCGGTTGGATCGTGTATGACGTGACGTCGATTACGGCGCCAGACCCGGGCAACGTCTTAACCCAGCAAGTCGGCACAACGGGCCAGTTCGCCATCCTGGTCACCCAGCTCTTTGATGGCAACGCGGTGTTCGCCGGAGGCGGTAGCTACAACTACACGTACACCATGGTCAACGGATTAAAGTACACCCAAGTCGGCTGATATTGACGCTTCGAATCCCCCTCGCACTCAGGGTGCGGGGGGATTCGTAGTTCATCCGTCATTGCAAATCTGACTTCGTCGGCGCAACTGACCAAGACCGAGTGCCGTCGATTCCATTTGATGAATACGGATTCGGCCGTGTCGGAGGCCCGACGCAACAGATGTGCAACCTTGCACTGGAGACTTCCCGCTTAAGGCGAAAGCTCTTCAGATTGACGGCCGCACTTGCACGGCCCTGAACACAAATGCGTCCTGATCCACTTCGCGTTCAAGTGTGAAACGAACCAGTTGACCAGCCGAAAGGGTCTTCCGGCCAGGGACCTCAATCATTGAGTAGTGGAACCAACAACCCCCAGGCGTGTCTAGCGAATCAATGACACCGAAGCCTTCACGGTCGTCGTATTCTCGAACCACGCCGTCCATCCAAACTTGGACCATTACGCGATCCTAAGACGAGTTTGTGGTGGCGCTCTCCTTGGTTGTGCAGGACGGTTTTGAGACTCTCGGAGGCCCGACGCCGCAGAAATGCAACCATCCACTGGCGACTTGAGTTATTCAGCCATTGCTTGGTGTCGGAGGCGGGTTGCGGCAATCAAGCTGGCGGGGCTAGGGATGGACGTGTGTCCAATGACGCCCGCCGTCGCTGGTGAACGCCGCCGAGAAACTCGAGCCTTCCGCCGCC
>JAYVZV010000026.1:0-19849 GCA_043782995.1 Acidimicrobiales bacterium | reverse complement strand
GACGTAGACGACATCGACGGACGGGTCCTCGACCAATGCCTGGTAGGAGCCGTGACGGCCCGGTACGTCGAACTCCTCAGCGAAATCCCGGGCCGACGACATCGTCCGAGAGCCGACGGCGGCGACCACGGCCCCGTCGGTTAAGCGTAAGTCGCTCGCGAAGGTGTGCGAGATCCCTCCGGTCCCGATGATCCCCCATCGCAGCGGCTGTGGCATGTGGACCTCGCAGAGTCGTCAGTGGATGATGACAGAGTATCGAGCACGGGGACCGAGACTTCGTAGTCGGGACCCCGGGCCCCGTTGGTCGGTACGCTGAGCCGGTGACGAACCGCCTCGCCGACGCCTCGAGCGCCTACCTGCGCCAGCACGCCGGGAATCCGGTCGACTGGTGGCCCTGGGGACGCGAGGCCCTCGACGAGGCGAAGCGACTCGATCGGCCGATCTTTCTCTCGGTGGGCTACGCGGCGTGCCACTGGTGCCACGTGATGGCCCACGAGTCCTTTGAGAGCTCCGAGGTCGCTCGACTACTCAATGACTCGTTCGTCGCCATCAAGGTCGACCGTGAGGAGCGTCCGGACGTTGATGCGCTCTACATGGCGGCCACGCAGCTAGTCGCCGGACACGGTGGTTGGCCGATGTCGGTCTTCCTCACCCCCGACGGTCTGCCCTTCATGGCCGGCACCTACTATCCGCCGGTCGACCGTCACGGGCAGATCGGATTCACGAGGCTGCTCGGGGCGATGCGCGACGTCTGGTCGAGCCGTCGAGACGACGTGCTCGCCCAGGCCGACCAACTCCGTCAAAGCCTCGATCGCGAGGTGGCCTTCATCGACCACCTGTCGCCGAGCGCCCAGGCCCTCGACCTCGCCTCGTCGCGTCGGCGGCTACGCGACGAGTTGATCGGACGGGTCGACGGGGATGGTGGCTTCGGCGACGCGCCCAAGTTCCCCCGGCCCAGCTACGTCGATGCGCTCCTCGACTTCGACGACGAACCGGCCCGCGCCGCCGTCGCGAGGACGCTCGACGCGATGTCGCGCCGGGGACTCTACGACCACCTCCGGGGGGGATTCGCGCGCTACAGCGTCGACGGTTCGTGGCACGTCCCGCACTTCGAGAAGATGCTCTGCGACCAGGCCCTGCTCGCGCGCACGTACCTTCGCGCCGCTCGGATCATGCCCGACGGCGCGCCGTGGCGCGCCGTCGCCCTTCGCACGATCGCCTTCGTGCTCGAGGACCTTGCCCTCGACGGCGGCTTCGCCTCGTCGCTCGACGCTGACGCCGGTGGTGTCGAAGGCTCGCACGTCACCTGGACGCTCGACGAGGTGCGAGAGGCCCTGGGCACGCAACTCGGCTCCGAACTGGCGACGGTGCTCTCGCGGTGGCGGATCGAGTCGCCGGGCGCCTTCGAGGGCCGATCCATCCCCCGGCTCAACGACGGCGAGCCGTTCGTCGCTCCGGCGTCACTCGGTCCCGCGATTGAGGCGCTGCGCGTCGCCCGGGCCCGTCGCGTCCAACCGGGGCGCGACGAGAAGGTCATTCTCGAATGGAACGCCATGTTCGCCTCGGCGCTGCTGACGAGCGGGGAGGGCGAGTACGTCCCGCGCGGCCTCGAACTTCTCGAACTGCTGACGCTTTCTCACTTCGACGGGCGGGCGTGGTGGAGAACGGAGCGCCGCCAGGCCCACGCGACGGCCGCCGACGTCGCCTGGATGCTCGACGCTTCCATCGACGCCTTCGAGGCCACGGGTCACGACCGGTGGACGTCCCACGCCACGTCCCTCGCCCGCTACCTCGTCGCGCACCACTGGGACGGCGAGGTGCCGTCGACTGAGGCGCCCGACGCCGGGCGCGGGATCTTCTCCCAGAGCGACCTGGTGAACGACCTCGTGGCACGACCGAAGGAGATTTTCGACGGTGCGACCCCATCGAGCCACGCGGTGGCGTGTCGCGCCCTCGCGCGACTCTCGCTCTGCACGGGCGACGTCGTCGCGGACCTCGTCGCCCGACGGCTGGTGGAGCTGGCGCGGCCGCTTCTGATCTCGCACCCCGGCGCCGTCCCCGACCTCCTCGAAGCCGCCGGTTTCGCGCTCGACGGTGTCGAGGTGGTGGTCCCGGGGCCGTTTGGCGCGCTCGCCGACCACGTACGATCGATGGCTATGCGTCGCACCGTCCTGGTCACCGGCTCGGGCGACTCGGCCCTCCTCGCGCAGCGCCGCGTGGGACTCGCCTACGTCTGTCGCGGGGGCGTCTGCCACCAGCCCGTCGGTGACGTGGCCGCGCTCGAACACGAACTGCGCGAGGTCGCGCGCTGATGTCGCTATTCAATCGCGACCCCGCCGCCCGAGCCATCAAGCACCTCGTCGAGCGCTCCCCCCACCGTCCGGCCGTCGACCTCACTCCCGGCTCCACCGTGTTCGGCCTCGTGCTGGGCTCGACCAATGAAACGACGACGGTGGTCGACCTCGAGTCTCAGGCGATCGTGCGATGGCGTATCCCCTGGCCGGTCGACTTCGTCACCGACCTCGCGGTCTTCGACGTCGTGGAGGGCGAGCTCGCCGCGGACCTCGAGCGCAACGATCTCGCCCAGCCCGAATCGGTCACGCTGGCCGACCTCCCGCGGCGACTCGGAACCTACCGGGGACGACGCGTGCGCCGATGGCTCGAGCAGTTGGCCAGCCCCGCCGACGGCCCCCTCTTCGGCTTTAGGGGCCCGAGTGCGCCCTACTGGGAGTTTCGCGGCGAGCGACCGAGCGTGGCGCTGATTGCGGCCGATCGCGGGCCCCAACTGCTTCGCCGACACGACGACGGCTCGACCTGGGTTCGCTTCGGCTGGTTCGGCGACGACGTCTGGCTGCTCTGCGAGGACGCCCACGCCATCAGGACCATCGAGGCGACCCGGCGCACGTCGCTCGCCGGGAAGGACCTCGCCACGGCGCTCGGTTTTCGGCCGACCTACGTGCTGACGACGCTCTCGATGCCCATCGACGGACACTGCTACAAGAGCTGCACGGGGCTGCTGCCCCGGGGTTGACGCCCTAGCGGGACAGCTTGCCCGACGCCAGGCTCTCAGCCATGGCCCAGCCAAAGACGATCAGTCGCTGGCCCTTTTCGGGCTTCAGCCCATCAAAGAAGGTGTCGGCGCCGACGGGGATGGGCCCTTTGGAGGTGACGTAGTCCAGTCCCCCGACCGGACCGGGCGACACCGTCATCACGAAGGTCTTGTCGTCGATCGACTTCTCCGAACCGAATCGCTTGGCGAGGCGTCGGCCCCAGGCCCGGTCCTCGCCCGTGGGACGATATCCGAGGCGCGGCACGACATCCTCGAGGCCGGCAAAGGCGCGGAACCCGTCGGCGCTCGTCAGGCGCGAGCCGAGGAGCACGTCCTCGTCGGGAAAGGCGAGCAGGGCCCGTCGGAACTGGTCGTGGAGAATCACCTTCAACGTCTGGTCAGACTTCGCGTTACGGTCCACGAGCAAGAGCCCGACGAGTAGTGAGGGAGTCCCCCCAATGCGCTCCAGCGTGCAGAAGGAGTAGCCCCGCAACTTGTTGCCCTCTCGGGCGTGAGTCACGAGCACCCAATCCTCGCGTTGCTTCGAGAGGAAGCCGATGTCGAAGTTCGGCTCACGATCGACGCAGAGGTCGGCCATCTCGGCAAGTTCTGCGTCGCTGAGCGCGGTGGTGTCTTTCGTGGTGACGTTCATTGCCATGGGCCCATTCTACGAGAGTTCCGACCCTTCGCGAACTGGTCAGGCCTTAATCACGTTTCGACCGAATTCCGTGCGCAGATCGGCCACCACACTGGCGATATTCACGTTGAACTCCGGCGTCAGGCGAAAGACCTTGCCCGCGCTGCCCGTTTCGACTATGACGGGCGACTTGCCGGGATACCGGGTCAGAATCTCGCGCAGGGTCGAGATGGACGACTGCGTCAGATCCTCGGGCCGCAGCGCCAGGCGGAGCTCGCCGTCACCACGCTCGACGACCAACAGCTCCACGTCCATCGCGCTGAAGCGCAGCTCCTCCTCGAAGCCGGGACGGACTTTGACGAGCACAATGTTGTCCTTGGCGAGGAAGCCGCTGTACTTCTCGAAGTTGTTCGCTGAGAAGTTGATCTCCATCGATC
The DNA here is from genome assembly GCA_043782995.1 of Acidimicrobiales bacterium. Classification (GTDB taxonomy): domain Bacteria; phylum Actinomycetota; class Acidimicrobiia; order Acidimicrobiales; family RAAP-2; genus RAAP-2. Next base: position 15,726 of record JAYVZV010000026.1, on the reverse strand, counting down.
CTCCGAGGTCCTCCAGCACCACCCGGGCGTAGTGCTTGCCCATCTTGGTGGTGCGGATCTGCACCTCGGCGAGGATCCCGCCGACCGTGATCGCCCGCCCGACTCGGGCCAACTCCTCTCCGCGCTCGCGAATCGAGATGATGGTTCCGTCGGTCCGGGCGACGAGCGCCCCCTCCACCTCGTAGAGGGGATGGTCCGAGACGTAGGTGCCCAGCATCTCGCGCTCGAAGTCGAGCTTCACCGTCTTTTCGAACTCGAGCTCGGCAATCTCGACCTCCGTGCCCTCCCAGTCGTGGTCCGCGCCGCCGTCGCCCATGGCCGCGAAGAGGGTCGTGATGCCGAGGGAGAGGTCCTTGCGACGGCTAAGCGTCACGTCGCAGATCTCGTCGACCTTCAAGAGGAAGCCCAGTCGCGCAACCCCCAGGCCGTCGAAAGCCCCCGCCTTGATGAGCGACTCCATGGAGCGCCGGTTGAGGACCGCGGGGTCGACTCGGCGCGCGAAGTCGTAGACCGACCCGAATCGGCCGTTCGCCTCGCGCTCGGCCACGATCTTGTCGACCAGCGCCTCGCCCACGTTGCGCACCGCGGCCATGCCAAAGAGAATCGTCGAGTCTTGATTCAGGCTGGGGGCGTACTCGGCGAAGGACTCGTTGACGTCGGGCACACCGACCTTGATGCCCATTAGTCGGGCTTCGTTGAGGTACACCGACGCCTTGTCCTTGTCGTCCCGGAACGAAGTCAGCAGCGCGGCCATGTACTCGACCGGGTAGTTCGCCTTCAGCCAGGCGTTCTGGTAGGCGATCAACGCGTAGCCGTACGCGTGGCTCTTGTTGAAGGCGTAGTCGGCGAATGGCTCAATCTTGTTAAAGATTGTCGCGCCGAGCTCGCGGCCGTAGCCCTCGCGCTCGGACCCGTCGACGAACTTGGCGCGTTGGGCCTGGATCATCTCGCGGATCTTCTTCGAGCAGGCCTTGCGCAGATCGTCGGCCTCGGTCATCGAGAATCCCGCGATCTTGGTCGCCACGCGCATGATGTCCTCCTGGTAGATCATCAGGCCGTAGGTCTCGCCGAGAATCTCCTCGAGGTCGGGAGTGTCGTAGCTGACCAGCTGCCGACCATTTTTGCGGTCGGCGTAGTCGTTGTGGACGTTCTCGGAGAGCGGCCCCGGCCGGTACAGCGCCACGAGCGCCGCGATGTCGTCGAAGCTGGTCGGCGCGAGCCGCCGCATGAGCTGGCGCATCTTGTCGCCCTCGAGTTGAAAGATGCCGATCGAGTTGCCGAGCTTCAGCATGTCAAAGACCTTCTCGTCGTCGAGCGCGACGTGGTCGATGTCGACCTCGACGCCGTGGCGTCGCTGAATGTGCTCCAGAGTGCGCTCGATGATCGCCAGGTTGCGCAGCCCGAGGAAGTCCATCTTCAACAGGCCCAACTTTTCGATGGCGCTCGCTTCGTACTGAGTGACGATCGGCGCGTCGTCGATCGAACCGTTGGGCCCGGCCTTTCGCTGTACCGGCACGTACTCCAGCACCGGCTCCTTGGTGATCACCACGGCGGCGGCGTGGATGCCGTCCTGGCGGCGCTTGTCGACGAAGCCCTTGGCGACGTCGACGGCATGCTTGACCTCGGGGTCAGACTCGTAGAGTGCGCGCAGCTCAGTGGCCTCGGCGTAGCGGCCCTCGTAGCCCGGCATCGGGGTGAAGCAGGCCTCGAGCGGGAGGTCCTGGCCCATCACCAATGGGGGCATCGCCTTGGCGATCTTGTCGCCGAGCTGGGGAGGGTAGCCGAGCACCCGCGCCGCGTCGCGCACCGCCGCGCGGGCCTTGATCGTGGAGAACGTGACGATCTGGGCGACGTGATCCGACCCGTAGCGCTCGGCGGCGTAGCGGATCATGTCGCCGCGGTAGCGCTCGTCGAAGTCCATGTCGATGTCGGGCATCTGTTTGCGGCCGGGGTTCATGAATCGCTCGAAGATGAGCCCGTAGTGGATCGGGTCGAGGTCGACGATGCCCAGGCAGTAGGCCACACAGCATCCGGCCGCCGAGCCGCGGCCCGGACCGACCCGGATCCCCTTCTCACGCGCGTGGCGGATCAGGTCCCACACGACGAGGAAGTAATCCGAGAACCCCATGTCGGCCACCACGCCTAGCTCGTAGTCGATGCGCGCCCGCACCTCGTCGGTCAGTCGCTCCCCGTAGCGCTGTGAGGCGCCGGCGTAACTGAGGCTGCGCAGCAGTCGATTAGCGCCCTCCTTGTGCGAAGCGCCCTGGAACTCAAGCGGGATCGGGAACTCCGGCAGCGCGTCGTTGTCGAATTCGATCGTGACGTCGGAGCGCTCGGCGACCAGCAGGGTGTTATCGCAGGCTTCGGGCAACTCGCGAAAGAGATAGCGCATCTCCGCCGCCGACTTCAGGTAGTGCTGGTCACTATGGAACCGGAATCGGTGGGGGTCGGCGACGAGCGAACCGGTGCCGATGCAGAGCAGTGCGTCGTGCATTTCGGCGTCGTCGTGGTGAACGTAGTGGAGGTCGTTCGTGGCAAGAAGCGGAGCGCCTAGGTCCTTGGCGATGCGCACTAGTTGGGGGTTGGTGCGAACCTGCTCGGGCAGGCCGTGGTCCTGCATCTCGATGAAGAAGTTTTCCGCGCCGAAGATGGTCTGGAGCCGTCCGGCCAACGCCAACCCCTTGGCGTAGTCGTCCTGCAGCAGGGCCTGTAAGACCACGCCCCCGAGGCAGCCCGACGTGGCAATGAGTCCGCCGGAGAACCGCTCGAGCAGGTCCCAGTCGAGCCGGGGCTTGTAGTAGTACCCCTCGAGGAACGCCAGCGACGAGAGCTCGCGAAGGTTCCGGTAGCCCTGGTTCGACGAGGCGAGGAGCGTGAGGTGGTGGTAGAGCTTCTGGCCGCCGTCGGTATCGCCGCCGGTATCGTCGATCTTGCCCCGGCGCGGTGGGCGGTCGAAGCGCGAGTTGGCCGCCATGTACGCCTCGAGGCCGAGGATCGGCGTGATGCCGTGGCGCCGACAGGCTTCGTAGAAGTCGATCGCCCCGTAGAGATTGCCGTGGTCGGTGATGCCCAGGGCGCGCTGACCGTCGGACTTGGCGGCGAGCACCAACTCCTCGACACGGGCCGCGCCGTCGAGCATCGAGTACTCGGTGTGGTTGTGCAGATGGACGAAGCCCTCAGCCATCAGCGCATGCATCCTCTCTCGACCGGTCAGCGCCGGTACGCCCGTCGGACCGGCAGGCTAACGCCCGCGTGTCACTGGCCACCGGCGCGCCTAGAGGTAGGTGCCGGCGCGAGGTTCGCCGGCCCCGGGATTGAGCGAACGGTCGCGCAGCTTCTCGAGCTGGGCCGCGGCGGCGGCCTGCTGGGCGAAGAGCGACGCCTGGATGCCGTGAAACAGCCCTTCGAGCCACCCGACGAGCTGGGCCTGGGCGATGCGCAACTCGGACTCCGTGGGGACCTGGGCGCTGAAGGGCAGGGCCATTTTCGAGAGCTCGGCCCCGAGGTCGGGCGACAGCGCACCCGAGAGCTCGGCGATCGACATCTCGTAAATCTCACGCAGCCGCGCCCGTCCGGCTTCGTCGAGCGGGGCGGCGCGGGCCTCGTCGAGCAGCGACTTCACCATTGAGCCGATGCGCATCACCTTGGCCGGCTGACTGATGTAGTCGGTGTTCTCGTCCTCGGGCTTGGCCTCGGCCACCCCCGGTGCGAGTACCTCGTCGGGGTTCACGGTCACGTTGTCGTTTTGGTCTGATTCCACCTACCCACTGTGCCAGACGGAAGGACCGGCCCGTGCATGGGTCGGGCGCCCACGCCGGCCTCCGGTGGGACGCCGACCTCCGGTAGAATGACTCCGTGAGGGTTTCGACACGAGGGGATTACGCCAGTCGGGCGCTGCTGAGCCTGGCGCTGCGCGCCGATCACGCGGTCCCGGTCTCAGTACGGGACCTCGCCGAACGCACCGGACTGCCCCAGCCGTACCTCGAGCAGATTCTGTTGAGCCTGAAGGGCGTCGGTGTCGTTCGATCCAAGCGCGGCGTGGGGGGCGGTTACGTGCTCGCCCGCCCGGCCGACGAGATCACCCTCGCCGAGATCGTGGCCGCCGTCGATGGGCCGATCGTGGCCGGCGACTTTGGCCAGCCCCATCAGGACGGTGCCTGCGATCACGAGGGCCAGTGCGTTCTTCTGGGGGTCTGGGCCGACGTCGGCAATCACATGCGCGAGCATCTCTCCAGCTTCACTCTGGGCGACATGGTCCTGCAGGCCAGGGGCATCAAGCCGGTCGTGCGCACTCACAGCGCTTAAAACTCTCCAGATTCTTCGGATTCTCTTAGACGAAAAGCCTTGATGTCCGGCCTACCTCGTGGTAAATTGTTCAGGCGTCCATAGGAGAAATTCTGGGACGCAGAATTGCTGTTCTCCAACCCCCCAGGAGATGCTTATGACTGTCATCGTTCACCGCTCCGCGGTCAACACCAACGACATGTTGGGTCTATTGATGCGCGATCTCGACCGCTACCCGATGCCGAACTACGACGAGCAGGTCGAGTTGGCCAAGCGCGTCACGGCCGGCGACGAAGAGGCCAAGAAGCAGATGGTCGCCGCCAACCTGCGACTCGTGCTTCACTGGGCCCGCCGCTATCAGGACCGTGGCGTCGAGATGATCGACCTCGTTCAAGAGGGCACCTTCGGACTGCTGCGCGCCGTCGAGAAGTTCGACTGGGAGCGCGGCTTCAAGTTCTCGACCTACGCCACTTGGTGGATTCGTCAGGCCCTTCAACGCGCCGTCCAACAGCACGGGCGCACCATCCGCATTCCCCTCGAGGTCGGCGAACAGCTCCAACGGCTCGAGGCGACGACCGCCGAGCTCACGTCGATCTTCGGGCGCAAGCCGACCGACGACGAGCTGACTGAGGCCACCGGCATGTCCAAGGCGCAGCGCGACAACCTGCACGGTTTGGCCGGCGTGACGGCCAGCCTTGACCAGCCCGCCTCCTCGGATTCAGCCACCACCCTGGGTGACCTCGTCGCCCCGAGCCAGCACGACTGGGTCGGCGACATCGAGCAGACCATGATGGACGACCAACTCCACGGCGCGCTCGCCAAGTTGAATGAACTGCAGCGAGAAGTCTTGACGCTGCGCTTCGGCTTGAACGGCACCACTCCCCTATCGCTTCAGGCGACCGCGACCAAGATGGACATCGGTGTGCGTCGCGTCCGTCGGGCCGAGGAAGAGGCCCTGACACTGTTGCGCGAGGACCGTGCGGTGCTCGCCGCTCACGAGAACGTCTAGTACTCCACGCTGGACGGCACCAACGTTCGCAGGTCGGCGGGCAGCGCCACGGTGGTGGTGAGCCACTCGTCGGTGCGAGGGTGGGCGAACGCGAGCGTCATGGAGTGCAGGAAGAAGCGGTCCTCGGCCAGTCGTCGCTCACGACGGTGGCCGTAACGCGGATCGTTGACGACCGCATGTCCGATGGTCGCCAGGTGGACCCTGATCTGATGGGTACGCCCGGTGTCGAGTTGAAGGCGGAGCAGGGTCATGGCGTGGGGCTTGTCGATCCGAGCGATGACCTCGTAGCCAGTACGCGCCGGGCGGCCGTCGGCACGAACCGACATCATTGTCGGGGTACGTGTCGAACGACCGATCGGCGCGTCGACAACACCGCGCTCCTCCGCGACGTGCCCCTCGACCATGCCGAGGTAGGTCCGCTCCATTAGACGCTCGGACAGCTGGGTGCTGAGGTTCAAGAAGCCCTCGGGCGAGCGCGCGACGACGAGGACCCCGGAGGTCCCCTTGTCAAGCCGGTGGACGATGCCCGGTCGCAGCGGGTCGCACAGTCCCTCGGCGCTGAGTTCCGCGATCTCGGGATAGATCGCGAGCAGTCCGGCGACCAGGGTCCCGTGACGGTGGCCGGCACCGGGATGGACGACCTGACCAGGCGCCTTGTTGACCACCACGAAGTCCGCGTCCTCGCGGACAACGTCCACGTGGACGCTCGGATCGGCCTCGACGAATGCGCTCTCGGGGGCCGGCAGGACGGCGACGAGATGCTGACCCTCGCCGATCATCGTCGAGGACTTGAGGACAACCTTGCCATCCAAGCGCACGGCGCCACTGGCCAGGATCTCGCTCGTCTCCGAGCGCGACAGACCCGTCAGCATCGACAGGACTCGGTCGATCCGGATCCGGTCGAGCGAGCCCGGAACGACGAGGTCGAGCACCTCGCCGTCGAAGGCGTCGACCGAATCGGTCATCGTGCGAGCAACCGCTCACCGGTGAGAGCGGCGACCGCCAGAGTGACAAAGCCGGCGGTGATCGCCACATCGGCGGTGTTGAAGACCGGGAACGATCCGAGCGCGATGAAGTCCGTCACCTGATGGGGGTTGGCCGCGAGGCGGTCCACGACGTTGGCGAGCCCGCCCCCGAGTAGCAGTCCAAAGCCGACGGCCGGGGTCCCCCGTGAGGCGTTCAGTCCAACGAACACCACGATGAGCGCGACGGCGACCGTGACGATCGTGGTGAGCAGCGGACCGGAGCTGTTGAGCGAGAACGAGATCCCCGAGTTGTACCGGAGGCGCAACCAGACCGCGCCGCCGACGTGCACGTCATGGTGCGCGAGAGAATGGCGGGCCCACGATTTGGCGACCGCATCAACCGCGGTCACCGCAGCGGCCACCACCACGACCGTGCTGTTGACCGGAATGCCTATACGCTGGCGCGGCACGATACGCACATGAAGACCGGCAGCTGCGCCAAGAGCCGGGGCTTCGAGATCGCCTCAAAGCACTCGTCGCAGCGCCCGTAGCTTCCGTCGTCGATTCGCGCGAGGGCGACGTCGATCTCGTCGACCTTCAGGCGAAGCAGCGATGCAAAATCCTTCTTCTGGTCGCGGTCGATATCCGAGGCGACGCTGGAGCCGTCCTCGTCGTCGTATTCCAGACGTTCGCGGTCAACGAGCATTTCATCGGCCTCGGACTCCATGACCGCAATGTCGACCTTGGTCACCTTGCGGGTCTCGAGCAATAGCTGACGCAGCTCCTCGAGGAAGGCCGTGTCGTCGCCGTAGGGCTTGGAATGCATCTTGCGCTCGAGCGCCTCGAGGCGCTTGCGCTCCTCGGCCTCGCGACGCTCCTGGCGCTTCAGCTCCTCGTGATTGCGACGTTCAATCTCGCGGATCTTGCGGAGCTTCTCGGCCTCGATGGCTTTGCGCTTGGCCTCAACTTCACGCAGCTTCTTAAGTTCAGCGGCGGCTTTCTCACGAGCCTTGCGCTGCACCTCTCGTTCTTTCGCGGCGGCCTTGACCTTGGCGGCCCTCTCCTTTTGCGCTCGGGCGGCGGCCACGGCCCGCACCTTCACGGCGGCGGCCTTGGCCCTCGTGGCCGCCTTAGCCCTGGCGTCGCGGTCTTTCGCCACTCGGGCGGCGGCGGCGGCCTTGACCTTGGCGACAGCGGCCTTCTTCGCCGCGGCGATCTTTTTCGCGGCGGCGACCTTCTGAGCCGAGGAACTAGCGGGCTTCTTCGCGGGCACCTTCTTCACGGCCGGGGACTTCTTCACGGCCGTCTTCTTCGCGGGCACCTTCTTCGCGGGCACCTTCTTCACGGCCGTCTTCTTGGCCAGTGCCTTCTTCTTGTTCTTTGCGGTGGACGGCATCTTCAACTCCTCGGGGTGGCACGAAACAAGTGCGGGCCGACCCTACCAGTTAGCGAAGGACTTACTGACGTTCGTCGCGCGAGGGCTGTTCGAAATTGAGGACTTGACCGACGGTCTGTTGTGTTGGCGCGGGCGCCGGGGGCGGTACTTGCGTCGGGCGCGGAGGCGCCGGGGCGTGAGCCGGGGCGGGACCGGAGGTCCGTGCGCCTCCGACCTGCAACGAACTCTCCACCCATCGAGAGAACTCTGCCAGGGCGCCGCTCAAGCGCTTGCGCTCGGTCTCGAGCTGGCGCGCCAGTGTGTCGACATCCTCGCTCAAGCGCTGCTTCAGGCCGTTCAGTCGGTTGACCTCGTCCTCGGCGCGGCTGCGGGCCTCGGCCACGATCTCTCGAGCGCGCTCCTGGGCCGACGTCGTCATCTCACGGGCCTTCGTCTCGGCCTCTTGCTGGGCCTGCTCTATGAACTGCTGGGCCATCGCAATCATGGCGGTGACCTGCTCGGCACCCGAGACAGTGATCGTGCGCGGAGCCGCGGCCGGCGCGGGCGCCGCCATCGACGCCGGGGCGGCGCCCGGTTCGCGCGCGTCGAGTTGGTTAATCCGTTCGGCGGCCTGGCGCAACTGCTGACGCTGCTGGTGCACCAACTCTTTTAGCTGGTGGACCTCGCCAGAGAGTCGTTCCAGGAACTCATCCACCTCGTCGACGTTGTACCCCTTGAGGCCGACCTTGAAGGCCACCGTGTCGATCGCGTCGAGGGCAGAGAAGGCGTTGTCCGAGCTATCCATGGAGCCACCCTACCGCCATCGTGCGGCCGGTTCGCGAATTCGCGGCCTAGATGATCCGGTTGATGAAGGCGAGCACGATGATCGCTACTAGTACCGAGAGGTCGATGCCGACGCCGCCGAAGCTCGGTCGCGGAAGGATCTGTCGCAGCGGTCGCAACACTGGCTCGGTGAGCTTTGAGAGCACATTCTTGATCGTCGCGAGGCCGCCGGAAGAGTTCGTCGTCGGGAACCAACTCAGCAGGGCCGATACCACCAGCACCCAAATATAGATTCCGATCAGGAGGTGTACCAGACTCATGCGTCGCCGGGCTCACGGTAGTTCGTGGCGCGCAGTCGATCCTTCGCCTCGGGGCCGAGGTGCATGCCTTGGGGGCTCACCAGGTAGATGCTCGGACTGAGAACTTCAATCTTGGCGTTCAGCGCGTAGGCGGTGCCGGCGGTGAAGTCGACGAGCCGTCGCCCAAGTCCGGCGTCGACGTTGGTGACGTTCACCACGACCGCCCGATTCGAGCGCAGCAGGTCGGTGATCCGGCGAGACTCGTCGTAGGAGCGGGGCACGAAGATTGCCACGTCGCGCTCTTGGGAGAACGACGAAATGCCGCGCGGCGCACCCATGCTCGTCATTGGTCGCACGCGCGAGCCCTGGCCGTTCGAGTCGAGTACCGAGATCGACGACACCCGGTTCACCGGGGCCGGGGCCCGTCCCTGACCGGGTCCTCCCGAGGTCGTCGGGAAGGTTCGCGCGCCGGAGGCGGGCGTCGCCCACTCGGGCTCGTCGTGGCCGGTGGGCTCGTCGGAGAAAGGCCGGGCCGGACCGGTCGAGCCGTACTCGCCGTACTCGTCTTCAATGAGGCCTAGGAATCCTAGGAACCCGCGCAACTTTTCTTTCATGGACATCTCCTTGCGGTTCCAGCGCCAGGCACCATGTTAGGTCAGGGCGCGCCGTCAACGCCCCGGGGACCGAAGAGGGCCCGTCCCACCCGCACCTCACTCGACCCTGATTCGCAGGCCCACTCCAGGTCGTCGCTCATTCCCATGGATCGCTCCACGAGTCCGAGCCCGTCGGCCAGGTCCCTCGTCGCGCTGAAGGCCGAGCGGGCCCGGTCGACGTCCGTCGGCGCCACCGTCATAAGTCCACGCACGTCGAGCTCGAGGAGGCGTGCTCGCGCGACGAGGGCCTCGACGTCGCGCATCGCCGCACCGTTGCGCCCCGCGGCGTCCGTGAAGTCGACCTGGACGTAGAGGACCCGGTCGCGGCGTCGAGCGGCGATGCGCTCGAGCTCCTTCAATCTCGAGACGCCACAGACCACGTCGGCGCAGTCAAGCGCGCGCGCGATCTTGTTGGTCTGCAGCGCACCTAGGTAGTGCCAGGCGACGGGGACGTCACTTGTCGACTCGCGCTTCGCGCAGAGGTCGTCGACGTAGTTCTCTCCGACCGCCGCGAGGCCGAGCGCGGCGGCAACCCGAACAAACTCGACACCGAACGTCTTGGTCACGGCCACAATCCGCACTGACGCCGGGTCCCGGCCCGTCGAGGCGATGCGTTCGCGGACCCGGGTGAGGTTGGCGGTGACGCGCTGGGTGAGGGCCGCGTTAGCGGAGGAAGCTGGGGAGGTCGTCATCGCCACCGACGTCGAAGAAGTCGTCATTGGTGGTGCTGGTGAAGATGTCGCTGCGCGGACCCTCGGTCATCATCGGCTCAGCCGTCGTCGCCGCCGGTTTGGCCGGAGCGTTGTGATCGAAGCCGGCGGCGATCACGGTCACCCGCACGGCGTCGCCAATCGAATCGTCGATGACGCTACCGAAGATGATGTTGGCGTCGGGGTGGGCGACCGAGTGGATGATCTCCGCAGCCTGAGTGACCTCGGACAGCGTCACGTTGGGCCCGCCCACGATGTTCATCAGGATCCCGCGGGCGCCGTCGATAGAAGCCTCGAGCAACGGCGAGGTGATGGCGGCCCGGGCGGCGTTCACTGCGCGGCCCTCGCCGGTCGAGGTGCCCACGCCCATGATCGCGGTACCGGCGTTGCGCATGATGGCGTTCACGTCGGCGAAGTCGGTGTTAATGAGTCCGGGCACGGTGATGAGGTCCGTCACGCCGCGCACGGCCGACAGGAGCACGTCGTCGGCGATCTTGAACGCGTCGAGCATCGAGGTGTCGGGGGCCGTCACGGAGAGCAGGCGGTCGTTGGGGATGACGATGAGCGTGTCCACCTTGTCACGCAGCGCCTGAATCCCCTTCTCGGCCTGGATCGCCCGGCGTTTGCCCTCGAAGGAGAACGGGCGGGTCACGACACCGATCGTGAGGATGCCGAGCGATCGGGCGACCTCGGCGACCACGGGGGCGGCGCCGGTGCCGGTGCCTCCACCCTCGCCGGCGGTGATGAAGACCATGTCCGTCTCCATCAGGGCTTCTTCGATCTCGCCGCGGTGGTCCTCGGCCGCTTGGCGCCCGATCTCGGGGTCGCTGCCCGCACCGAGGCCCTTGGTGAGCTCACGGCCAATATCGAGCTTGAGGTCCGCTTCGCTCATCAAGAGGGCCTGCGCGTCGGTGTTGGCCGCGATGAACTCGATGTTGCGTAGGCCCGCGGTGATCATGCGGTTGACCGCATTCACTCCACCACCACCCACGCCGATCACTTTGATTACGGCGTGGTAGTTGGTCTGATTGAGACTCATGGACTCCCCTTGGGTTGACTCTTCTATTGTGTCGCACCGTTGACGGGGGCGCGAACATTGGCGATCAAATGTCCACGAAGGCTAGTCATCCGCCCGATTATGGTCAAATGGCGCCCCTACGAGGGTGCCGGACCAGTCACCGCGAGCTCGTCGGGGACGGTGACGTCGACGACATCGCCCGGTCGCAGCGTGCTGTGCGCGATGACCGAGGCGATCGCCACGAACTTGGCGTGCAGCATCGTTGCCGGGCCGAGAACGAACGAGACGGGCGTGGACAACTTGAGGGTCACAGTTCCCCTGGCATCGACGGTGATGAGCGACACCTGGGCCGCGAAGGCCGCGGGCAAACGACTCGCCACGTACGCGGCGGCGCTGCCGGCGCGCTGGTAGGGCCACGTCACGTCGCGCGGGTGCAGGTACTGCAACGTCGGGAGATTGGCGTGCAATGGCGCGGAGCCCAGGTCCAGTCCGGCGCCGCCGACGTACTGCAGCACGTGGTGGGGTCCGTAGGCAACCGCTACCGCCCGGCTCTCGTGCACCTTCACCACCAGTGAGCTCGGCCAGCGCTTTACGATCGAGACACCGGAAATCCAGCTGAAGCGGCTGAGGTTGCGCTCGATCGTCGCGGCACTGAGGCCCCACATCGTGGGGTGGGCTTCGAGGCCCGATGCCGCGAGAACCTGGGCCTCGGGCTCGTGGCGCAGACCCACGATGGTGACGTTCTGGACCCGAAAATACGAGGTGTGCAGCACCCACTGCGCAGCGACGGCCAGCGTCGCCACGACGGCTAGGCCCCCGAGCGCGACCATGACCGCTCTGCGGCGCCCGGGGCGCGCCGCGCGGTCGGCCGGGGGCGGCGGGCGCCGCGGCGCGGGGACGGGCCGCTCGTTAGCCGCGCGAGCGGGGCGGCCTTTCGTGAGCGTGCGGCCGCCGGCGCCGTTCATAGGCTTTCGACGGCTCATCCGAGCGCTCCGAAGCCGAGGAATCGGTGCTCGCTGCGCAGCTCGACGCCCGTGAGTTCGAGGACCCGCCGGCGCACGGCGCACGCCAACTCAAAGACGTCATCGGCGCTCCCGTGCGCGTCAGCGATGATGAAGTTCGCGTGCTTCTCGCTGACCTGAGCCGAACCGACTCGCAGCCCTCTGCAGCCGGCCTCCTCGACGAGCCGCCCGGCGTGGTCGCCCTCGGGGTTCTGAAAGACGCTGCCGCCGTTGGCGCCGCCCGGCTGGTGGGCCCGTCGCCAGCGCACGATCCCTCGGATCTCGCCTTGGGCCGCGTCGACGTCGCCTCGCGAGAGATGCAAGGTCGCCGAGGTCACGACGCCGGCGGCGCCGAGCGCGCTGGTGCGATATCCGAAACCCAGTTCGTCGGCCGTCCACGTGCGGGTCCCGTCGGCACCCCACGCGCGCACGGCGTAGACGGAGGCGGCCATGTCCGAACCGTGGCCCCCGGCGTTCATCACGACGGCACCACCGACGGTCCCGGGGACCCCCACGGCCCACTCGAAGCCGACGACGCCCTCGGACGCCAGCCGTCGCGCCGCAATCGGCAGGTCGAGGCCCGCGCCGGCCTCGACGACGATGAGGCCGTCCTCGTCGCGCCAGGCGACGTCCGAGAACTGACCGTCCAGGTGGACGCCAAGGACGGCGTGCTCCCCGTCGGCGACGAGGAGGTTCGATCCATTGCCGATCACGCACCACTCGAGGCCGCAGTCAAGCATCGAGGGGCCTAATTCGTCGAGGTCATCGCTCGACGAGAGCGTCACGAGGGCGCGAACGGTGCCCCCGACGCGATACGTCGTGCGAGCCCCAAAGGGCGCGTGCTCAACCACCCTCGGGCCGCCGCGCGCGATCAATTCATTCAGTGACATCAGCGAAGACCCCCGTCGAGCCGGGCGGCCACCGACGCCACGTCGCCCGCCCCGAGCAGCAGAACGACGTCGCTGCGGTCACGAAGCGTCGCCAGGACCTCGGGCAGGTCGGCGAGCGACGCGCAGTAGGTGACGTCCGTCGCCCCCCGCTCGCGTATCGCGTGGGCGACAACCTCGCCCGTGACTGCGTCGGGGTTCGCCTCACCGGCGGGGTAGATGTCGGTGACCACGACCGCCGACGCCAGGTCGAACGCCGGGGCGAAGGCGTTGGCCAGCGCCGTCGTACGGGTCACTCGGTGGGGCTGGAAGACCGCGGTGACCCGTTCGTAGCCGGCCGCTCGAGCGCCAGCGAGGGTCGCTGCTACCTCGCCGGGCAGGTGCGCGTAGTCCTCATAGACGTCGACGCCGCGCCACGAGCCGAGCAGCTCGAAACGTCGCGGCGCCCCCTCGAAGCTCGCCAGCCCTTGCGCGACCGCCGTCGTCGAGACGCCGAGCTCCACGGCGAGGGCGGCGACCACCGCGGCGTTGGCCACGTTGTGCGCTCCAGTGACCCGCAGCCCGACGTCGAGGTGATGGTTCGCGCCCACGAGCGAGAACGACGATGCACGGCGCGACAGCGACGTGCGCTCGACGCGCCAATCGACCCGGTCGCCCGTACCAACGCGGACGACGTCGCGTTTTGCGGCGGCGGCTACGCGCTCGGCTCCCCCGTCGTCGCTCCAGAGCACTACCGGACCGCTGACGCGCTCGAGCAGGCTGGTGAAGGCCCCGTCCAGCACTCGCAGCGAGCCGTAGTGGTCGAGGTGGTCGGCCTCGACGTTGAGTAGTCCGAGCGCGTACGGCCGCAGCAGCGCGAAGGTCCCGTAACTCTCGTCGACCTCCATCAGCAGATCGCCGCTCCCTCCGTAGCCGTTCGGTCCGACCCCGACGACATCGGCGCCCACCAGCCATCCCACGGGGATCCCGCTCGCGCGCATGACGTGGACCATCATCGACGTGGCGGTCGTCTTTCCGTGGGTCCCCGTGAGCCCGATGACCCGACGGGACTCGCCCAACTGGGCGAGCGCCTGGGCGCGTGACAGCATCGTGCAGGCCCGGTCCCGGGCGGCGACGAGTTCGACGTTGTCGTCGCGCACGGCCGGCGACCACAGGACCACCTCGGCATTAACGCCGCTCTCCGCGTCGTGGCCCACGGTGACGGCCACGCCGGCCCGACGAAGACCGTCGAGCGCCGGCGAGTCGACGGCGTCGCTGCCGCTCACGACGGCGCCCATGTCCACGAGCAGCCGGGCGAGCCCGCTCATCCCCGCGCCGCCGATCCCGACGACGTGGACGTGAGATCCAGCGCGCAACTCGCTCATCGTCCGCGAGCCTCGAGCACGACCTGGGCAATCGCGGCGGCGGCGTCGCGGCGCCCGAGCGAGCCGGCCGACTCGGCCATGTCGGCCAGCGACGAAGGCGACATGATGGCGTCCAGCTCATGGGCTAGGCGCGAGCCCGTGCACTGGGCGTCGGGGACGAGCACCGCCGCGCCCGCCTCGACGACCGATTGGGCGTTCCCCGTCTGGTGGTCGCCGGGCGCGCCGGGCAGCGGCACCAGCACCGACGGTATCGAGAGCGCGGTCAGTTCGGCGACGGTCGTCGCACCGGCGCGACAGACGGCGACGTCGCAGACGGCCCACAGCCGGGCCATGTCGGCGAACTCCACGATCCGGTAGTCCAGTCCCGCGAGAGCCGGCCGCCGCGCCCGGATCGACGGGTAGTCGCGTCGGCCGGTGACGTGCAACAGAGTCCGGTCAGTGCAAGCGCTCCAGAGCGTGGCGAGCTCGACGACCGCGTCGTTAACCCGACTCGACCCGAGCGATCCGGTCATCACCACGACGACGTGGCGTCCGGCCTCGATCGGCGGGTCCATCTGCGCACGCGACGAACGCCTAGCCGCGGGCGTGCGATCGATCCCGACGATGGCATCGCGCAGCGGCGCACCCGTGACCGTCGCGCGGCCGTCGAGAGAGGGAAGCGCGACGCATCGCCGAGTCGCGAAGCGCGCGAGCAGGCGATGGGCGGCGCCCGGCGCCGCGTCGAGGTCCACGAGGACGAGCGGACGGCGCCACAGCACCGCCGAGAGCGCGACCGCGAACGACGCGTAACCGCCCACCGACACCACCACCGACGGACGCCAGCGGCCGACTTTGACGACGGCCACCAGAACCGCGACACCCAGGCCGATGATGGCTTCGATGTTCTCGACGATCGCGTCGGGGCGCATCGAGCGGCGCACGCCCCGTCCCGGCAGCAACGTCAGCGCGACGCCCTCGTCGGCCAGCAGGGCCCCTTCCTGGCCGCGGCGGCTGCCGACGAAGCGGAGGTCCCCTCGCGCGACGCCACCGGTGATCAACTGCTGGGCGACCGCCAGCATCGGGAAGATGTGTCCGCCGGTCCCACCGCCGGTGATGACGATGGGCCTCGCCATCAGCGGTTCCGTCGCGGCCCGTTGACGACCCGCGACGGGGTGACCGGACGCGCCGGAGGACGTCGCTCGAACCCCGCGCGCGAGGGCAGCACCCGATGCTCGCGAATCGTGATGTCGCCAGAGCGACTGGTGTCGTGGGCGATGTTGTAGAGCAGTCCGACCGCGGAGAGCTCGGTGATGAGGGCCGTCCCCCCGTAGGAGAAGAACGGGAGGGGTATCCCGGTCACGGCCCACCACCCCACCACCGAGGCGATGTTAATGATGGC
>JAYVZV010000025.1:0-20044 GCA_043782995.1 Acidimicrobiales bacterium | reverse complement strand
TAAACCGCAGGGCTGGGTCTAGGTGGACGTTGCTGCCTAAGCAGCAAGCACAAGCTGAGGCTTGGCGTTTATTTATAGTTTCCGGCTCTTTAACGTGGCTCCGGAGACCACGGCTCGCTTCTTTCACCTCGACGACCGATGTCGAGACCATTCACCCCCTCGTTACCTCGCAGTCAACGTGACTGTACAGACATTGTACTGTGACCAGCCGGTTCGAACGGCCGCACGTCAATGCGTTGTGCAGATTCTTCGATTGCGTGATTCTCGCTGCTGGCGGTAGCGGTACATCGAGTGGTGGCCGGGTTCGCGCCACGTCTCGACGTCGAACTCTCGATCGCCGGCACCTCTCAGTGGAAGTAACCAGGCTTCGTCGTCGATGTGGCCGGTCCGCGTCCGACGATGGCCGAGGAGCGAGCAGAGGCCCAGCACGGTTCCTTTCGATTAGTGCAGTCGTGCCTCTCCGTTGATCGGAGAAATTGCAGTGAGGCCAGAGGAACATCGATGACATCGGGGTGATACGCGAAGAAAACTTGGGCCGGTCAGCCGAACTTCTCGACGTTGCGCACCACGCGAGCGACCTCGCGGTCAGCATCGCGCTTCGCGATTGCTTGACGCCGGTCGTGCTGTTTACGGCCCTTCACGAGTGCGAGGTCGACCTTGGCTCGGCCCTCCTTGAAGTACAGCTTCAAGGGGACCATGGTAAGCGGCTGGGTCTTGGTCTCGCCTAACCAGTCATTGAGCTCGTGGCGGTGCGCGAGCAGCTTGCGTCGTCGGTCGGGGTCGTGGCTGCCGAATCCGACCGCATAGACCCACGGGGGGATGTGCATCTGATAGAGCCAGAGTTCCCCTTCGTCGAACCGGGCGTAGCTCTCGGCGATCTGGGCCTTGCCCTCGCGCAGCGACTTCACCTCCGAACCCGACAGCATGATCCCGCACTCCATGGTCTCGATGATCTCGTAGTCGTAGCGGGCTCGTCGATTGGTGGCGACCACTCGGTCGCTGTTTCCGGCCTCGTCCCTCTTCTTGGCGCGGCGCTCTTGTATCTGCTTGGCTCGGGCCATTCCACCAGCGTAGTGAGGCAATCTCGGCTTCTCCCTGGTCGGTAGGGTGAGCGTGTGCTCGTCCTTGGTCCGTCTCAGCGCAACGCCATTGTCGCCACGTGCGTTCGAGCGTTACCCCATGAGGGTTGCGGCCTGCTGCTCGGCCACGCCGATGGGACCGTGACCGACGTCGTCGCGAGTCCCAACGTGGCCCACTCGGCGAAGCTCTACGAGATCGACAGTCGCGTCCTGTTGACGGCCTACCGACGGGCCGACGACGAAGGGGTGATCGTCTTGGGCGTCTTCCACTCGCACACTCACTCCGAGGCCTACCCGAGCCCGACCGACGTCGACCAAGCCCCGGACCCCGCATGGCACTACGTGCTCGTCTCGTTGCGCGACGTTCCCACGAACGTTCGAAGCTACCGAATTGTCGACGGCACGGTCACCGAGGAAGAGGTCTCCCACTAGGTTCCCGCACAGTGGGGTTCTTCCCGAGGCGAGAGGGACCTCGGGTTCCACGCGCGACTCGCCGCCGCCAGACCCGTCGCGTTGATGACCGTCGCGATCGTCACAGTGCACGCCAAGAACGGGTTCTTCCACTGACGCACGGGATTGGGGCTCGAGAACAACCTGGGCTTCGCGGCAATGGCCTTCGTGTCCGGTGCGGCCGACGTCGGGCCGATTCGCTCGACCATGTGGGCGACCGTTCCCCTGGTCGATCACGACCGGCCCCTTGAGTCACCCTCGTCCCCCGCGTCGGGGGAGCGGCCCTTCAACTGGCGGTCCGCTAGCACCCCCCGACAGCACAACAGACGTCACGAGGGCCGGCGTGCCGAGTAATGTTGACTGGGTTGGTCAGGAATACTCACACCGAGCGAAGGAAGAGTCATGACGGCACAAGTTCGTATCCCCACCGTGCTTCGATCGGCCATGGGCGGCGACTCGACGATCTCGGTCGAAGGGGCCACCATTGGTGAGGTCCTGGGACAGCTGACCTCGACCCATCCCAGCGTCAAGGCGCAGTTGCTCAACGACGACGGCACGTTGCACCGATTCCTCAACGTGTACGTCAATGACGACGACGTCCGATACCTGGGCGGGGTGGACGCTCCCGTCGCCAACGGCGACGAGATAACTCTGCTGCCCGCCGTCGCCGGAGGCGCTCGGTAGTGGCGCGATACGCGTCAATCCTCGAACTCATCGGTAATACGCCCGTCGTTGACGTCAGCGCGCTCTCGCCCAAGCCCAACGTGGCGATCCTCGCCAAACTTGAAGGGCGCAACCCCGCCGGTTCGGTGAAGGACCGCATCGCCCTGGCGCTGGTGGAGGCGGCTGAGCGTGACGGGACCCTGATTGAAGGCAAGCCCGATCAGGTTCTGATCGAGCCGTCGTCGGGCAACACGGGCATTGCCCTCGCCATGGTCTGTCGCCTACGGGGCTACCACCTGAAGGTCGTGCTGCCCACGAACGTCTCGCCCGAGCGTCGACAACTCCTCCTGGCGTGGGGAGCCGAGATCATCGACTCACCCGGCGGCGAGGGTTCGAACGGCGCCGTTCGCCTGGCCCAACGGCTGAGCGCCGAGAATCCGGAATGGATATTCCTCTACCAGTATGCCAATCCGGCCAATCCGCTCGCGCACTATACGACGACCGGCCCAGAGATCCTCGCCGACGTGCCAGAGGTCACGCACTTCATCGCAGGTCTCGGGACGTCGGGCACGCTGATGGGCGTGGGGCGTTACCTGAAAGAGCATCGGCCGGGCGTTCAGATCTGGGCGGTGGAGCCGCCGAGTGGTGAGATGGTCGACGGCCTGCGCAGCCTCGACGACGGGTACATTCCGCCGATCTTCACCGACAACCACGGCACCGACCTGCTGGACCGCAAGGTCGTGGTACGACCGCGCGAGTCGATCGAGTGGACCCGCAAGCTGGCCGAGGTCGGCCTGTTCGTCGGACTGTCTTCGGGCGCAATCATGTCGGGCGCCGTGAAGTGCGCCACGTCGATCCCCGACGACGAGACCGCAACAATCGTGACCCTGGTCTGCGACGACGGGTGGAAGTACCTGTCGACCGGCGCGTGGAGCGACGATATCGACGAAGTCGTTGAGCGGGCGAAGAAGATCATCTACTTCTAGCCGTGCTCCGGCGGTTTCTCCACTACGGTTGATTGGCGCCACGATCAAGGAGTCTCATGTCACAGTCGCGGGCCGACGGCCGAACTCCCAGCGAGGCCCGACCGATGTCGTTCCAGCGCGACTTCACCGAGATGGCCGCCGGTTCGGTACTGGTCAGTTTCGGACGGACCGTCGTACTGTGTACGGCCTCGGTGGAACCGGACATCCCGCGCTGGTTGAAGGGCCGGGGCCGAGGCTGGGTTACGGCCGAGTACTCGATGCTCCCCGGCTCTACGCCCGACCGCGCGAATCGAGAGGCCGCTAAAGGCAAGCAATCGGGGCGGACCCAGGAGATCCAGCGGCTGATCGGGCGCTCCCTGCGCACCGTCACCCGCCTCGACCAGATGGCGGAACTGCAGATCACGGTCGACTGTGACGTGTTGCAGGCCGACGGTGGGACGCGCACCGCGTCGATATGTGGCGGCTACGTGGCGCTGCACGACGCGATCACCCGCCTCGTCCAGGCCGGAACGTTGCGCGAGCACGCTTTGAGCGACCTTGTTGCGGCCATCTCGGTCGGGATCGTCGATGGGGTGGCGATGCTCGACCTTCCCTACGAGGAGGACTCGCGCGCCGAGACCGACATGAACGTCGTGATGACCGGCGCGGGGCGGTTCGTCGAGGTGCAGGGCACCGCAGAGAAGGAGGCCTTCACGCGCGACGAGCTCGACCGACTGCTCGACCTCGCATCGGCGGGCATCGCTGACATTTTCGCGGTCCAGCGCATGCTCCTCGCGTCGCCGCCCGTGCCCCGCTCGCAGTGGTGAGCTTTGTCCTCGCGACCGCTAACCCCCACAAGGCGGCCGAGATGCGAGCCGTCCTGACCCCCCTCGGCGTCGAACTCTGGGACCGGCCCGAGAATGTCGCCGAGGTCGAGGAGACCGAGGACAGTCTCGAGGGCAACGCCTTCTTGAAGGCCCGCGCCCTCACGGAGGCGACCGCACTGCCCGCCATCGCCGACGACACCGGACTGTTCGTCGACGCCCTCGACGGACGGCCGGGCGTCTTTAGCGCACGCTACGCCGGGGAGCGCTCGACCTACGAGGACAACGTCGAAAAGCTCCTCGAGGAGTTGAGTGACGTCGAGGTCGAACGGCGCGCGGCGCGGTTCGTCACGGTGATTTGCGTGGCGTACCCGGACGGCACGTCGTACTCCGTCGAGGGTGTCCTCGAGGGAAGGATTGCGCTGCGACCCGCCGGCGACCAGGGCTTTGGCTACGATCCGGTCTTCGTTCCGAGCGGCCTCGACGGGAAGACCCTCGCCGAGTTGACGCCCGACGAGAAGAATGTTCACTCGCACCGGGCGCTCGCCCTGCGCGCCCTCGTCTTAGAAATGACTCAGCGACGTGGCAGTTCACCCACCGTTCACCTTTAAGGTAGGGGGGTGCACGACCGTGAACTCCCGATGTTCCCCCTGGGCATGGTCGTCTTCCCCTATCAGGTCGTCGGGCTGTGCGTCTTCGAGGCTCGCTATCACCACATGCTGAGCGACATCGACTCGGTCCAGCGCTTCGGCACGTGCCTGATCGCGCGCGGAACTGAAGTCGGCGGCCACGATGAGCGCTCGTCGGTGGGCACGCTAATGCAGATCCGCGGCGCCCAGTCGCTGCCCAACGGGCAGACACTGTTGATGGTCGAGGGACTCGAATGCTTCGAGGTGAGTAGCTGGCTCAGCGACGCGCCCTATCCCCGGGCCGTCGTGCGCGACCGCTGTTGCGACGAGATTTCAGTCGAGCCCGGTCTGTTGAAGTCGACGGAGTCGGCGGTGCGCGCGCTGCGCGCCCTGCAGAGCGAATTGTTCGCAGACCAGTGCTTGCAGACCAACTGCGAGATGGACAGCGATCCCTGGGTGCGCAGTTGGCAACTGTGCTCGATGACCCCGATGTCGACCCTGGACCAGTTCAAGGTGCTGAGGCTGAGCGACCCCAACGACCGCCTTCGCTTGTTAGCGGAGGTCAGCTGCGAGCGCTACGGCGACTACCAGCGGATGATCGAGCTCGACATGTCACCTAGTCCGTTGGACTAGGTGAGTTCGAGCAGGTCGACGACGAAGATCAAAGTCTCGTTAGGTGCGATGACCGCGCCGGCGCCGCGTTCGCCATATCCGAGGTGCGCGGGAATGACCAGACGGCGCCGCCCACCCACCCTCATACCGACGACCCCACGGTCCCAGCCCTGAATGACGTGACCGGCCCCCAGGAAGAAGGCGAAGGGTTCGTCACGGTCCCAGGAAGCGTCGAACTGTTCGCCGCTCGAGACTCCGACGCCGACGTAGTGCACGACAGCCGTCCGACCGGGGGTGGCCTCCTCGCCCGACCCCACGATGATCTCCTCGATCAGCAGGTCGTCGGGCGCGGGGTCGAGGTGTGGTTCGACAAAGGGCTTCTCCGGCACGGCGGCTTCCCTAGTACCGAGCGGCGCGACCGCCGCCGACGACACGGACGTTGCGGGCTTCGCGGCCCTTTGGACCGGTGGCCTCCTCGAAGGAGATCTTCTGTCCCTGAGCGAGCGACTTGAAGCCGTCGCCGACGATGTTCGAGAAGTGGATGAATAGGTCGTCACCCTTGTCGTCGCTCGCGAAACCAAATCCCTTGGAGTCGTTGAAGAAGCTGACGATCGCCTCGCTGCCTCGTACGGATGTCCCTCGACTGGCGAATCGCGGT
The DNA here is from genome assembly GCA_043782995.1 of Acidimicrobiales bacterium. Taxonomy (GTDB): domain Bacteria; phylum Actinomycetota; class Acidimicrobiia; order Acidimicrobiales; family RAAP-2; genus RAAP-2. Next base: position 14,164 of record JAYVZV010000025.1, on the reverse strand, counting down.
TCACGGCTCGAGGAGCTGACGCGGGGCGCGCGCTCGGTGCGGGGTCCGCGCTCGGCGAAGGTCCGCTCGGGACGGGCACCGCGAGTGGCTCGCTCGGTGCGGGGCGCGCGCTCGGCGAAGGTCCGCTCGGGACGGGGACCGCGCTCCGCCACGGTCCGATCACGTCGCTCGAAGGTTCGGGGGGCCCGGTCGTGCTCGCGGGGTGTCGAACGCTCGGGGCGTCCCTTGGCGCCACGGTCGTCAAGACGCTCGGCAGCGACGCTGTCGTCGACGGCACCCAGCCGAATGGCCGGCGCGTCCTCGCGGAGCTCGATCGACTGCGCGAGGCCGAGGGCCTTTTGCATGCGCTTCACCTGACCGATGACGTCCTCGCCAACTAGCGAGATGACGGCACCGGTGGCCCCGGCCCGTCCGGTACGGCCGGAGCGGTGCAGGTAGTCGATGGCCTGCGCCGGTGGGTCGTAGTGGATTACGACCGGCAGGAGTTCGATGTGGATGCCGCGCGCTGCGACGTCGGTCGCCACGAGGACGCGAATCTGGCCGTTCTTGACGCTGCGCAGCGCCCGGTCGCGCTGAGCCTGGGTGCGGTCGCCGTGCAGGGGGACGGCGGAGATGCCGCGCTCCCCGAGTTGGCGGGCCAGACGGTCAGCGCCGTGCTTAGTTCGGGTGAACACGATGGCGCGCTCGTACTCCTCGACGATGTCCGCGGTGATCTGGGGGCGCTGGTCGCGCGGGACGCGCCAGAAGTAGTGGTCGACGTCGCTCGGGGCCTCGTCACCCACGACGTCGTGGATTGCCGCGTCCCGGGTGAACTCGCGTACCAGGGACTTGACGTCCGGGCCCATGGTCGCCGAGAACAGCATCACGTGCCGGCCGTTCGGGGTGGCCCCGACGATACGGCGCACGCACGGCAGGAACCCCATGTCGGCCATGCGGTCGGCCTCGTCGACGACGACGGTCTCCACCGAGGAGAGGTCGAGGGCGCCCTGTTCGAGCATGTCCTCGAGACGGCCCGGGCAGGCTACGACGACGTCGACGCCGAAGTTGAGGGCCTTACGCGCGACGTGGTACGACGTGCCACCGTAGATCGTGATCACGCGCCGGCCGTTGTCGTCGGTCAGCTGCGCGATCTCCTTTTGAACCTGCGCGGCGAGCTCGCGCGTGGGCACGAGGACCAACGCGACGGGTTTGCGGGGGCGGGCCTTGGAGAGTCGGGCCATGAGGGGCAGGCCGAAGGCCAGGGTCTTGCCCGAGCCCGTCGCGGCCTTGCCGACGACGTCGCGACCGGCGAGGGCGTCGGGGAGGGCGGCCTCTTGAATAGGGAAGGCTTCGGTGATGCCGCGCTGTTTCAGACGCTCCACCAGGTTTGACGGCACGCCGAGGTCGGCAAAGGACATGGACATTTGACTCCTACGAGTTGAGATGAGCCCAACTCGATATGTCACAGTCGAATCGGTCTCCACCGCAATGTGCGGCAAAACACTTCTGTCTACGCTAGCAGATGGCCCACGGGATGATGACGCGATTCTCCCGACGTTTCGTGCGGGCGGAGGGACTCGAACCCACACTCCGAAGAACTGGTACCTAAAACCAGCGCGTCTGCCAATTCCGCCACGCCCGCCGAAGTTCCCATTCTACGTCGCCCAACGAGGTGATTGCAGTCCCGCACGGTAGATTGGTCGCATGAACACCACATCCATGGCCGAAGGATTCGGCACCGTCGACCTCAACCAGCGCCTCTTGCGCGAGCGCATTGTGTTCCTTGGGTCCCAAGTCGACCAGGACACGGCCAATCGGATCTGCGCCGAACTGCTGCTGCTCGAGGCCGAGGACCGCGACAAGGACATCAGCCTCTACATCAACTCCCCCGGGGGTTCGGTCACCGACGGCCTCGCAATCTACGACACGATGCAGTACGTCAACTGCGACGTGCGGACTATCTGCGTGGGGATGGCCGCCTCGATGGGCCAGTTCCTGCTCTGCGCGGGAGCCCCGGGCAAGCGGTTCTCGCTGCCGCACAGCCGTATCCTCATGCACCAGCCCTCGATGGGCGGGATGCAGGGACAGGCGTCGGACATCGCGATCCAGGCCGAGCAGATCGTCTACATGAAGAAGCAGCTGGCCGAGCGTATTGCGTTCCATACCGGACAGCCGGTCGAACAGATTGAGGCCGACTCCGACCGGGACCGCTGGTTCACGGCCCAGGAGGCCCTGGGCTACGGCTTCATCGACGCCGTGATCGAGCGTTCGGCAGTTCGCCAAGGCGCCTAGTGGACGACTCGTCGGCGCGAGTCGAACGCCGCTCGCTCGAGGACACGGCATTTCGAGTGGTCAGTGCGCGCGCCAGCCTCTCGACGAGGCTGCGTAATCTGTGGTCGCGCCGTGAGCTCTTGACGAGTCTCGTCTCGTCGGACATCCGCATCAAATACAAGAACTCGGCTCTGGGGATTGTGTGGTCGATGCTGACCCCGGCGCTGTTCTTGGCGATCTATTACATCGTCTTCTCGATCTTCTTGAAGAACGGGATTCCGAACTTCGTCATCTACCTGTTTTCGGGGATGGTCGTGTGGAACATGTTCCAGAACGCCCTCAATGCCGCCACCGGGGTAATCGTGGTCCGCGCCGGACTGGTGAAGAAGGTCTCGTTCCCGCGAGAGATCCTCGCCCTGGCCAACGTCGGGGCCGCCGTCGTCTACTTCGTCATCCAGATTGGCGTCCTCGGCCTCTACCTCGCGGTCGTCGGTCACGCCCCGGACTGGGGATACCTCTGGATCCTGCCGTTCGCCTTCCTCGCGCTCTACTTCTTCACGGCCGCGCTCGCGGTCGTCATGTCGGCGGTCACCGTGTACCTGCGCGACATGGAGCACTTCATGGTGATCATCCTGCAGCTCTGGTTCTTCATGTCACCGGTGGTCTATTCCTACGAGAACTCCATTTCGGCGTCGCTGCATCGAGACGGCCTGGCGTGGCTCTACTTCATGAATCCGATCACCTTGATCATGATGACCTTCCAGCGGGTGTTCTACGTCGCGACTTCGGCCCCCTCGACCGTCTTCCCCCACCCGATCCTGAAGATCCTGCCCACGTGGCCGATGTCGACGTACTTTTATCTGAATCTGACGCTGCTCGGAGTCATGGTCGTGCTCTTCCTCGTGGCCGAGGTCGTCTTCGGTCGTCTCGAGGGCAACTTCGAGTCGGAGCTCTGATGGCGACCGTCATCGACGTGCAGGGGATCGCCAAGCAGTTCAAGATCCATCACGGGCGCCACCAGTCGCTGAAGGAGCGCCTGCTGCATCCCAAGTCCGGCTCCACCGAACTCTTCCACGCCCTGGCGGACATCAACTTCAAGGTCGACACGAACGAGACGGTGGGCCTCGTGGGCCACAACGGGTCGGGTAAGTCGACGTTGCTGAAGTGCATCTGCGGTGTGCTGCAGCCGACGTCGGGCACGATCAGGCTCCGTGGCAGCCTCGCGGCGCTGCTGGAGTTGGGCGCGGGCTTCCAGACGGAGCTGTCGGGACGTGAGAACGTCTACCTCTACGGGGCCATGCTCGGATTCTCCAAGCGGATGATCGACGGGATCTTCGACGACGTGGTGGACTTCAGCGAGATCGAGCAGTTCATCGACACCCAGGTCAAGTTCTACTCGAGCGGCATGTACGTGCGCCTCGCCTTCGCGGTGGCGGTGAACGTCGACCCCGACATCCTCGTCGTCGACGAGGTGCTGGCCGTCGGGGACGAGCGCTTCCAGGCCAAGTGCATCGACCGGATCAAGACCTTCCAGGACGAGGGCCGCTCGATTCTGCTCGTGACTCACAACGCCGACCAGGTGCGCTCCATCTGTGATCGAGCCATCGTGCTCGAGAACGGTCACATGATCGCCGATGGCCCGACCCACGACTCGCTGCGGATCTTCCGCGAGCACCTGATGGACTCGGCGACCGAGCACGACCGCAGCGGCACGATGACCAGTATCAGCATTGACGCGGTGACAACGCCGACGGGCTCGTTCGACGTGCGCAGCGGCGCCAGCATGCACTTCGATGTCAACATCTCCTCCCAGACGGCCTACAGCGGTAACTTCGTGCTGGAGATCTTCACGCGAGGCGGCCTCCTGGTGAGTCGGAGCGACGCCCAGGGGTCGCCGGTCAACCTCGGGCCCGGACCCAATACCGTGGGCATTGACCTGCCCCAGATCCCGCTGCTCGACGGGGTCTACGACGTGAACGTCGGCGTCTTGGACCCCCACGGCAGCAACGTCATTGCGTGGCGCGAGCAGGCCGCGTCGATCCAGGTGACCTACGACGGCCGCGAGGGCGGCCTCGTCGAGATGGGCGCCTCGATCCGCCAGCGGTGATCAACTGCCCACCGCGGAGCGAACACCGGGGAAACGCCGCAAAGAGCCCAGGCGGCCGAGCTTGCCGGCGTTGAAGGGGTGCGTCGCCGCCGCGAGCATCCGGTAGTCGCCCCGCGAGTTTCCGTACGCGTAGGTGACCGGCTCGAACGGGTAGTCCCGTCCGTCGATCCACTCCGAGAGGCGGCGCAACTTCTCGCTGCCCCGGCAGTTTTGGCCGAGGTAGCTGCCGGTGAGGCGACCCCGCGGGTCGACCGCGAGGCGAGTGCCCAGGGCCCCTTGGGCACCCAAGACCTCGGCGACGACCTCCACGTAGACCTGCGGCGACGCCGAGACGATGACCACGTCGTGACCCATGGACCGGTGCCATTCGAGGCGCTCGATCAGTCGGGCCCGTCCCGCGCGCTCGAGGTGCTCGAGGGCGAAAGTGCGTGAAACCTCGGTCACCTGCTCAAGGTCTCGCCCGACGAGCAGGGAGTGGAAGAGGCGCTCTTTGGCGTGGTCGGCCCACTGGCTCGAGCGTACGGCGCCGACGGTGAGCGGCACGAGCAGGCGCAGCGCCGCCCGGTAGGCCCGTCCGGTGCCGGCCAGTCGGCGCAGCCACAGAAAGACGCTGCCCCCTTCGGTGAGGGTCCCGTCAAGGTCGAACGCGGCAACGACGGGAGCGGGGGAGTCGGTCACCGAACCAGTTTCACAGCCTTTCGTCGCCCACCGGATTAATAACCTACAAATCCGGTGGTAATTGGCGACAATTCGCGACGACCCACTAGAGTTCCCTCCATCAGTCACGGGACTGACATCTGGCACACAAGGAGCAAGCTCATGGCGATTCGCCTTGGCGACGTGGCACCCGACTTCTCGGCCGAGACCACCGAAGGATCAATTAACTTCCACGAGTGGCTGGGCGACGGCTGGGGCATCCTCTTCTCGCACCCCAAGGACTTCACGCCGGTCTGCACCACCGAGCTCGGCGCCTTCGCCGCGCGCAAAGCCGACTTTGACATGCGCAACACCAAGCTGATCGCGGTTTCGGTCGACGACGTCGACAGCCACCAGCGCTGGAAGGCCGACATCGGCGAGACCCAGGGTGCGGAGCTCAACTTCCCGATCATCGGCGACGAGAGCCACAAGGTGGCCGACCTCTACGACATGATCCACCCGAACGCCAACGACACCTTGACGGTGCGCAGCGTATTCATTGTCGGGCCCGACAAGAAGGTGAAGCTCACCTTGACCTACCCCGCCTCCACGGGGCGCAACGTCGACGAGATCGTGCGGGTGCTCGACTCGCTCCAGCTCTCGGCCAAGTACCCGGTGTCGACTCCGGTCAACTGGAACGACGGCGAGGACGTCATCATCGCCAACTCGGTCAACGACGAGGACGCCAAGGCCAAGTTTCCTAAGGGCTTTCGCAAGGTCAAGGACTACTTGCGATTCACGCCGCACCCCGACAAATAACTGGGTCGAAAGTCGACCTAGGCGGATCGCTCGATCAGCTCGACCAGTGAAGTGCGCAGCTCGCGCTTGAGGACCTTGCCCTGAGGGTTTCGCGGGAGGGGTGACGAGCGGAAGAAGAATCTCGTAGGTACCTCGTAGCGCGCGAGGTGCTCGGCGACGTGGCGGGTCAGCTCCTCGGCCTCGATCACCCGTCCCGGGCGCAGTACCACGACCGCGGCCACCTCCTCGCCCAGGGTCGCGTGCGGGAGACCGACCACGGCGCAGTCCGCCACATCGGGGTGGTCGAAGATGACGGTCTCGACGACGACCGAGTAGACGTTCTCGCCGCCGCGGATGATCATGTCCTTCGCGCGGTCGACGATGTAGACGAAGCCATCCTCGTCGATTCGTGCGATGTCGCCGGAGTGGAGCCAGCCCTTGGTGAAGGCCTTGGCGGTGGCCTCGGGCCTGTTCCAGTAGCCCCGGATCACCATCGGGCCCTTGATCCACAGCTCCCCGAGAACCTCGGGACCCCGCGGCAGGTCGTCGTTCGGCTCGTCGCCCTCGAAGTCCTCGGGCACGATCGCGACCTCGCAGACCGGCACCGGCGGGCCGCAGCTGGTTGGCTTGGCGACGTAGTCGGGTCCCGAGTTGCCGCAGACCCCGGCCGAGGTCTCGGTCAGCCCGTAGCCGTTGCTCGGCTGGCCGTCGGGAAACGCCCGCTTGATCCGGCGCACGAGGTCGGGCGGCGCGGGCGCGCCGCCGTAGGCGACCGAAAGAACACTCGAGGTGTCGTACTTCTCGAAGTCGGGATGGTCGAGAATCTGCATCGCGATCGTCGGCACGCCACCGAAGCTGGTGATCTGTTCCTTCTCAATGACCGCCAGGGCCTGGCCGGGGTCGAAGTGGTGCTGCATCACGAGCTTGCCCCCGGAGGCGACATTGCCGATCAACACGGCGAGGCACCCGGTGGCGTGAAAGAACGGCACGCTCAAGAGGATCGCGTTGGGGATGCTGCTGCCCTCCGGGTCGACGTTGCCGCCGCCAAAGCGCAGCGCCGCGCGCTGGGCCCCGAAGAAGATGCCCATCAGATTGGTGACGGCGTTGCGATGAGTACCCACCGCGCCCTTCGGTCGGCCGGTGGTGCCCGAGGTGTAGAACATCGTCGCGTCGTCATCGGGCGCAATAGCGACATCCGGGGGGGTGCCGGCGGGATCGACGTCGGTAAGGAACGCCTGGAAGTCGATGATCGCGACTCGAGGGTGGGGCTCGCCCAGGCGCGTCGGCCTGGAAGGGTCCTCGCTGAATACGACGACCGTCGAGAGCTCGGTTAAATCGTCGAGTTGGGGCCGAATGCGCTCGAGGCGCTCCTCGTCGACGAACACGATTGTCGTGCCCGAATCGTCGAGGCCGTAGATCAGCTCCTCGGTCGTCCACCAGGCGTTGATCGGCACCGCTACGGCACCGACCGAGACGCTCGACCAGAACGCCATCGACCACTGGGGCAGGTTGCGTGACGCGATGGCGATCCGGTCGCCTTTCTCTATTCCGAGGTCGACCAGCCGGTGGGCGAGCGCGGCCACAATGCGGTAGTGCTGATCGAAGGTGAATCGCTGGTCCTCGTAGACGAGGAAGTCCCGTGGCGCGTGGACCATCGACATGTCAAGCACGACGCGCAGGCTCGCGGGCGCGTTCTTCCAGACGGTCATCTCGCTTCCGTTGACGGTGCGGTGCTCGGTCTCGAACATCTGGCCCGGCGCCGTCATTTGGGCGTTCGCCTCGGCGATCGACAACGGGGTCTCGCTCATGGCGGCGAGATTACTTGGTGTCGGGCGACGGTGAGAACAGCGTCGAACGGTAGTGGACGAGTTCGGCGATCGACTCGCGTATGTCGTCGAGTGCCCGGTGAGACGTCTGCTTCTCGGGTTGGGCCTCGAGCACGGCGGGATTCCAGCGCCGTGCCAGCTCTTTTACCGTAGAGACATCGACGTTGCGGTAGTGAACGAACGCTTCGAGCGCGGGCATGTACTCCTGGAGGAAGCGTCGGTCGGTGCCGATGGAGTTGCCGCACAGCGGGACCGTTCGCGCCTCAGCGATGTGTTCCTTCAAGAATCCGAGGGTCCTCTCCTCGGCTTGCGCGACGGTTAATGGCGACTCATTGATGGCGGCGAGTAGGCCCGACTTCGTGTGCATCTCCGTGACGAACTCGCCCATCTCGGCGAGTTGCTCCGCGCTCGCGCCAATCACGAGGTCCGGTCCCTCGGCCACGATGTTGAGGTTGTCGTCGGTGATGAGCGTAGCGATCTCGACGATGACGTGGCGTGAGGGCTCGAGCCCCGTCATCTCCAGATCCATCCACACGAGCACAGTGGAACATTAGTGAACGCCGGAGCCTCTCGGAATCCGATGGGCAGTAACCTGCGCGCCATGGAGATTCACGTGAAGGTGCTGCACCCCGACGCCGTCGTGCCGACCTACGCCCACGAGGGCGACGCCGGCTGCGACCTGGTGGCGGTCGAGTCGAGGTCGCTCCAGGCCGCGGGCGGGCGCGCGATGGTGCCGACCGGCATCGCCATCGCGATCCCGCTCGGCCACGCCGGCCTCGTCTTGCCGCGCAGCGGCCTCGCCGCCACGCACGGGGTCACGTGCATCAACGCACCGGGCCTGATCGACTCGGGCTACCGCGGCGAGGTCACGGTGGCCCTCGTGAACCTCGATCCCCACACGGACTACGAGGTGCGCAAGGGCGACCGCATCGCCCAGCTGGTCGTGGTGGCGTCGTCGTCGGTGGAGTTCCACGTCGTCGACGACCTCGCGCCCGCCACGCGGGGCAATAGCGGGTTCGGCAGTACCGGGCGCTGACGTGGCCGTGGCCCCCGGTCGATGGGCCGTGGTGGCGAAGGGCCCGACGACGGCGGCGGGTGGGCTAATATGGAACTTCACGCGGACGTAGCTCAGTTGGTAGAGCGCGACCTTGCCAAGGTCGAGGTCGCCGGTTCGAGCCCGGTCGTCCGCTCCAAGTAGTCACTTTCTGGACCCCCAATACCAGCGATTCACTGGTCGAGGCGTCGACGTGACGGGGGCGGCGAGCACGATTTCTCGACGAAATCGGTCGATTTCTCGACTGGCACCTGACCATGTGGATCACCACGGCTGGTCGGCATTGATCTCTCCTACCTCACGAATTCGGCTCCGGGCACTTCGACGTGCCCACGTTGCGGCTACTCAGGGACTAGCCAGTGACTGGCCGTTGTCCGGCATCTCACGCCTTCGCAATCGTGAATTCGACCGATGAGACGAGTGATCCTTGCGACTTGGTTGCTCGCATCAGCCAGACCGTCATCGACTCAGGTTAAGGTCGCGCGTGGTGTTTTCGGAACCGGAAACGAATGGACCGGTTGCTTGAGATGATGTGACTTCGGCTGAACCAAGTCGACTCGGAGATGCGCGTGGCGGGCTCATCCGTGACCATCTCACCCTGACGAAGGCAGTCCGCCGAACGAACGCAAGCAGTGGAACCATGGGTAACGTCGTCACTTTGACGTCAGACGCGGCGGCGCGTCATTATGAAGAAGATAACCACACTGGCCACAACGAACAAAATGCCAATGCCTAGCCAAGGCCACGGGCTCGACTCTTCGGAGTGGCTCCAACCGGTGCCGTTGGGTATGGCTATGTTCCCTGGGCCGCTGCGATTCAGGTACGCGATGATGAAGAACGGCAGTCCTCCGGTGGCAATGAGACCAGGCATACCCGAACGAGAGTCTGATTGTTTCACCAGGAACCAAGTGGCTAAACCAGCAAACGGCAGAATGAGTATTCCGATGGTCAAGATGCCGGCGACACCCGCCGCCCATAGGGCACCGACGAGCAGCCATCCGAAGAACATCGGCCAAGGCCGGACTACTCGGTCAGACGTGTTGGTGATCGGGAACCACCCTCCTGGTTGTCCAGCAACGTTCGCCGAACTTTGATGCCAGCGTAGGCGCTAGGCCTGCGGAGAATGGATGAAGGCGCAATATCTCGATCATTTCTCGACTGAGTTCCGCTCGACGGCAGTTGCGTGGATAGCCGTCCCTTCGAAGGCGTATACGCCATTTGATTTTCCGGTCGCCGCACAAGGCCGTGGCCGTGGGATCGAAGCCCACCTCCGCTACCTTCCAGTCAAATCGGCTCGAAAAACGGATGCCATGTTTATCTCGATCGAATCCTCGGGATTTCTCGACGTCAGCCTTGATACGCGAAGTGAGGTGACTAGCCATCAATCGAAAACCCCAGTGATTGCAGGCATTTTCGAGACCGGATTAGAGCCGGACCGTCGAATCAAGCAGAGTCGTCCGCTCCAAGAGGACGCTAAAAAATTCCCTCATCGCGATTGAAAATCGACCGGGCCTTCTCCTTGGGAGCCTGGCGTCGTCCACTCACGACCGTCGAATCCCGGTCGAGACTGGTCCCGCGTCCCCGAATTAAGGCCGTGGGTGATACGACGACCGCAGACGCCCGATGTCCCCGTGCCTTGCTCGTGCCGTCGACGCCCACCAGACACGACCGTCGACGGGGTGGAGCAAGCCCTTCGCGTGCCTTCAGTGACCTTGGCCCCTACGGTGCTTCACCAGGACTGCCTCATAATCCAACTGGATGGTGCAATTGCAACTGGAGGCAGATCGTGGAAATGGTGTACTGCTGTGAGCCAGTTCATCCAGACGACCCAGGACTCGTGGGCGGCGATAGAACGAACCTCAAGAATTTGACCAAGGGGGTGAGCGCCCACTTCCTCGTTCTCAAGATGGTCCGCTGGTGACGGCGCTTGAACCCCTCGTGAAAATCGTCGTGGCCGGATTCGGTAGCGTGCACCGACTCGACGATGGAGTGGGGCCGCTCGTTGCGGCGCGCGCGGAGCGAGAGTCGGGGGCACGCGACGTCGGTCCCCTGAGCGACCCGCTAGATCTACTTGGCCACTGGAACGGCGCTGATCTGGTGATCGTGATTGACGCCGTGCGCTCGGGCATTGCGCCCGGGACGATTGGAGTGGTGGAGATCGACCTCAAGCGGCGTGATCAGGACTTCGAGACGGTTAATGCGGGCGGCGGGACGACGAGCACGCACGGCGTCGGGCTCGAGGGCGTGCTGCGTCTGGCTCAGGCAATCGGCCAGGCCCCCAAGCGCTTGGTCGTCGTCGGCATTGAAGGCGAACGGTTCGGTGTAGGCGAAGGGCTGAGCCCCGCGGTCGAGGCGGCGGTCCCTGCTGCCGTGCGAGTGGTGGTTGAGCTGACGAGGGCGGTGTCGCGCTGCCCATGAGTGGAGGGCCGCAAGTGTGGACCGGTGACGGTGACCCGGCCGTAGCCGGAGATCATTGATGGCACCGTCCATCGGGCGTGACTCATTGAGCTTGGCGCCACCGCCGAGGAAGCTGGGAGACAGGTCTTCGTGCGCCCCGGATATGCCAGGGACTCGAACAGCGAAAAGCTGACCGAAGGTCTGTGTGGAGCACGCCGCCACAAATGACCGGAGCGGTACTTGTTCAACTCCTAAGCCCTCTGCGCCGTCTGGTGCACGAAGCGTCACTACCACACCGCCCGTGGTCCGGCCGATCTCTGACCGGCGGTAGTCTGCGACGCCGGAGAGAAGAGGACTCGGTCAATGAAGATGGTCACCGCATCGCACGTGGCCGAGCGGCTCCGCACGCTCGCCGGCCCCGACCCGCGCATCGTCGTGGCGGGTAACTTCGCGACCCCCTGGGAACTGGTGCGGATCGTTGACGCCACTCTCGCGCGCTGTCGGGTCTTCGTGATGAACCCTCAGGCGGGCTGGCCCGTGCGAGAGGGGTTCGTCACCGAGACGCCGTTCGCCGGACCGGGCGTTCGCGAGGACCCGTGGCTCGACTATCTACCGATGCGCCTGTCGCTGGTGCCCCGGCTCTTTGGCTCGATCCGCCCGCCCGAGGCGGTCCTGGTGCACACCTCGACGCCGCGGAATGGGAAGGTCTCGTTGGGAATCGAGGTGAATATCCTCCCGTCCGCGATCGACGAGGTCCGCCGACGCGGTGGTCTCGTGGTCGCCCAGGTGAACCCCCGAATGCCTTACACCTACGGTGATGGCGAGATCGACGTCGAGCGCATCGATCTCGGACTCGAGGTGGAAGTGGCGCTGCCCTCGCCGACAGTGGCCCCGCCCGACGACGCCGCCTCGACGATCGGCGAACGGATCTCGAACCTCGCCAGTGACGGGGGCACCCTGCAGATGGGGATTGGTCAGTTGCCTGACGCGGCGCTCAAGCTCATGCGCGAGAAGAGCCAGATGGGCGTGTGGTCCGAGCTGGTGAGCGACGGCGTCATGGATCTGGATCGTTGGGGTGTGCTCGACCCACTTCGCCCGATTGTGGCGTCGTTCCTGTTCGGCACTCCCGAGCTGTACGGATGGGTCGACGGGAATCCTCGCCTGACCATGCGCCGCACCGAAATGGTGAATGATCCGGCACGCATTTCCGAGCAGCCCGCGATGCTCTCGATTAACACGGCGCTCGAAGTCGATCTCTACGCCCAAGCCAACGCCAGCTACGTGCGGGGCCGGATCTACTCGGGGTTCGGAGGCCAGCCCGACTTCGTTAGCGGCGCCCTGCACTCCGCGGGCGGCCACGCGGTGATGGCTCTGCGCTCGTGGCACGAGAAGAGTGACTCGTCGACCATCGTGCCCCTACTCCACGACCCGGCCTGCTCGTTCCAGCACTCGGTGATCGTGACCGAGCAGGGACTGGCCGCGATGTTCGGTAGAAGCCAGCACGCCCAGACCCGACTCCTCATCGAAGAGGCCGCGCACCCCAGGGCCCGCGAAGACCTCTGGCGGGCCGCCGAGTCGCGCGGACTTCTTCGCCCGGGCGAGCGGCGCTGATCGGGTTCGTCGAGCACCGGTGGGTCGGGCGCGCTGGCTACAGTGGCCTTCGGAAGATTGACGCGGGCCATGCAGTCATACGGCCGATGCGCCGCGTGCCAGGGTGCCGGGTCCAAAGGGGGCTAAATCGTTGACCACTCCGACGGATTGACGGCGACTCCGGGTCGCCCGGACGGACCCTCGGGGACCACCGTGCTGCGCGCCGTGCTCGACCAGTTCGCCCACAACTTCCTGCTAAACGACCTCGGCGTGGAGTTGGCGTCGGGTCGACTCCTGACGCGTGCGTACTCGGACCTGCTCTCGGTGCCCGGTCACGAGCCTCGGCGACGCGAGTCCCCGGTCGAGCGCGTGCACCAGTCGAGGGTCGCCGTTCGTCGACTGCGTTCAACACTGCGTACGTTTTCGGGGCTCTTCGTCACCGAGTGGTCGGCGTCGACATCGACCGAACTGGCCTGGTACGGGAACGTCCTAGGCTCCGCGCGGGACCTCGACGTCATGCGGGCCTCGATGGCTCGGTCGGTCTGGTTGGTCGACGACGAGTCGTTGCGCACACTCCTGCTCGGGTTCCTCGACCAGTCGATCGCCGAGGCCGCGGAACGGTCAGTGGAGGAGCGCTCGACAGTGCGTTACGCCCGCCTCGTTGAAGAGATCACCGCGATGGCCTCGGCCGCGCGGTTCGTCGACGAAGCCGACGGTTCGGCCGTCGAGGCGCTTGCGAGCCAGTTAACGCCGACCTGGCGCGATGCTCGCGAGGCCTATCGCGACGCCCTCCAGCGCACGACGACCCGCCGGCTGCACCGACTACGAATCACTCTTAAGCGGGTCCAGTACGCCTGTGAGACGGCCGGCATCGTGGAGGGCCGCCCGGCGGTCCGGGTGGCTCGGGCCGCCGAGTCCCTCCAGACGAGGTTGGGCACCGTCCACGACGCCACGGCGGCGTCGGCGTGGCTCGTCGACCTTGTCGCGATCGAGCCGAAGCTCGAGCGGGCGCTCGGCGACCTCCGTCACTCCTACCAGTTGGCCGAGCGCGAGGCCCGACGCGGATGGCGCGATGCGATGAAGCGGGTCGAGCGAGCCTGGCGCCGCCGGGCCGGTTGAGTTGGCCGAGCCTGTTCGAGGCGACGCCGAGGCAACGCCGGGTCAGTCCCTCACGCGGGACCGGGTCCTCAGTCCGGAACAATCCGACGCCGTGGGACCGAGCTTGATGACGGAGACCGGACGGCTTGCCGGCGGCCCCGGGGGCGCCGCGAATAGTCTCTTGCCAAGGAGGTGGGCATGGTTCATCCGGCGCTGGAACCGTTCGTGCGTGCGGCGCTCGCGACGCCGGTCGAGCACCCCTCGTTGCGGAGCCTCGCGGAGCGGCGGAGAGAGTACCGGCGGCTATCGGACGACATCGGTGGCGACGCGGAGACCGTCGAGTCGGTGTCCGACGTCGAACTGGACCTCACGGACCGAACACTGAATTCTCGGCTCTACGTGCCCCTG
>JAYVZV010000024.1:0-20077 GCA_043782995.1 Acidimicrobiales bacterium | reverse complement strand
CGAAGGGGCACGCGGGTGTAGCTCAATGGTAGAGCTCCAGCCTTCCAAGCTGGCCATGCGGGTTCGATCCCCGTCACCCGCTCTCACCGTCACCCGCTTCAAGGGGTGATAATTGAAAAACCACATTCCGGCTAGTTTCAAACATCTCCAGCAATCCGCCCATGGAATCTGGAGGTGGTCGCAAGCATCTGCTTCAAGTCTCCTTGTTGGCGAATTGGTCGTTGGTGGGGGCTTCGGTACCGGCCGCGGGCTGGTCCGGATCAAGCGAGGTCAGCGCGGGGGTTGGTGGCTTCAGTCGTGGTTTGACGAGGGTGGCGATGCGTTCGGCGCTGGGCTGTACCCGGCCGATCCGGGCGATACTGCGGCCCAGACCGACGGTCTTGTTGTGCATGAGCAGGACGTAGGCCAGGATCGTGAACACCGCGCCCGGCGACAGCTTGCCGGTGCGGCCGTCGTTGATGGTCAAATAGAGCATTGCGCAGGTGGTTGCCGCGAGGATGGCGTGAACGATAAAGGTGGTTAGGCCCTCCACGCGGGTCACCTTGGAGTCGGGCTTACGATCGCTACGCGGTGCGAAGCTCAGCTCAGTCTGGTCGGCCAGGTGGCGGTGCAGCTCTCCGGCCAGCGTGCCTTCGCGCTCGCGCGAGCGTCGAATGATGGGCGAGGACCTTGAAGCACCCCACGCTCCGGCGAGCACAGTGGCCAGACCGCCTACGAGGTAGACGATCCCGACCAAGGGATCGATGACGGTGACGATCACCGCGACCCCCAGGAAGAAGGCACCATTGCGTGAGATGCTAATCAGAATCGACTTGATTCCCGTTTTGACCCGACCGGTGTCCCCGGTGACGGTAGAGATCAGGTCACCGGGGGCAGCGCCAAGGGCGGCCTGGCCGGACACGCGTCCGATTGCGTCGCTGCGTAGGTCGGACGTGAGGCCCACTGCGTAGCGGGTGAACGCCAGTCGCTGGCGTGACTCGGCCACCCCCCACAAGAGGATGATCAGCACGAAGGCTCCGATCAGCCACAGGACGGGGTCGCCTATCCGTGGGATGAGGTGGAGAACAACCTGAGCGCGACCGGTGGTCTTGTTTTTGTGAAAGACGATCATCATCAGACCCCGCAGCGGCCACGGGAAGGCCAGCCGTGCGGCCACGAGGACCAATGTCGCTACTGCCCCCCTGAACAGGTATCGCCGGTGCGGCCTGCCGTAGGGGGCCAAATCCCGGTAGGCCGCGCGTGTGCGGCGAAGCGTCTTGCGTAGTTGCTTCATGCGCTCAGCCGGACCTCCTTCCGAAACCAGGTCCGTGCGGCGTCGGTCGCGGTACCCGGATTGTAGAACAGATCGCGGGTTATGGCCGTCCTGATCGGCGACTGGGCTTGCGGGTTCGCGAGCCCGTCGGCGACGGCCCGTTGGGTCTCTGCCACTTCGCTAACCACGGTGCCGCCCTTGCGCCCCCACGTGTCCAGGTCGAGTCGGTCATCTTCGCCGGCTGCCGAGGCGAGCAGGGCCGGGACGTCGATGAAGATCAGGGGGCGGTCGAGCAACAGGTACTCATTGGCGATGGAAGAGGCATCACTGATCAACACGTCTGAGACAAACATCGCCGGGACCGAGTCGAAGCAGCGCAGTAGCCGGACGTGTTCTCCCTCGAGGTGAGCGAGCCGCTCGAACCAGTTAATAGACGCCTTGGGGTGGTCGTGCGGCTTGACCAGTAGGTCGTACTCGTCGGACGCAGCGAACGCCTTGATCAGCTCTTCGCCGAACAACTCCATCGCGTTGCCGTGGGCGCCCGTCGGGGCGAACATCACTACGGGCCGCGCACCGGAGAAGCCGATGTCACCCAGTACCGACGACCGGTCGAGACTGCCGTTGACGAGCCGGTCGGTCTTGGGGAAGCCGATCTCTGCGACGCGGGGGTCGCCGGGAGGCATGATGCCGCGTCGCTCGAACGTGCGGCGCATGTACGGGCCGAGCATCATGTAGTGGTCGTAGGTAGTGTTGACACTACGAATTGCCCGGTTGCGAAACGAGAGGCCGTGGAAGATCTGAACGCTCTGCTGGTAACTGCCTGGTTTCAGCGGCTTGGTGCTCGCTGAGACCAAGACGTCGACGTCCAGGTCGGGCAGGTCGTCAGCAGCGACAACAGTCCCGGCGGGCAGGTCGAACGAGGAGTACATGGCGGCCGCGTCCCGATGAGGTCGAAGCGCGTCGTCAGTCGTGGGCACCCCCCCTGAGACCAGCATCTCGATGTTCGGGTCGGCTTGAAGTGCCTCGAACAGTGGCCGGAAGCACACGAAGTGAACAGGGGCATAGCCGGTGAACAGGATGCGGGTCATGTCCCTACCTCTTCCATCTCGTCGGGTTCCATCAATGAAGACCACCGGCCCTCAGGCGAACCATGTACCCGCCTTAGGGCGGCGATGGCTGGCCAGGTGTGGTTTCTCGCGCGATCAAGGTCTTCGGGGAAGTCGATCTCCACCCAAGGCTGACCGGCCACATCCACACAGGAAACCCAGTGGCCGCGGGCTACCTCGTTAAACGCCGCCGTGACCCAGTGATCACAGCGCCCACGGCCAACGTACGACCCCGCGGCGCTGAACGCGGCCCGCGCCGCCGGCCGTCTCAGGTGCAGCACCCCGAGGCTTTCACCATGGCTGTCCGTCGGGGGCAGGTCCTTACTCAACCGCATGAGTCGGCCTCGCTGGGCGTTTACCTTCATATGCTCGTCCTCGTTCCCTGAGCTGGAGTCGAAGGCGATGGCGCTACCTGCCACCGCCACCAGGTCGCTCAGTAGCTCCGGGGCAAAGAACACGTCGCTGTTCAGGACTAGGAGGTCACCATCAACCGCGTTGCGGGCTAGCCAGAACGAGTACAGGCTGTTGGTCTCGGCGTAGCGCTCGTTCAGGACGATCTGCGCCCTGCCCTTGGCCGCATCCTCGACCTGATCGTGCTCGAACCCGACCACCAAGGTGACACGGTCGGCGCCCACTCGATCAATCGCGTCGAGCTGATGGTCCAACAGTGTGCGGCCACCTACCTGGACAAGGCACTTGGGGCCCCTTACTTCCAGCCGCGACCCCTGGCCAGCAGCAAGGATTAACGCGTCGAGCACGAGCCGGCCAGATGAATGCTGCGCGAATTGAGTCGAGTGGCCGTTGGTCTGGTACTGATCATTTGCAACCCCCCTCAGAAAGGTCCGGGGAGTCCGATCCTCAGTCACTTCATTCGCGACAAGAACGTGCGTGTCACTGATATTTTCAGGTTTTATGGATTTCCCACATTATTTGTTCGTTCGTTGGGCGAAATCTGTTAGTCGCGTTGGCCGAGAGATTTTCCGGTGCGAATCATTAGTGACGCGGATTCATCTGAGACGTCACGAAGTTCGACTTCAGCAATCTGCAAGATTGAGAACACCGATCTAGAGGAGACGCCAAACTTCTCGAGTATCCCTTCAGGGTCGACGATTGGAGTAGTCGTCCATGCGTTGGCGTTGCAGATCACTTGTCACGTTCGCGCGTCCACATCCCTACACGAGCGGTCCTCTGGCCGAGACTTTGTTCGCCGCGCGACGGCGAGCGGCCGGGGTTGGGCGAGCAAGGAGATCGAGGTCTCGTAGAGACCGGTGACCGCCACCGGAGGGAATTAGGCGGCGGGGCGCTCTCGAAGCATGGCTTGGGCGACGTCCATATTGGACGTTATATAGTAGACGTCGCTGGGGGAATTGAGGTCGGCGCAGTGTGTTGTGGCGGACTGGACGTAGCGGAACCTTACGATGCCAGATGTTCGAAGTTGCTCCTCGAAGTTGACGGCATGAGAATTCACCGCTAATCGTGTGGCAATTCTTCTAAGCCAACGAATCTGGTCACGAAAGCGCAGTCCTCGCCGGGCCCAGAGTTCTTCTGCTGACTCCCCTCCACGCGCTTGACCCCGTTTGGCAGACCAGATTCAAGGCCGATTCGAATTCGCTCCCTTGGACCGTAGGGCCGTCAATGCTTGATTAACGGTGACCGCCGGAGGTTTCGCGTTCGCTTCCTACGAGACGCCGTGAACGACGACGACCGTCAGCACGAGTAGCGCCACTCCCGTGTAGCGCAGCAGCCACTTTCGTCGTCCCGTGGGGATCGATCGTGGCGGCAGCGTGGCGGGCGCCGACTCGTCGACGACGAGGTCGGAAACCTCTTCGAATAGTTCGAGGGACCAGCAGATTACGATGGGCAACGCCAGGAGCACGAATCCGATTCGCACGAGTTGGACGTCGCCGGTGACTAAGTGCTTGAGCAGGGCGGCGAGCGCGAGGCCCGCCACGATGACGAACGACCACTTCGTAACTCCGCGAGGTATCCACTTCGTGACGAGTCGGCTCTTCGAGATCCGGTCCGCGAACAGCCAGGGCACTAGCGGGGCGAAGAAGACCGCGGTGCCCGCGTAGATTGCCCAGTTCACGCCTAGGAAGGCCGTCGCGACGAAGACGAAGACGGCGATCTGGACGACCAGCGAGAGGCCAACCTGAAGGGATCCGGATTCGAGCTCGCCCTCGTGGTGGACGGTCGCAAGGCGTCGTGGATAGTGGTGCGCCGCGACGGTCTCGATCACGATGCGCAGGGCCAGGAAGCCGACCGTCCAGAGCGCTACGACGGTCACGTCATGACCAATGGGCAGTCGGTAGCCCGCGAGGCCGGAGAGGGCCGCCGTCATCTTCGTCGCCGCCCACGCGCCGAACAGGCCGGCCAGCACCAGGTCGGCCGATCGCTCCCAGAGTCCGTCGATCGTGCGATGCACGTTGCGACGCAGTGGACGCAACGCGGAGGCGGCGAGCGGGACGGCGAACCAGACGAGGACGAGGCCCGCCGCCTCGCGCCACTGCGACGCCGTCGCAACGTGACCGGCGATAATCGCGCCGAAGACGAACGCCAGGCCCGCCAGATACCCGAGAGTCGCATCGAGGACGCTGACGCCGAGAATCGCGAGGAACAGGTTCAGCGGTGGCGGGACCGCGTACCAGCCGACTCGCGCGGCGGCGTCGAGCCCCAACCCGATCGATGCCGCGCACGCCACCAGCCACGCGCTACCGAACATCGATCGCAAGTAGTCCCCGTCGACGGCCACTCGCCCGGCCACCGGGGAGATCGAGGAGATCCGCGACGGTAGGAGGCGGCTCCACTGGTCCACGTGTGGAGTGCCGGGCCACCGCCACGTCCATGAGCGGTCGCCACGTGAGCCGCCCGAGACATCGCGTTCTTCGCGTTCAAGCTCGACGTCCTCGAGATAGCTCTCGCGAGCATTGCGCGACCGACTGCCCCGTCTTCCCGGACGCAGCACCGACCCCACTGCGGCGATGACGACGGAGAGTCCGGCAAACAGGACGAGCAAGGAAAGAGGGGCCGAACTCGGGTCGAAGCTGACGTAGCCAGCCAGGGGGCCCGGCGGGATCGCGCCGACCGTTCCAAACAGGCCGCCCTGGGCCACGGTGAAGGACTCCTGGGCCGAGACGTGGCGGGCTGCCGCGGACAGGCCGGTCACGACGATGTGGTGGGGTCCCACTGCCAGCTTCGCGGGCATGGTGAGGCCGATCGAGAATCGGCCTCGACCGTCGACGGGCGCCCCCGCGATCAGGACGGGTGTTGAGTGGACAATGATGGACGCCGTGGAACCGGGCAGCAGGCCGGCCCCGCGGACCAAGATTCTTCCATCAACGAGTGCGGCACCGGCGCTCGCGACGATGTGAATGGAGAGGCGACCGCTCGACGAGGTGACCCTCGTCGTGGTGGTGGTCGGCGCAACGGTTGACGTCGTCGTAGCACCACTCGTCGTGGTCGGCTTTGAAGTGGTGGTCGGCCCGATCGTCGGGGTGGTTCCTGTGGTGGTGGTCGACGGGTGAGTGACCCTCACCGTCGTGGTCGTCACCTTGCGTTGCGTCGTGGTGGTGGTCGGCACACTCGTCGACGTCGTGGTGGTGGTCGGCCCACCGGTCGACGACGTAGTGGTAGTGGTCCCCACGGAGGTCGTGGTGGTGGTCTGCCCGCCTACGCGCGAGCCCAGGGCTCCAGCGACGAGCGTCGTCGCTCCCACCATCGAGAAGGCGGCGAGAAGGACACCGAGGGCAACGCCGAGGGCCCCAAAGGGGTGTCGGCGCGAGTCGGACCGAGACGGTGTCGTCATCATTCCTAACGTTTCCCTCGGACACTAATCCCCGCTATGCCCACGTTTCATGACACTTGAACGACTGCCGATCTCGCAGTGGTGAGCGGGGATAAATCAGGTGAAGTGGAGGTCCGGCCAGTCCCCTCACGACGCCACCGGCGTGCTCGCATGACAATCAGTGAGCTAGCGCGACCACGGACCTCAAGCGGGCCACCAGACGGTCCACCTCGTCACGAGTTTCCTCGTCGAGCACGTAACCCGACGACGGGCGCGCCCGAGTGGACGCAATCACGCCTTGGATCACCAGTATGTGCTTCTCCACCGCGACGAACGAGTCAATCGACGTCTGGAGCCCGATGAGGAGGCCGAGCGGATCGTTGACGGCGTAGGCGCTCACCCAGTCGGCCGCCTTCAGCGCTGTCCACATGTGCTGTACTGCCCAACAGACTTCGGCGCCGGGCATCGTGCCCACCACCCCCCGGCGGAAGCTGTCGACCAGCGCGGCACCCCCGTAACCTTCGAACACTCGGGCCTCGCCGCGGGTGGCGTCGCGCAGCATCGAGAGACGCTGTCCCAGCGGTGGCGCCTCGGGCTTGAAGTACAACCGCGGTCCGTAGGTCTCGTGGAGGCGCGACTGGAGCTCGATGCCGAGGGGCCGTCCCACGTAGCCGCTGGCGTCCTGGACCACCACGCCCAACGCGGTTGACTCGATGACCTCGGCGAAGTACCGGAACGTGGCCTCTGCGTCGAGGCTGACCTCTACTGGCGCAATCGCCATCACGGCGTCAGCACCGGTGCGCTCGGCGTGACGAGCGTACGCCACCGCGTCCTCGACGCGCTCGGCGCCGCAACTGATAATCGAGAGCGCGCCCCGGTCGAGCGCGAAGCCGACGACGACTTCGGTAAGTCGTCGCCTCTCCAGTGGGCTGAGCGCGAGCACCTCGGAGACTATCCCCGTCGTGAGCCCGCTCACGCCCTGGTCCAACACCCACTCGAGTTCGGTCACGAGCGACCTCTCGTCGATTCGCCCGTCGTCGTCGAACGGCGTCGACACGACGGGCAACACCCCGTACAACTCGCGACCGCTTGACACGCCCATCCCTCCGGTCTCTCGCCGCACCACCAGACATCGCACCAAGCAGTGGTGCACTCAGAACGAAGCTAGGTCCTATTAGGGTCAGGCGAGCAGACCTCCCATCGTAGGTATCCTTCGCGAGTGACTATTGAACCGGGCGAACTCATCGGCCGGGGGCGATCGGCCGACGTCTACGCACTGGAACCCGGCCGGGTTTTGCGTCGCTACCGCGACGGACACGACGCCGCGTCCGAGGCCGAGGCGATGACGTACCTGTCGTCGAACGGCTACCCCGTTCCCGAGGTCTACGACGTAGCCGGACCCGACCTCGTCATGGCCCGCCTCGACGGCGTCACGATGCTGAGGACGCTCGGCCGTCAACCGTGGCGGATCGCCGAGCTGGCGAGGCTGCTGGCCCGCCTGCAGCAACGCCTGCACGCTATCGAGCCGCTCGCCTCGATGCCGACCCGGTTCGGCCAGCGACGGGGCGTCCTTCACCTGGACTTCCACCCGGACAACGTCATGATGACCTCAGCCGGTCCCTTCGTCATCGACTTCTCGAACGTATCGGCCGGTCCCGCCGACGCGGACGTCGCCCAGTCGTGGATCATCATGGCGACCTCAACGATCCCCGGATCGCCGTTCGCGCGGTTCACCGGCGCCGTCGGTCGTTTCCAACTGGTACGTAGCTTCCTCGCAGCGTCCGATCGCGAAAACGCCCGCGAGTGGTTGGCGCCGGTCGCCGAGGCCCGCAAGGTCGACCCGAACACTACGCCGGTCGAACGCCAGCGGATCGAGCGCCTCGCTGGGCGTTGCGCCACTCGCGAGTAGCCCGGAGCCCTCTCGAGGGTTCGCGCACCACGTCCCGGTGCCCCGGAATCGCTTGAAGTTCCAACCCGGAGAATCCAGCCCGCTCGGCGGGCAACGCGGAGTACGTTAGGGCCAACACACATTTGATTCGAGGTGCCAATGGTCATCGCCCCCAGCCACCCTAAAGCACGAACCGTCGCTCTCATCGGTCGAAATGGCGCGGGCAAGACGTCACTCCTCGAGGCCCTCGTCGTCGCCACTGGCGGTCTGGAACGGCCCGGGCGAGTCGACGCCGGCACCTCGCTCTGTGGCAATGACCCGGAGGAGCGACGTCACCAGATGTCCCTCGGCATCGCGATGGCCCCCGTCTGGGTCGGCGAGGACAAACTAACGCTGCTCGACACGCCCGGACTGATCGACTTCTCCGGAGAGGTCGAGCGGGCCCTCGACGTGGCCGACGTCGCGGTCCTCGTCGTGAGCGCGGTCGACGGCGTACAGGCCGACTTCGTCTCAACGTGGAAACTCGCCCAGGAGGCCCAGGTCCCCGTCGTGATCTTCGTCAACGCCCTCGACGCCGATCGGGCGAACTTCGAGTCGACCCTGCGGGGACTCGAACAGCTCGTGGGCCCGACGCTCGCGCCCCTCGAGCTGCCGATCGGCGAGGGCGCGGATTTCCAGGGCGTCGTCGACCTGCTCGCCGACGAGGCCATCACCTACGACGCACAGGGCCCGCGACGCGGGCCGGTGCCCGCAGATCTCGCCGACCTCGAGGCCCGCGTGCGCTCGAGCCTCCTCGAGGCGATCGTGGTCGCCGACGACACGCTCACCGAGCGCTACCTCGAGGGCGACATCCCGACGATGGAGGAACTCGAGTCGGTCCTCAGCGTGCTCATGATCGAGGGGCGCATCGTGCCGGTCACTTGCGGATCGGCCACGCGGGGCCTTGGTGTCGACCGTCTCGCGACCCTGCTGGACGAGATCGCCATCAGTCGCCCGATTCCGGCGGTCGCCGGCGGCAATGAGGTCCTCCTTGAGCGCGACCCCCACGGTGATCCCATCATGCGGGCCTTCAAGGTCGTCGTCGACCCATACGTCGGACGCATCGTAATCATGGAGGTCATCTCGGGCACCATCACGAACGACCTCGTCCTCACCAATACGAGGACGAAGTCCGACGAGCGCCTTCACGGACTCAATCACCTCTTCGGGACCAAACTTGTCCCGGTCGAGCGAGCGCTCACCGGCGACGTCGTCGCCGTCGCGAAGCTCAGCGACGTGATTGCGGGCGACCTGCTGGCCAAGAAGGGTCTCAATATCTCTCCCGTGCCGGCGCAGGCGGTCACGCCCGCGATGTCGGTGGCGCTCGCGAGCACGTCGCACGATGACGACGACAAGATCGCGACGGCCCTGCACCGACTCTCCGAGGAGGACCCGTCCCTGCGGGTCCGTCACGACCCTGTTTCGCGAAAGTTGGTCGTCGACGTCATGGGCGACATTCACCTGCAGGTGACCCTGGAGCGGCTGCGTCGTCGATTCAACGTCGAGGTCGCGACGGCGATCCCGGACGTGCAACTGTTCGAGACAATCATGGCAGCGCGCGAATGCGAGGGCCGCGTGAAGAAGCAGACCGGCGGCCACGGCCAGTTTGCGGTGGTAACCCTGAAGGTCGAGCCGATCGAGCACGATGCGCCGTTCGAGTTCGTCGACGCTATCGTCGGCGGCGCGGTCCCGCGCCAGTTCATCAATGCGGTGCGCAACGGCGTCGAGAAGGCGATGGCCCACGGGGGGCCGAAGGGGCACACGGTCGTCGGACTTCGGGTGACATTGTTGGACGGAAAGTTTCATAGCGTCGACTCGTCCGAGGCGGCCTTCGACACGGCGGGCTCAGTGGGGCTGAAGGCGGCCCTCGAGGCGGCCGGCACTAATGTGCTCGAGCGCGTCATGGAGGTCACGGCCACCTTCCCGACCGAGTGCCTGGGCGAGGTGCTTAATGACCTTAAGCCCCGTCGGGGTCGGGTGGTGAGGACCGACCAGGGCGATGGGACCAGCGTAACGCTCGTCGCCTACGTGCCGGAGGCGGGACTCAATCGATACGGCCTGGACCTGAGGGCGATCACGGCCGGACGGGCTCGCGTCAGTATTGTCCCGCACCACCTGGCGGCCGTTGCCTAGTTGTGCGAGGCCGCGGCGCGCCCCTTAGCGTCCACTACGTAACTAGCCGGTAGCCCGTTTTCAGATCGGCGAATCGTCAATCACCCCGGCGGTGAAGACACCCACCACCAAACGTTCGACCGGACGCCGGCACTAACGACATTGCTGGGGAGGTCCCCGGCGAGATTGAGTGGGCCTCATAAGACTCCGGAAAAAGTCAGTAGGTGAGGAGGGCTTTGGCCACACGCCACTCCTTCGTCCTAGAACCCCAGTTCTCGCTGAGTTGCCACGATCGGTGACACGCCCACCAACTGACCGGGGTCTTTGACGCCGCCCCGGCAGTACATCAAGAGTCCGACTCTCGGTGAGGGCGGAAGCTTCGTGGTCAGTGATGCGCCTGCGGACGGTGCCAGTGCCACCGTGATAATCGACGGCGACATGAGGTCACCCCTATCACATCGATACTTGGCGACCTCGAAGTAACCACGTTTCCCCGGCTTCAATCCGACCAGTTGAGGGACGATACGCGGGAAGTACTGGCTCACGCGGTGGTAAGTGAAGGGCAATACTCGCCCCGTCGCGGTGTAGAACCTCAGCGTGGGATAGCCAAGCAATTGGCAGTATTTTTCACTCTCGTTCGTAAGAGTCAAAGTCAAGGCATGTTCGCCCGTCGCCGGGGACATCTGGGCACCGAAACGCAGTGACAACTGGGTAGTCGTGCACGGTGGAGAGGCTGTCAAAATACCCGCCGCCTTTGATCATCCGACGTGAACGAGGCTGACGGGGAAACTCACGAACAGGGTGACGAGCACCGCCGAGAGCATCAGTTCTCTGATGGTTCTTCGTCCTTGCATAGTGGTCATACCTGGCTCCCGTCGAGCACTCCTAACAACCTACTGATGGTGCACCCCATCGCTTGTTCGGTCGGACGACGTCACGTCAGAACCTCCCGTAGGGGAACTTTGTGCGGCAACTCCCCTCGCCCTGGTGCTTGGTCTGTTCCACACGGAGCCAAGATGTGCGGCACTCCCACGTTGCAGGTGATCTCGACGTTGCTCTTCGTTTTCGACGCCCGGCCACTCAGGGCACAGGCCCATCATGTCGTCCCCAAGAGCTCCCAATTTCGCCTCCGGCGGACGACCTCGCGATTGAAGTCCCATCGCCGGCGCCCTCGGTCCCAATAGTCCAAATCCGGCGGGTCAAATATCTTGAGCGCCCTATCGACACGCCTTTGATACTGAGACCTTCACATGGTCCCTACCATCCGTGCCGGTCCCGTCACGAACCATCGATCGGACCCGATGACCCATTTTGAGGTGCAGCCGTCTCAGTCCCTCGACGTCTCCGAGGCGCCGGGACGTCGACCGCTCAGTCCGTCGGGCGAGGTCGCCGACCGGTCGGATTCAGGGGATCGGCAACTGCGGCGCCTCGAAGAGCGACAGTCCGACGAGTCGTGTTCCCCGCTGGGCACCGCTCGGGTAGATCGCCTCGGGACGGAAGGACCTCCCCTTGGCCTCGCCGACGCGACCGCCGCGCACCTCGACCCACTCCTCGTCGGTCGCCTCGTTCACCACGTGTGCCACGAACACCCAGTGCTGACGCCCCCTCGCGCCGTCGACAACAACGGCGTCACCGGACTTCACGCCGTGCCACTGGCTCGAGCGAACCTTGTTCCCGTGACGGCTCACCACCGGACGTTGCTTCACCCTCCATTTCTAGTCGGCGGGACCTTCCGAGCCCGACCGTCACAGTGGTGCCGTACGGTGGGGCCATGTCATTCGAACAGCCGCTGCCCAAGTCGCTCTCGCCCTCGAGACTGGCCGACTTCCAGGCCTGTCCCCGTCGTTACCAGTACGCGTCGGTCGAGCGCCTCCCCCAGCCGGCCTCGTACGCCTCGGCTAAGGGGAGGTTCGTCCACTACGTCTTCGAGCAGCTCTTCCTCCTCGACGCCCCCGAGCGCACGATCGAACGGGCTCGGGACTTCGTCGAGCCCGCCGTCGAGGTAATTCTCACCGAGGACGTGCGCGCCGAGATCGCCTTAGACGATGCCATGCTGGCCAAACTGCTCGTCGAGGCCGAATCGATCATCGCTACGTACTTCGAGATGGAGGACCCGAGTCAGGTCACCAGCGAGGGGGTGGAGCTGCGCCTCGGAGTCACCATCGACGGGGCGCCTCTGTTCGGAATCCTCGACCGGCTTGACCGCAACGCCGACGGGAGTCTCACCATCGTCGACTACAAGACCGGAGGGCTGCCCAATCGCAACTACGACTCCCAGACGTTCGCCAACGCCGAACTCTACGCCGCGCTCTGCGCCGCCAAACTCGGCGAGCAGCCGGCCTCGATCCGGCTGCTCTACGTCGCCAAGGGCGAGGCGATCGAACGACCGGTCACCGACGTCGTTGTGCAGGCGCGTTCGCGGTCAGCGGCCAACGCGTGGGAGCGCATCAATCGCTACTACGACGACGGCGAGTTCCCCGCCACGCCGTCGTTGAACACCTGTCGCTTCTGCTCGTTTAAGACGGTGTGCAAGTCGAGCGGCGTCCCGGTTCCCTCTCGCTAATCCCTAGGCTGGGGCCGTGACCTCCTTCGACCTCTCCTACGACTATCGCTGCCCGTTCGCCAAGAACATCCACCTCCACGTGATCGCCGCGCTGCGCGCCGGCGCCGACTTCACGGTGAATTTCGTGCCGTGGACGCTGAGCCAGGGCTACAAGGAGGAGTCGGCACCCGACGTGTGGGATGACCCGACCCGCGACGACGCGCTGCTGGCGCTGGCGGCCAGCGTGTCGGTGCGCGACCACCAGCCCGACCTCTTTTTCGATGCCCACGAGGCCCTCTTCCTCGCGCGCCACGGCGGCGGCGTGCGCCTCACGACCTTCGACGAGGTCTCGGTAGTACTCGATAAGGTCGGCGTCGATGTGGACCGGGTCCGCGACGACCTCGCGTCCCGGCGACCCTACGGCGTCATCGGGGCGAGCTACCACGATTTCGAGCGCTACGAGGCCTTTGGCGTGCCGACATTCGTCGTCAACGGCGCCGCCACGTTCGTGCGCTACATGACCGAGCCCAGTGGGGACGCCAAGGTCTCAATCCGGGTGATCGAGTCGCTCCTCACGTTGATGGAGCTCGAGCCCGAGCTCAACGAGTTCAAGCACACCCAGGTTCCGTACTAGGTCCTCTCCGACCTCGAGGTCGCCACGTCCGTCGGTGGGAGAGCTAGAGCGTCGAATACTCGATCAGCGCGTCGTAGGTGGCGTCGCGATCTTCGGGGCTCGCCGTCATCGAGGCGGAGAACTCGGTGACCCCGGCGTCCGCCAGCGCGCGGAGTTGGTCGAGCACCTGCTGACGCGATCCGAACAGGCCGACGTCGGCCGGTCCCTCGGCCCCCTCGCGGTCGAGCATCGCGCGGTAACTGGGCAGCGTGCCGTAGATGGCGAGCGTCTCGTTCACCTTCGCCCGAGTGCCCTCGATGTCGCCGGTCACCGAGATCGGCAGGGAGCACACGATGCGTGGTGACGGCCGGCCGGCCTTAGCGGCGGCGGCGTTGATCGTCGGGGTCACGTGCGACGCGATGGTCTTGGGCCCCGTCATCCAGAGCAGGGTCCCGTCAGTCACGGTGCCGGCCATCTCGAGCATCTTGGGCCCGAGGGCCGCCACGAGGAGGCTGGGGCTGGCGACCACTTTCGGGCCCCACGTTCCGGTGGCGACCATGCTCACGCGTTCGCCCTTGGCGCTGACGTTCTCGCCGCGCAACACGGGCGCGAGCGCCGCGAGGTACTCCTCCATATAACTGGCCGGCCGGTCGAACGGTAGTCCCCATACCTGCTCGACCATGGGCTTGTGCGAGAGTCCGATCCCGAGCGACAGCCGTCCGCCAATGGCCTCTTGCACAGTTCGGGCCTGCGCGGCGAGCATCGACGGGTGGCGAGGCTGGACGGGGACAACCGCCGTCCCAAGGTCGACGTCGCGAAGTTCGCGTCCGAGAATGGCGAACACGGTCAGCGCATCTGGGCCGAAAATCTGCGACGACCACATCCGCGTGAAACCCCGCCGGCGCAACTGAGTTGCGGACTCGATCGTCCTCTCGAGCGGTCCGTCGAGGCCGAGTCCGATGGCGATGTCCACAGTTGGCCCTCCTTGATCGACCGCTAGCGTAACGGGCGTGTCCAACGTCACTCAACTTACCGCCCCAGTCAGGGTCGGCGTCGTGGGGGGTGGACAGCTGGCTCGGATGTTGGGCGAGGCGGCCCACGATGCGGCGGTAAACCTCACCGTCCTCGCCGCGTCGAGCGAGGACGCAGCAATCGCCACGTGCGACGACGCGATCATCGGCGCGCCAGATGACCCCGTCGCGCTCGATGAGTTGTGCGAGCGTGTCGACGTCGTCACCTTTGATCACGAGCTAGTCAACCTCGATCAGGTCGCTGATCTCGAAGCCCGGGGCGTCACCGTGCGTCCCGGCGCGGTCGCCCTGGCCTTCGCCGTCGACAAGGGTCATCAGCGTCGTGCATTCGACGCGGCGGGCATCGCTGTGCCGCGATTCCTCGTCGTGCGCTCGCCGAGCGACCCGCTGCTGGAAGCCTTCCTCGACGAAGTCGGTCTGCCCGTCGTGAAGGCCGCCCGCGGCGGCTACGACGGGCGCGGGGTAGCCTTCCCGTCGAGCCGCGAAGAGGCGATCGCCGCGATCGAACGCTTCGCCGCGACCTCGAGCGTCGTCGTCGAGGAGCGGCTTACACTGCTGGCCGAGTTGGCCCTGGTCGGCGTGCGCGGCGTGGACGGCACCTTCGGGGCCTACCCGCTAGTCACCACGGTCCAAGCGGACGGCATGTGCGTCGAAGTGCGCTACCCCGCCGTCGTCGACGACGGGGTCGCCGGCGAGGCGCTATGGCTCGCGCGCAAGATCGCCACGCTCTGTGGCGCGGTTGGCGTCGTCGCCGTTGAGCTCTTCCTCACGAGCCGGGGCCTCCTCGTCAACGAGGTGGCGCTTCGCCCCCACAACACCGCTCACTGGACCATCGAGGGCGCCGTGGACAGCCAGTTCACGAATCACTTGCTCGCGGTAAGTGGGCGCGGCCTCGGCTCGACCGAGCCGGCGACGCGAGCAGCGGTGATGGTGAACGTGGTCGGCAGCGGCGAGCCCGGCTCGATCGACGCCGCCCGGGCCGTCGTGGGCGCCCACGTCCACGACTATGGCAAGTCTTGGCGACCGGGCCGCAAGCTCGGGCACGTGACCGTCGTGGGTGACGATGGAGACTCGGCCCACGTGACAGCATGGGAGAGCGCGCGAGCGTACGGCACCAAGACGTGGGAGACATAGTGGCGCCAGTCGTCGGAATCGTCATGGGCAGCGCCTCGGACCACGAGGTCATGGTCGACGCCGCTACGATCCTCGAGCGTTTCGGCGTGACTCATGAGGTCCACGTCGTCTCCGCCCACCGCACCCCCGAGGCCATGCTCGAGTACGGCACGGCGGCGCGCGCGCGGGGACTGAAGGTCCTCATCGCTGGCGCGGGCGGTGCGGCCCATCTTCCTGGCATGCTCGCCGCAGTGACGACGCTTCCCGTCATCGGCGTGCCGGTGGCGCTGGCGCGCCTCGACGGCATGGACTCGCTACTCTCGATCGCCCAGATGCCGCGCGGCGTGCCGGTGGCGACCGTGGCGATCAACGGGGCGGCCAACGCGGGGCTGCTGGCGCTGCGGATACTCTCGCTCGGCGACGAGGGTCTCGCGGACGCCCTCGCCGATTACCGCAATGAGCTCGCGGCCCAGGCCAGCGCCCAGGACCGCGACCTGCCGCGAAGTTAACAATCTTCTTAGAGTCAGCGGGGCCGATTTCGGTCGCTCGCGACCGGTGAGCGCCCCTAGTCTGGTCAGGTAACGAAGGAGGACCCCCGATGGGAGTCATGAAGCGCATCAGCACACTATTTCAGGCCAAGGCGAACTCGGCCCTCAACAAGGCCGAGGACCCGCGCCAGACACTGGACCTCTCCTACGAACAGCAGCTCGACAACCTCACCAAGGTGAAGCGGGCCGTCGCCGACGTCGCCACTGCGCGCAAGCGCGTCGAGATCCAAGCCGAGCAGTTGAAGAGTCAGGGCGACAAGCTGGCCGAGCAGGCCAAGGCCGCCCTGGCCCAGAACAACGAGCCGCTCGCGCGCGAGGCGCTGACGCGCCGCGAGGCCATCTCGGCTCAGTTGAAGGACCTCGAGGTCCAGCACGCCACGATTGCCGAACAGGAGCAGAAGCTCATCGACACCGCCCAGCGCCTCCAGGTCGAGGTCGAGGCCTTCCGCACGAAGAAGGAGACCATCAAGGCCACCTACACCGCGGCGGAGGCGTCCGCGCACATCAGCGAGGCCGTGAGCGGGATCTCCACCTCGATGGGCGACGCCGGCGCGGCGATGCAGCGCGCCCAGGACAAGGTCGCCGAGATGCAGGCGCGCAGCGGCGCCCTCGACGAACTCCTGGCCTCGGGGGCGTTGACGGACCTCACGAGCACCAACGACGACATCCAGGCCCAGCTCGACAAGGCCAAGGGCACATCGGACATCGACGCCCAGCTGGCGGCAATGAAGACGCAGATGTCGAGCGGCGCCACCACCGAGCTGCCGTCGGGCGAGGCCCAATAATGGCCAAGACGAAGATCGAGACCGACCGCGGCCTCGACGCTCGGATGTTCATGACGGGCCTCGCGCTCGTCCTGCTCTACGCCATCATCGTGACGGTCATGATCCGCCTGGGTGTCTCGACCCTCATCGTCGTCGTGATCGCGGGGGCGTTGCTGTTCTCCCAGTACTACTTCTCGGACAAGATTGCCATGTTCTCGATGCGGGCCCACGAGGTGACGCCCCAGGAGGAACCCAAGCTCCACGAAATCGTCGACCGGCTCTGCCTGCTCGCCGACATGAAGAAGCCCCGCGTGGGCGTCGCCGAGATCGACGTCCCCAACGCCTTCGCGACCGGGCGCAGCCCCAGCCACGCGGTGATCTGCGCGACGCGCGGTCTGATGGGCCGACTGAGCGACGAGGAACTCGAGGCCGTGCTCGCCCACGAGCTCAGCCACGTCGCTCACCGCGACGTCGCGGTGATGACGATTGCCTCGGGTGTGGGCATGCTCGCCGGCCTGGTCGGGCGCATGGCCATGTGGGGGGCGATGTTCTCGGGCGGCGACCGCAGCGAGAACGGCGACCAGACCGTGCTGCTCGAGCTCGCCACGTGGGTCATCTCGATCGTTATCTACATCATCGCCTACCTGCTCACGATGGCGCTCTCGCGCGCCCGCGAGCTCTCGGCCGACCGGTCCGGAGCGATCCTCATCGGCAAGCCCAGTGTGCTCGCGAGTGCGCTGGTGCACATCACTGGCGACATGGGCAAGATCCCGCGCACCGACTTGCGTCACGCCGAGGCGATGAACGCCTTCTTCTTTGCCCCGGCGCTGGCCAGCGGCACGGCGGCGTCCCTCTTCTCGACGCACCCCTCGTTGGAGAAGCGCCTCGACCAGTTGAACAAACTCGAGCGCGAGCTGAACGGCTAGTGGGACTTCGCGATACGATTTTCGGCCGCACGAAGCAGGTGGCGCCCAAACTCGACAACCTCTTCGCCCTGCCGTCGGCCGCCTTGACCCTCGAGACCCAACTCGACCTCGTCACGTCAGGACAGGCCGGTCTCTGCTTCAAGTCCGGCAGCGGCGAGTCGACCATCACCACCGACGACGACGTCAAGCAGCTCCTCGACTTCGACCAGGTCGACCAGGACAAGGTCTCGATCTCCACCGACGACCTGGGCTTTCGGTGGCTCGTCATCAAGGACCCCGACCTCGAGAACCTCGTTACGAGGATCCACAGTGCGAACACCTCGATGGTCGAGCACGGGCTCGGACCCCGGCTGCTCTGCGCCGTCTTCGGCTTCGTGCCCAAGTCGCCGCCCGGCGAGGGCTCGGTGCGCCTGGTCTACCTCTTGAAGCAGGGCACCTTCTACCCGTTCGCCCCGAACGGCCCCTCGTCGCGCGACAATGAGTTCGAGCTACGCGTGCGCTCGTTCCTCGGCGACGACCTCACGATGGAGAAGGATCTCGCGCGCTGGATGGCGCTCTGGAACCTGCCGGTCAGCTGACGACGAACGGCGAGAACTCCAGGAGGACCGCGTCGAGACCCTCGCCGTAGTCGAGGTCCAGTCTCGTGAGCCCGCCGCGGTCGTGGGTCCAGAGTTCGAAGCGCAGATGGCACCAGCCCAGGGTCACGATCGGGTGGTGCTCGAGGCGCTCGGCGAGCTCGACCTGGGCGTCGAGGATCCGCACCGAACTCGGGTAGTCGCGGGTCACCACCTCGGCGACGAGGTGCCCGCCCTCGAGGTTCCAACGACCGTGCTTCCCGAGCCACGCAGCTACCGCGCCGTCGTCGAGGCGCGGCGGCCTCGTCACGGGTGGGTCATGTTCTCGGGTACGACCGCCGCGTCGAACTCCTCGGCCGAGAGCAGGCCCAAGCTGAGCGCGGCCTCGCGCAGGGTGGTGCGCTCCTTGAGGGCCTTCTTGGCCACCAGGGCCGACTTGTCGTAGCCAATGATGGGGTTGAGGGCCGTCACGAGCATCAGTGAGTTGTCGAGGTGGTGCTTGATCCGCTCGTAGTCAGGCTCGATACCCTCCACGCAGAACTCGCGGAACCGGTCGCAGGCGTCGGTCAGCAGGTCGATCGAGTTGCAGACGTTGTGGATGATGACGGGCTTGCAGACGTTCAACTCCAGGTTGCCCCGCGAGCCGGCCATCGCGACCGCGGCGTCGTTACCGAAGACCTGGATGGCGACCATGATCATGGCCTCGGACTGGGTGGGGTTGACCTTTCCCGGCATGATCGAGCTACCCGGCTCGTTCTCGGGCAACTGCAGTTCGCCGAGGCCCGAGCGAGGACCCGACCCCAGCCAGCGCAGGTCGTCGGCGATCTTCACGAGGCTCGTGGCGAGCGTCTTGATCGCTCCGTGAGCGAAGACCAGGGCGTCGTGGGCGGCCAGGGCGGCGAACTTGTTGGGCGCCGTGACGAAAGGCTTGCCGGTCAGCGCGGCGATCACCTCGGCCACCCGTTCGCCGAATTCGGGGTGGGTGTTGAGGCCGGTGCCGACGGCGCTGCCCCCGGCCGCGAGCTCGTAGAGCCCGCCGAGCACGAGGTGGAGCCTCTCAAGGTCGGCGTCGAGCTGGGCGACGTAGCCCGAGAACTCCTGGCCCAGCGTGAGCGGCACCGCGTCCATCAGGTGGGTGCGACCGATCTTGCAGACGTCGACGAAGTCGGTCGCCTTGCGGTGGAGCGCGTCGCGCAGACGCCGCACGGACGGGACCAGTCGGTCGGTGATCTCCACGACCACGGCGATGTGCATCGCCGTGGGGAAAGTGTCGTTGGACGACTGGGACATGTTCACGTGGTCGTTGGGGTGTATGGGATCCTTCGAGCCCATGACGCCTCCCGCGAGCTGAATCGCCCGGTTCGAGATGACCTCGTTCACGTTCATGTTGGTCTGCGTGCCCGAGCCAGTCTGCCAGATCCGCAGCGGGAACTCGTTCATCAACACGCCGTCGATGACCTCGCGCGCCGCCTGCTCGATGAGGACCGTGTGTTCCTTGTCCAGCTTGCCCAGGGCGTGGTTCACCTGGGCCGAGGCGAACTTTAAGATGCCGAAGGCCTTAATCAGGGCCGGCGGCATCGTCTCGTCCGAGATCGCGAAGTGGTGCAGGCTCCGCTCGGTCTGGGCCCCCCAGTAGTGATCCGCCGGCACCTCGATCGTGCCCATGGTGTCGGATTCGACTCGTACCTCTGGCATGGCGTCCTCTCTACCTCTTGGGGTTCGACTTCTTCGTCGCGGCGGGCCTCTTGGCGGCGGCCCGGGTCGGGGGCTTTTTCGTGCCCGGC
>JAYVZV010000023.1:0-56745 GCA_043782995.1 Acidimicrobiales bacterium | reverse complement strand
CTACAGCGCCGGACGTTCTGGAAGGCCGAGTTCGTGGAGACCGACGATGGGCACTGCCGTCTTCGTCCGCCCCTTACCCATGAGCTTGCCGAAACGCTTCCGATGTGGGCCAAGGAATTGGCACCCATGGCCGAGAGGATCGCCCACCTATACGGTGACGCGCTGGGAGGCAAGTACGTGGCTTCGACGCCTCTAACCCAGGAGAACAGCAGGGCCGCTCGCGCGATTGTGAAGGCGAGGCAGAAGATGGCTTCGGCCATCGCTTCTTCTTCCGTGAAGGCACAGCATCCTGCATCGACAATTGCGGGGAAGAAATCGGATTGTCTTGACTGCGGCTCTCCTGTGACCAACCATCGTCACGTTCGTTGTGCAGCATGCATAGCTGCAGATCCCCAGCAGACTCCGGAGATTCGAGGAAGAAGAGGAGTGGCGATCGCTTCTCGCAAGAGAGCGCTGAAGAACTGGGAGGAGAAGAATGGTGCGCCTGCCCACGACGCCGAAATTCTTCTCTCGGGAAATTCTTCCCGGCCTGAGGAACGTCAAACTGGTTGAAATAATGGAAGCAGTGGGGATCTCCAAGCCATGTGCTTCACAAGTACGGGCGGGAAAGTTTCACCCGCACGTTTCGACGTGGGAAGCACTCAGGAGTCTTGTCAATACGAACCCGAAGTGCTGATTTGACATCTGCCGGCCCTCATCAGGTCCGCTAGCGCAAATTGTGCCACGATTCAAGAATACCTAGAGAGTGTGACAGAACATTCAGCGAAATGGTACACGCCGCTGAACATAACTCGCCGCAGTGCCTTCCCCCTTCGTCCTCTCTCCTCGTTCCGGTGATCCGGTGATCCGGTGTGCGGTGAGCCGGTGTAAAGGGGTTCCGTGCGGTTTGGTGTGCGTGGGTTCCGGCTCGTTTGGGGTCCTTGGCCCCTCTCTCCTCACAAATATTTTTAGTGCGAACCGATTTCGGGGAGAACCATTCGTCCTCTGGTCAGTTCCGGTATGCATTGCTTCGGTGCGCGATGGCCGTGACGCTGACGGTCTTGGCGTCGTCGTCGATGAGAAAGAGAATTCTGTAGTCACCTCGACGAGCGGAGAACGCGGGTGCGAGTGGAGGATTGAGGGGCTTTCCCACACGGTGGGGGTTGAGCAATAACGGCCCAGTAATGAACGCGTAGGCGGCGTGCGCAACTTTCTCGGGCAGCGTTGTCGTTAGGGCGACTACTGCTGGTCGCGCAATTCGAAGACGATAGTGATCTTCGTCATGATCGGGCATGTCGACCGGACTGGTTCATCGCGTCGGTAAGTTGATCGGCATCGAGGTAATCACCTTCGGTGAGGGCCAGGCGGCCCTTCAGGTGATCTTGCAACAGAAGAGGCTCGGAGAGGACCTCGATGGTTTCGCGCATCGCGTCGTAGTCGTCCGCACCGATGAGGATGGCAGCTCGCCGTCCGTTCTTGGTGATTTCAAATCGTTCGTGCGTCGAACTGGCTTGGTCGATTAATTTCGACAAGTTTGCTCGAGCGTCCGCGACTGGTAGAGTTGTCATGTACAGAATTATAGCGTAAAAGTGACTTTGAACGTCAGATTCCGGTTCGTATTGTGTGACTCAAGGTCCACTGCGTGATCTAACTGGGGTCAGGTACTCAGCGACAAAGACGATGACCCCAATTCGGACAGCATCCGTACGTATGGTGTAGATATATACAGCCGGGAAACTGTCTCGACGCGGAAGTGAAGTGCCGACTCGCGGGCCTTTCTGGTCGCCTTACGACCCACGACGAGCGAATGGCGAAACCGGCATCTCCCCTGCAACAACGGAGGAATGACATGAAGCGAATGACCGTATTTGTCGCGTCCGTAGTACTACTGGGGGTGATGATCGCCCCGACGGTCGCCACCGCCGCCAGTGACGGAGCCGGCGCATCAGGATGGCACGTGGGCTCCTACAACTCCTCGGGCCGGGCGCTCTCGATGCCCCAGGCGGCTCCCTCGGCCGCAGGTGTTGCCCAGTTCAACTTCACGAGCCAGCCCAACACCGCCCTCTTGATCGCCACCCAGGGCAGTTCGATCCTGTTGGGCAATGACGTGGGCAAGACCGTGACCGCGACGTTCACCATCAGCGGCGCCACGGGGACCTTCTCGGCCTACCCCGACCAGTGCTACCCGACCGGGAATCCTCCCAACGTACGTCTGTTCTTCGAGACCAGCAACGCCGGTGGATTCGCCTACTCCAACTACTGGTGGGCCGACGACGCGTCGTCCACTTTGGCTAACGGCACGATCACCCTCACCGCCAAGGTCGACCCGACCACCGTGAACTGGAGTGACTGGGGCGGTGAACCGAGCGGTAACCACACGTCGACGTTCAACGCTGCCGCAGGCAACGTGACCGGTGTCGGCCTGTCCTTCGGTGGCTACTGCCACTTCGAGAGCGGTGTGGGCACGTCGGATGGCTCGGGCACCTTCACGCTGAGCAAATTTAGCGTCTCATAACCACACATCAGCAGCCGGCAGCCCCGCATCTCCCAAGGTGCGGGGCTGCCCTCTTTCCCTATTACCTCGTAAAGCGTTCAAACGTAATGAGCGGGATCGGAAGATTTAGACCTAATCCGTACAACGAGCGAGATTGACGCACCGCTAGCGAACGCCACCCCCCTGCTAGCAGATATACCTCTTAGGGCCGCCGAGTGCCGTCGATTGGATTCTGGGTCGGG
This sequence comes from Acidimicrobiales bacterium, assembly GCA_043782995.1. Lineage (GTDB taxonomy): Bacteria > Actinomycetota > Acidimicrobiia > Acidimicrobiales > RAAP-2 > RAAP-2. Next base: position 54,030 of record JAYVZV010000023.1, on the reverse strand, counting down.
GCCTTCGGCAAAGTTGACTGTCAATGACGATCCGCTGTCCTTGAGTTAATGCGAAAGGTACGAATACGACAAACAATTTGACGTCCACCTGTAGTTAGTGCCCGCAGAGCGCTCCGGAGGGTTGGATGATTTCCCACTCAGGGAGTGCATGACGACATCGAATTGACCCGAGACCACGGCGCCCTCGTGGCGCACCTCGCACGAATCGCCACTCGGGCTTCTTGACGATCCGACCCGCGATGAAGTCGCAGAGGTTGACCTGCTGGACCGTGATCCCCCGGGACTCCATTGACTCGTCGGAGCGAGAAAAGGTTCTTGGCACGGGACTCGGCCACGATGGAATCTACGCGCAGAGTCTCGAACGCAGTCAACAGTTAGCGTGGGACGAAATGATGGCCGCGATGATGCAGTGGCGTGAACAAGGGAGCAACATGACCGACCAGAGCTGATCGCTTAGCTGGTAGGTCGGCGTCTGGGACGGGATCTCAAAACTGTACTGGGACGAGATTGATGCACGCTTCGCATCGGTCGTTGACGCAGTGCTCGAGCGCGCCGAAATCAGGCCCGGCGAACACGTTCTCGATGTGGGAACGGGAACAGGAGCGGTGGCCGCCGGGGCGGCACGCGCCGTGGTTCCCGGAGGCGACGTTGTCGCCATAGATATCAGCCCTGAGATGTTGACACTGGCGGAAAGGCCGGCGCAGGATGCGGGGATCCAATATCTGGTAAAGGAGGGACAGGCTGAGGCGATCCCCGCCCGAAACGCCGAGTTCGACGTCGTCGTAGCTTCCCTCAGTTTGATGTACGCGGTCGACCGAGCAGCGGCCGCGCACGAGATTGCCCGTGTTCTCCGGCCCGGAGGACGCCTGGTCGCGCCGACGTGGGCCGGGCCGGAGCTGTGCGACATCGTCTTGTTCCAGCAGACCGCCGGCCGGTTCGCCCCCGCTCTACCGGTAGCTGGCGTCGGACCTGGCGCACTCGCTGACCCGCAACCGTTTTTGGACCTACTAGCCGCGTCCGGGATCGAGGCGCGAATCGAATACGAGGTTTTCGGCTTCGACTTCCCGAACTTCGCTCGCGCGTGGGATGTCCTTGCCGGTGTCACGACTGCCCATCTCTCGGTTGAGCGTCGAGACGAGGCTCAGGACGCAGTGCGGGCCGCCATGTGGCCAAATCCCGATCAGCCGCGGCATTTCCGCAACACGACTCAGTTGATCGTCGCCACCTGGCGCTGAGGTTTCCGCCGCGCACGAGAGGAAAGTCAGATCGACGGCTTTGTGCGCCGCACCGCATTCGAGCAAAGTTATGATACCCGTGGCAAATCTCCGTAAACGGCTTCAGGAATTCAATTCGGCCGAGTCAAATCGATTAGCCGGTCGTGTCGCACCGTGACCCACACCATATATTCGCCACCGACGGAAGAACTGTGCATCGGGAACGCCGCCCGTGAACGGCGCAGTGCCTCATTACAGGGTCACCGGAGGTTCTTCATCGTGCCTTCTCATTCCGAGCAGCAGATCATTCTGCGGTTGTCCCTCGGGTGTGGTGCTGGTCAGCGACGGCGCACTCTACGGAAGCAACGGCTTCGGAGGTGGCCACTCCATCTCATGGCACATCTCGGAGTTTCTCAGCCATTTCTCGATCGGACTTTCTGCTCTCGAGCAAGTCGATTGCTCGTCGGAGGAGCGCCGGATCTTGCTCCGGTCTCGCGGCACTGTCCTCGTTGGTAGGTGACAGTAGCGAAGTCAAATAATTGGACTACACGAAACGCGGGTCCGACCAGAGAGGTAACGAAACCCAGTGCAGGTCAGAGCCAACGGGCAAACCAGGCCGAATCAATCCAGGGGGTCTGGGGGGCATCACGAATAAGCTCGAGCCGCCGATCAACCTCGTCAAACTGACTGACCCTATCCAGAAGTATTCGATCGAGTCGTTTCGTGGCAAGCCCCTCGTCGCGAATTTCTGGGGTTCGTGGCGCGTTCCTTGTCGAGTCGAGATGCCTCTCTTAGAGTCCGCCTTGAGAGTTGAACATGGCAGCGTGCTGCTCCTAGCGATTGACTCCCATGACACCGCAAATTCGACACGAGCCTTCTTGCTGAGATTCGGAGTATCGTATCTGACAGTCTTCGATCCCAATGGCAACGCTAAATTCGACTAGGGACTATTTGGCTTACGATTCACCGTTTTCATTTCGTCGACCGAAGAGATTGTGGGGCGCCACATCGGCCAATTGACTTCCGAATCACTACGAGCGGCCCTTAAGGAGGCATTTCATGATTGACATGTCCGTCATCAAAGATCTCCTTCGATATCAAATTCTGTTGGAGCGATCGACGTGATCACCAGACCGTCGAATCCAAAGTTGGCCAGCAGGGTGGGAGGCGCAAGAGCGGCGTTGAAATCACTGATTGATGGCGGATTGGGATTGCAGATCATCGGTGTTTTTATCGTGATCGTCCTCGTTGCAGGGGGAATTGTCTTGCTGCAACATCGACACCAACAAGACAATTCGGCCAACCTCATAAGGCCTACCGGACTACCTGCATCAATCTCCACGCAACTGGCCAGTGTCATGGCACTCTCTCCCGTTCCGCCAACCACGGCACACGATTTCACGCTGACCGATGATCGTGGCCGTACGGTCTCGCTGGCGTCGTTCCGAGGACGTGTCGTCGTGCTTGAATTCATGGACTCGCACTGCGTCGATATCTGCCCGATTGTCTCGCAGGAGCTCATCGATGCCAATCGCGATCTCGGTACTGCATCCAACCGCGTGGCCTTCATCGCCGTCAATGTGAATAAGTACCATGCGTCCGTCGCCGATGTCAGTGCTTTCTCTCGCGAGCATCAGCTCAACTCAATCGGGTCTTGGCACTTCGTCACTGGTGCCCCCTCCATTTTGAGGCCAATCTGGGCCGCCTACGGCATTACGGTTCAAGCCCCTTCGCCCAAAGCTGACGTGATTCACTCTTCGTATGTCTTCTTCATTGATACTCAGGGAAGGGAACGGTACTTGGCCAATCCCACGGACCTTCACACGGCTAGCGGAAAGGCCTACCTACCGCCCGGTTCACTTAGCGACTGGGGCCGTGGCATTGCGTTGGTAGTGAAATCTCTCCTGCGGTGAACTGACACCTTGCAAGATGTGGACGACGATGGTTCCAGCGCGGGCATAATTTTCTCCTTTCGACGACGCGGACTAGTCACTCGACCAATCAACTTTGATTTGTTTTCGCAAGGTGGGAAGATGAAGCGATGAACCCAAGGAAATCGGCGGCCGGTCGCGCGTTGCTGCTAGAGAAGCTGACAATCGTGTGGTCCGGAATTGAAGCGATCGTCGCTCTGCTCTCTGGGATCATGGCAGGGTCGTTTGCTCTGGTTGCCTTCGGTGCAGACAGCGGCGTCGAGGTCATGAGCGCCCTCCTGGTGATGGTTCGACTGCAGGCATTGGTTCGTGGTGAGCAACCCGACGCCGACAAGGAGCACCGGTCCCATCGGATTCTCGCGGTGCTCTTCTTCGTGTTGGCCGCTTACGTTGTGGCCTCGGCCCTATTCGGACTTCTCAACAGCAATCATCCATCCGAAAGCATTCTCGGTCTTACAATCACCGTGGCAGCGGCGATTGCCATGCCATCGCTGGCGTTCGCCAAACGCCGAGTCTCACTCGTACTTACGGCGGCAGGTTCAACTTCTGTGGGACGACTACTGAAGACCGATGCCGCCGAGACGGCGCTGTGTGGCTGGCTCAGTGTGAGCACCCTAATTGGCGTGGTGCTGGGATCTTGGGTCGGTTGGTGGTGGGCCGACCCCGTTATGAGTCTCGCAGTCGTGGTCCTTGCCGTTGGAGAGGGCCGCGAGGCATGGGCATGCGATCTGGATTGACACCTAACGGATGTCTGCTTCTCCGGGGGAATCTCACCTCAAGGGTTCTCACGTACGTAGCATCGGAGTGTGGGCTATCTAATTGCACTTCCGATGAGGCGGCCCAACTGATTGCGAATGGGTCGCCACAGTGGTTAAAGCAAGCGCGCAACGCGGTGGGCGCAGTGACGGCTCTCGTGCTACTCGTGGTCGTCGCCACGTACCTTACGCACCATGTGAATCGTGCATTCTCGGACCTGAGTGAGAGTGGGGTCGCGCTGCTGGCGGCACTCAACTGCGCGCTGGCCGCGCGGTCCGCATCAGGACGGCTTCGCCACGCCTGGATCGGCCTGGCCGGGGCCACCCTGTCGTGGGGGATCGGTCAGTCGATCTGGTCATGGTACGAGCTGGTCCAGCACACTGCGACGCCATTCCCCGGACTGGCCGACATTGGCTTCCTCGGCTTCCCGCTCGGTGCCGTCATAGCGCTGGCGGTCTTCCCGTCCAACGTCTCCCACGCCGGCCGGTGGCGGATGACACTGGACGGCCTGATGGTTACCAGCGCCATCGGACTCGTGTCGTGGGCTACGGTCCTCGACGCCGTGGTAAAGGCGGGCGGTAATTCTTCCTGGGCGTTGACAGTGTCGGTGGCCTACCCGGCTTCCGACATCGCGCTGCTGGTCGTCTGTGTACTGGTCCTCTCCCGATCCAGAGCTCACCAAATGTCGCTCGCGTTCATTGCCGCTGGGCTGGCACTGATGGCCGTCGCCGACAGTGGCTTCGCCTACCTAGTGGCCAATAACTCCTACGCCACCGGTAACCTGATCGACCTCGGCTGGTTTTTCGCCTTCGGCACACTGGCGTTCGCGGCGATGACGCCGGGCGCGACCGTGCCCGCGGTGGCAGTCAAGGACACTACGGTCGCGGGCACCTTCCTGCCTTACGTTCCTCTTGGCGGCGCCGTCGTTTTCTTAGCTTGGCAAATAGTCAATCAACGCTCGATCTCGGACGTGGAGACGGCGCTGGCGGTCCTAATCGTGCTGTTGGTGTTGGTTCGACAATTCCTTACGGTGCACGACAACCAGCGGCTAGCGCGCACCGTGGCCGAGCAGGATGCCGAGCTCCGCCACCAGGCGTTCCACGACCTGCTCACCGGGCTCGCGAACCGCGCCCTGTTCGTCGACCGGGCGGCACACGCGCTCGAGTTGCATCGCAGGGATCAGCGCCCGCTGTCCATTTGCTTTCTCGATCTTGACGGTTTCAAGGCGGTCAATGACCAGCTAGGGCACAACGCCGGCGACGAGCTCCTCAGGCAGGCTTCGACGCGCTTCCGTGATGTGCTGTCCGAGGCCGATACGCTCGCGAGATTTGGCGGCGACGAGTTCGCGGTGCTGCTGGAGGAGCACCAAAACCCCGTCGAGGTCGGTCGAGCGCTACTCGAGTGTCTGGTCGCCCCCTTCTCCTTGGCCGGCGGTGTCGCGTCGGTGTCGGCGAGCGTCGGCGTGGCGCAGATTGGCCTGTACGACCCGACCCCCACCGTCGACGAACTACTAGTGCGCGCGGACCAGGCGATGTACGTCGTCAAGCGCCGTGGTAAAGCCGATGTTCTCTTGCACTCTACGGGTTTGCAGTTGGAGGACGTTGACGAGCTCGAACTCGGCCACGCCCTTGCGCAGGCCCTGGTGGACAAGCAGGTCACGGTGTCATATCAACCAATAGTCGACCTGTCGACGGGTCAATTGGACACCCTGGAGGCACTGGCACGGTGGGCGCCCGGGGGACGCCCGGTGTCGACCGAGGTTTTCCTGCGGATCGCCGACGCGTGCGACCTGATGGACTCTCTCTTCCGCTTCGTGCTGGGGGAGGCGTGCACTCAGCTGGCGCGATGGACGGCAATTCCCGGGGGCTCGCGCGTCCGGGTCGCCGTCAACGTCAGCCCCCAGTTGATGTCCTCGAGCGAGCTCCCGGCGTACATCGCGTCCGAGCTCCTGCGCCTCGGCGTGGCCGGCGACCAGCTGGTCCTGGAGATCACCGAGACCGGAGGTTTCACGGACACGCCAACGACCCATGCGGTGTGCTTAGAACTTCAGCGGCTGGGGGTACGTCTGTCGGTGGACGACTTCGGCACCGGGCTGAGCTCACTGGCCCGGCTAAGAGACCTCCCCATCAACGAGGTCAAGATCGACCGTACGTTCATCACCAATATCGACCAGGACGAAACCCGACGTCGCTTTGTCGGTGGCGTCCTCAAGTTCGCCGAACACGTCGGTCTCACTGTCGTCGCCGAGGGCGTCGAACGAGAGGCGGAGCGCGCCGCACTCGCCAAACTCGGCTGCCATCGGGCCCAAGGTTTTCTGTTCTCCCGACCCGTCCCCTCCGAAGCGATCGATGCACTCCTGCGCCACCCGGGTAGCTGGCGCTCCGGGATGCCCGCGCCGCCACCGGAACCCCACGGAAGCAAGGTTCGACAAAACGATCGAGAGGACCGACTCCGCCCACTCGGCGCCGACACCGCCCCGTAACGAGGCGTTCGACTGCCACGAGAAGGTTCGACGAGGCGCGTAACTAACAGTCGCACCGACCTCGACCGCGCGGTGGGTTGGCGACCGTGTTCTCATCGACGTGATTTCCCTCCGCTTCGGCGAGTTTGGCTGTATCGTACGGACTCATTCGCCCGCGAGTACTAGGCATGGCTACATTGTGGAGTGCCCGAATTGCCCGAAATGCAAGCCCTGGCCGAGCGGCTGGACACGCTACTCACGGGCATGACGTTGCACCGGGCTGACCTGCTCGGCTTCTCATCGCTGCGCACCGTTGCGCCGACCCCCGAATCTCTGTGGGGCCACCGACTCGTGGCGGTGGGTCGGCGGGCCAAGTACCTCGTGTGGAAGTTCGACGACGCGACCACTGTCGTGCTGCACCTTTCCCAGGCGGGGCGCCTCGACATCGAGCGGCCGCCCAAGACAACGAGGCCTCGCGGCTCGGCGGCGCGTTTCGTGTTTGGTCACGGCGAGGCCGAACTCGGCGAGCAGGACGTCGGTATCCTCGTGCGCGAATACGGCACCCACCGAAAAGCTGCGTGGTGGGTTCTGGCCTGCGGCGACGAAGGACCTTTGGCCGGCCTCGGGCCCGAACCGGGGAGCGTGGCGTTGGCCACGCTTATCCGCACTAGCGACTCTCGGCGTCGGCTTTCGACCGACCTGCGCGACCAGCGCGTGGTGTCGGGTATCGGCCGTGGTTGGGGTGATGACATCTTGCACCGAGCCAAGTTGTCGCCGTTCGCCTCGCTGCACTCACTGAGCGTGGCCCAGCGCGACGCCTTGCTGACCGCCACCTCCGATGTTCTGGCGGAGGCGCTCGAGCTCGAACGCACGCGAGAGGGCGGCCTGTCGGAGGCCAAGCTCGGCGGCCGCTTCACCGTGCACGGTCGCGCCGAAGAGCCATGCCCGACTCCTTGCGGTGACACCCTTAGCAGAGTGTCATTCGAGTCCTACGAGATGACGTACTGCCCCACGTGCCAGACGAACGGTAAGGTCCTGGCGGACCGCCGCTTGTCGCGCTTGCTCAAGTAGCCGTGTCCGTCACGAAGGTCAAGTGAATCGCAGGGGTGTCGGCGCCAATACGGGGAGATCCAAACCGGCACAGGTGACCAATCGCCTCGGACCAGTGAATCTCGCGAATCGATGGCCAGTAGTGGCGCACCGGTGGTCAGCCAGAGATAGCGAGACGCCACTGGGAATTGGGAAATTCGTGTTGGTTCGTAGAGGGACGCGTGCGTCGCCGCTGCGAAGATGGGCTTCCGAAGGGCAGGAGGACACATGAGTTGCCTCTCGATCACGCGAGTGCGCTGGGCGGTCGCGTTCGTGGCCGTAGTCGCGACTTCCTTCGCGGCCAATCCACTATTGAGTCTGTCGGCATCGGCGTCGGCGACGGCGTCCTGGACGTTGGCGCAGGTCCCGCCCCCGGTGGGCGGCTGGACCGGGGTCACTTACCTCCACGGCCAGTGGATCGCGCTCGGCCAGACCGGCGAGTTCTCGGTCTCGCGTGATGGCGCCAACTGGACTCCACAGACGGTTCCGGTAGGGACGTGGCACGCCGCCGCCTACGGTTCGGGTCACTTCGTCGCGTTGTCATCGGCGAACGTCGTTCCCAACGAGATGATCTCTAGCGACGGCGCCCAGTGGTCGACCGTGACCGGCCCGCCGGGGACGCCCTACCAATCTGGCAACTCGGTGCAGAACGGTCAGTGGACGAGTATCGCCTTCGGCCACGGGCTCTTCGCGGCGGTCAGTTCCGTGGGCACGGTTGTCACTTCAAAGGATGGCGTCTCGTGGACGCGGCGATTCTGGCGGCCCGCAGATGACTTCACGTCGATTACCTACGGCGACGGACGATTCATCGCGGTGGACGCCTCGCAGGGTGAAGTTCTGCTCTCACTCGATGGCGTGCACTGGAGTCTCATCTTCCAGCCGTTGACGGGCCCGGTCCCCGCGCCCGTGGGAGGATTGCACCTGGGCTCGGTCGCGTACGGCAACGGGAACTTCGTCGCCCTCGGCGCCTCGGGAACTGGTGCCGGATACGTCGCCACCTCCGTCGACGGGTACTACTGGACCCTGCACCAGTACTCGCCGGCCCTGGCAGTCGGCGCCGTAGCCTTCGGTTGTGGCGCATTCGTGGCCGTGGGCCAGTCCACGGGGGTGACCAATTCGATCATCTCCTCGATCACGGGCGCGGCGTGGACGTCGAGCACCGTCACGACCGTCACCACGTCCAGCTGGACCGGAGTGGCCTACGGCGCTGGTAAATACGGCGCACTCGACGGCGCCGGTGATCTCGTCTTCTCGCGCAGTGGCGCGAACTGCGCGGCCGGCGTCCCTTCGACGCCCCAACAGGTGTCGGGCAACGTCCATAACGGCGAGGTCTGGACCTACATGCACCCTCCGGTGAGTCCCGGCGGGGCGCCAGTCAAGGGGTACCGTGTCGCCATCACCGACGGGGTGACGACCCGGTACTGCGGAGCGCCGGTCTACTACGAGCCGAACTGCATCATCCGTGGTCTACGCAATCACCGGGTCTATTGGGTAACCGCGCAGGCCTACAACCGGTTCGGCTATTCGGCGCCGACCGACCCGGAGTTCGTGATCCCCGTCGCGACGTGGAGTCTCGACGCGACCGCGCCCCACGTGAGGACGGGAGCAACGTCGAGCAACGTGCGCGTCACCGGGATTATCGCGAACTCCTTGGGTTTCTACCCCTGGACGACCGTGTCGGTCCACTTAGGAGAGCTCCTCGTCACCTGTCGACCGAGTCCCTTCGGAGAGTGCATGATAGACGTCGCCCACCCGCCGGTCGGGCCGGTTCCGCTCTACGTGACGTACTCGGGCTACGGCCGTTTCTATCGCTCGCCGACCCACGTCGTGAAAGTCACGCCGGTCGTCACGTCGGCGATCACCGGGGCATCGGGCTGAGCGAACGCCGCCGCCGTCCCCTGTTCGTCTCCCACGAGCCCCACTAGACGACCGTCGCTGGCTCCCTCGTCAAAGGAGCCGGTCGACGAGTCGAAGGGGGCGGCGCGGCCAGAAAGCACGCTCTGACCTGAGCCCTCGGCGATACTATGGCCTTCGTTCCACGTTGGAAGGAAGGCCCGGGGGCATCGATGAACTACTCGCCAGTGCGAATCGGGCTACTCCAATCCAGTGATGCCCATGACCGGCTCGCGCGATCGAGGGACCTCTCGGTGCAGCGCGCCCAGTTCGAGTGGGTGCACACCCCGGGTGTGCCCCCGTACTGCAAGGGCGTGCCCTCGAGCGAGCGATTCACGGCCCGCCAGCGCGACCGCATGACCTGGGACGTGGGACAGACCGTCGCAGATATGGCGCTCGCCTCCGTCAAATGGCTCAAGCGCAAGCCCGGCAAGGTCAGCGACTACCGGCTCTTCTACCCACTGCGCCGTATTCCCTCGGTGGCGCAGCGCTGGACGGCCGACGAGGAGTTCGCCCGTCAGCGTCTCGATGGAATCAACCCCTTCATGATTACCGCCATTGACTCCGTGCCCGAGCACTTCGCCGTGACCGACGACTTGTTGCGCGGTGTCCTTCCCGACGGTACTGATCTGGGGCGACTGCGGGGCGAGGGACGACTCTTCATGGCCGACTACTCCGCGCTCGCCGACGTGCCCGTCACGATCGGCTGTTACCTCACTGCCGCGATGGGAATGTTCTGGCTCGACGACCGAGACCGACTGATGCCGCTGGCCATCCAGCTCGGCCAGAGTCCGGCGGAGGCGCCGGTGACCTTCACCCCCGCCGATCACAAGTGGGTCTGGCTGACGGCGCGCACGTTCCTGCAGGAGGCCGACGGGAACCATCACGAGGTCATAGCCCACCTCACGAGGACCCACCTCGTCATGGAGACGTTCTGGGTGGCGGCCTGTCGGACCCTTCCGCCCCAGCACCCGCTCCACGAGCTGCTACGCCCTCACTTCACCGGGACCATCGCCATCAACGAAGAAGCGCGCACCGTGATGCTGGCGCCCGGCGGCCCGATTGACGTCTCGATGGCGGTGGGCTCGGAAGGTTCGTGGTGGCTGATCGACCAGGCCTACGGCGCGTGGTCGTTCGCCGACTGGAACCCGCGCCGCGAGATGGCTCGGCGTGGCGTGCTCGATCGCGATCGACTACCCGGCTACCACTACCGCGACGACGCTTTGGCGCTCTTCGACGTCATCGGCACCTACGTGACGGAGCTGTTGGCCGTCTTCTACCACGGCGACGCCGACGTCGTAGGCGACGTCGAGCTCCAGGCCTGGGTTGCCGAGTTGGTGTCCGACGACGGCGGACGGGTCAAGGGCCTGCCGGTAGAGCGCGGCCGAATCGCAACTTTTGCCCAGCTCTGCGAGATGATGCAACTGCTCGTCTACGTGGTGTCGTGCGAGCACGCGGCGGTCAACAACGGCCAGTACGACCAGTTCGGCTTCATCCCGAACACGCCGGGCGCGCTCTTCCTCCCGGCGCCGACGGACAAGTCCCTCATCAACGAGGCCGAGTTCGTTTACTTCCTGCCGATGCCCCAGGGGGTCGAGAACCAGATCGGCATGGTCAGTCTCTTGGCAGAGCCGACCCTGACGCCGCTCGGCACCTACGACGACGACTTCTTCCAGAGTTCGCCACCGGCGCGCCTCGCGATTGACCGGTTCCAGTTCGCCCTCAGCACCATTCAGATCGAGATCGACCGGCGCAACGAGTCTCTGGCGGTCCCCTACACGTACCTCTCTCCGCCGGCCGTGGGTCGCTCGATTGCCATCTGATCTGCCGTCGGTCCCCGGAGTCACCGGGCTCCGCCTCGACCGGCGCACGTCCGACGAGCACGTCTACGCCGGCGTTGCGCTGCTCGACGACGCACCGGTGCGCGTTCACCTCTATCGCTCCCTCTATCCGACTGCCGGTCAACTGGCCGCCCGGCGCCACGCCATTGAGATGGGTCAGGTGCTCGCGGGGCTGCCGGGCGTCCTGGGCCAGCGTGAAGTGGTGCCGGTGGAGTTCGATCTCGCGCTGATCACCGACGCACCGGCGCTCGACGAGCTGGACCGCTGGCTCACGACGTCGCCCGCGCCGACGTTGCGGGACCGGTTGCGCGTCGCCACGTCGATGGCCGAGGCGCTGGCTCAGGTTCACGCGCGCGGTGTCACCCACAACGCGTTGCACCCCGCCAACATCGGCGTCGACGTGTCGCTCGGCGTGCTCATCGGTGGACTCGATCGCGCGATGAGTCTGCGCTCCGAGGCGTCGGGCGCCACGCAACTGGCCGAGTCGCTCACCTACGTCTCACCGGAGCAGACGGGCCGAATGAACCGGCCTGTCGACAGTCGCTCCGACCTGTACTCCCTCGGCGCGATCATTTTTCACCTCTTTGCGGGACGACCGCCGTTCGTCGAGCCCGACGCCCTCGCGCTCGTGCACGCCCACGTGGCGAGGTCCGCCCCGCACCTGTCCGAGGTCGCCCCCGAGGTGTCCATGGCCCTCGACGGGGTCGTGGGCGCTCTCTTGGAGAAGGACCCCGACCGTCGCTACCAGACGGCGGCCGGGGTGGCGCACGACCTCGGGTTAGTCGAGGCGACCGCTGAAGGCGACCGGCCCGTGCGGTTGCGCACGGTCGACGTGAGCGATCAGCTCGTGCTGCGCGAGCACCTCTACGGTCGCGAGGCCGAGGTCGGTCACCTCGCCGACGCCCTCGCTCGAGCGAGCACCGGCCAGCGAGCGGCGGTCTGGGTAGCTGGCTACTCGGGCATCGGCAAGTCGAGCCTGGTGCACGAGCTCGAACCGCTGGTGGTCGCGGGGTTCGGCTGGTTCGCCGAGGGCAAGTTCGACCTCTACCAGCGCGACGTGCCCTACGTCGGTTGGGTTGGCGCGCTGCAGTCGGCGGTGCACCAGCTCCTGGCGCTCCCGGAGGACGAGCTCGTGGCGCTGCGCGACTCAGTCGTAACGAACCTCGGGGCCGGGGTCTCGGCGCTGGTCGGCCTCTGTCCCGAGCTAGCTCAGGTCATCGGCGACCAGCCCCCTCCCGACGAGGCGACGCCTCACGAAGCCCAAGCTCGCCTGGCCAAGGCCGTATCCACGTTCGTGGCGACGCTCGCCAGCGCGCAGCGGCCGCTGGTCTTGTTTCTGGACGACCTGCAGTGGGCCGACCTGGCCTCGTTGCGACTGCTCGAGGCGGTGCTCGTCGACCGCGCCCACGCATCGATGTTGGTAATTGGGGCGTGGCGCGAGAACGAGATCACGCCCGACCACCCGGTGCGCTGGCTGCTGCGCAAGTTGGCCGACGACGGCTCCCGGGTCGAGACGCTCGAACTGGCGCCGCTGGGGTTGACGGACGTCCAGGCCATTGTCGCCGACGCCGTCTTGGACGACGTCGGGTCGTCCTCGGAACTGGGGGAGCTCGTTCACGAAAAGACCGGCGGCAATCCGTTCTTCGTGCGCCAGTTCCTCTCGGCGCTGCAACGCGACGGGGCCCTTCGCTTCGATCAGTCGACCCGGTCGTGGAACTGGGACCTCGTCGCGGTGGGGGCCCGAGCGATCACGGACAACGTTGCGGAGTTGCTGGCCCTTCGCTTCGATGCGTTGTCGAGGGTGACTCTCGAGTCACTCCAGGCGGCCGCGGTCGTCGGTACGAAGTTCCACTTGAGCGACGTCGTCGGCCTCACCGGCGATGCTTTTATCGTGGCCGCGCGGTCGCTCGACGAGGCGCTCAACGAGCAGCTCATCACACCGCTCGATGAGCAGTACCGCTACGTGCTCCAGACGGAGTACGTCGACGAGGCGACCGCGTCGACGGTCGACCCGGAGTACGCCTTCCTGCACGACCGGGTGCACCAAGCCGCCCTCGACACCATCGACCTGGGCCGTCGCCAGTCCCTGCACTTGGCTGCGGCCCGTGCGCTCGAACGAGGCGTGGACCACGACGATGCCGTCATCGAGGTGGCCTCACACCTGTGCGAGGCGCTCGACCTGTTGGTGGAGGTCGCCGAGCGCACCGGGGCGGCCGCGACGATGGTCCGCGCCGCGCGCCGTGCGAAGTCGACGATGGCCGTGGCCACCGCGACGCGCTACCTCGACGCCGGCATGACGCTCCTCGACGATGACGCCTGGGCCGGACAGTACGCGCTGGCCCTCGCCCTTCACACCGAGTCGGCCGACGTGGCCTACATCGACGGCCGTTACGACGATGTGACGACGGTGACGGACGGACTACTGGCCCACGTCACCGACCCCCTCGACCGCGTCGCGGTCCACAACATCCTGATTGGCGTCGGCGTCGCGCGCGCCGACTACCAGCGCGCCACCCAGTACGCCCTCGAAGTGCTGCATACGGACTTCGGCGTGGACATCCCCCGTCACCCGAGCATGGCGCGAGTCGCCCTCGAACTGGCGGAGTGTCGCGCGGCCATCGGACGACGTGAAACCAAAGACCTACTCGAACTCGAACCGATGACCGACCCGCAGTTCATCGCCGTGATGGGAATTCTCATGAAGACGGCCACCAACGCGTACTGGGCCGAACCCAACCTCGTGCCGGTCATCGCGGCCCGGATGATCCGCACCACACTGTCCCACGGGAACGACAGCCTCTCGGCCTACGGCTACGCGCTCTACGCGATGGTCACGGGCGGGGTGCTCGGAGCCGAGGCGACCGGCTACCGGTTCGGCCAACTGTCGATGGACCTGCTCGAGCGATGGCCCAACCGTTCGCTCACCGGCCGCACGGCACTGCTGTGGCACGGCTTCGTACGCCACTCGCGCGACCCGATGCGCGAGTGCGTCGCGGACCTCTTCGACACCTACCACTCCGCGCTCGAAGCCGGCGACGTCGAGAACGCCTGCTACTGCGCCACCGTCGGCTTCTACGCCGCGGTGCTGTCGGGCAGTGCCCTCTCGGCGGTGGTGGAACGATACGGAGGCTACGTCGAGACCGTCATGCTCGGCGGACAGTCTCAGACCCGGGGCGCGCTCGCGGCCTGGCTGCAGGCCGTCGAGCTCTTGCGCAGTCCGGCCACCCGGTCGGCCGCGCTCGTGGGCGAGCACGTCGACTGGATCGCGCGGCGCGCGGAGCTCGTAAGCGGGGGCGACGGCACCGCTTTGCCGACCGAGGGCTCGGCCGCGGGGTTCTTCGCCTTCGTAATGGACGACATGGGCGAGGCCGAGCAGAACTTGCGCCTCGTCTGGGAGCACCGAGACGGCGGGCCGGGACAGGTCTATCTCGGACCGTGCTTCGCCCTCTACGCCGTCACGCTCCTTCGGCGTCGGGCCCACGGAGACCGGCGCCGGTCCGACCGCGTCCGAATCGCGCGCCTGCGCCACTTCGTGCGGGTCCGCGCCCGCCACAACCCCCACGACATGGAGGCCTTCCGACTTTTTCTCGACGCCGAGCTGCACCGCGGCAATGGTCGCCGGGCCCAGGCGATCTCGACGTACCTCGACACCGCGACCGAGGCCCGGCGTCGGGGCGTCACCTACCTGGAGGCTCTCGCGCTCGACGAGGCCGGGACCCTCGAGGCCGCGGCCGGTCACGGAGAGCAGGCGGCCCAACTGGTGGCGACGGCGAGCGATCTCTGGCGCCGTCTCGACGTGCGCTTCCGTGCCACGGCCCGGGTGGAGCGCGACACGGCGTCGTCGGACGCGACACTCGACGACTCGCCCATGGAGTCACTCGACGTGCGCACGCTGATCGACATGATGCAGGCGATCTCGCGCGAGATTGAAGTGGACGTTCTGGTGGAACGGGTGCTCTCGCTCGTGATCCGTAACGCTGGCGCGACTCGCGGCGTCCTGCTGCTCGTCAACGGCGACGTGGTGCACGCCGTCGCTGAAGGCGAATCTGACCCCCGGGGGTCGGTCACGGTGCGCACCGTCGAGTCGGGGGAGGGCGCGCCGTACGTGCACGCCGTGGTCGACTACGTCGTACGCACGCAGAGCGCGATGTTGATCGAAGACGCCGCCACCCACGAACTAATCCGCCGGGACCGACGCGCGTCGATCGACGTGCGGGGATCGATCCTCTGCGCCCCCCTCGTCCAGGCCGGGAGCCTCGTCGGCGCGATCTACCTCGCCAACCCCCAGGCGGCCGGAGTATTCACCCGTCGCCAGATGGTGGTGGTCGAGACGATCTGCGGACAGGCTGCCGTGTCCCTCAACAACGCCCACCTCTACGAGGAGCAGCGGTCCCAGGCGGAGTCGTTCTCGCGCTTCGTACCCCGGCCCTTCCTCGAGCAGCTGGGTCGGGCCCGGATTGGTGACATCGGACTCGGCGACGCGGTCCGCGTCGACGCGACCGTCGCCTTCAGCGACGTGCGCGGATTCACGGAGCTGTCGGAGGGCTCGAGCGCGGTGGAGAGTTTCGAGCTCCTCAACCGCTATCTCGGACGGATGGAGCCGGCGATCCGTCGTCACGGTGGCTTCATCGACAAGTACTTCGGCGACGGTCTGATGTCGCTGTTCATTAACGGGTCCGACGGTGCCATCGCGGCGGCAGTCGACATGCACCGAGCCCTCGAGACGTTCAACGCCGAACGGACCGGCGCGGCGACCCTGCGCATGGGCCTAGGAGTCCACGCCGGCGAGGTGATGCTCGGCACCGTCGGGTCGATTGATCGCATCGACACCACGGTCATCGGCGATACCGTCAATACGGCCAGCCGCCTGGAGGGCGCGACCAAGGAATTCTGCGGGGCGGTTCTCGCCTCGCGCCAGGTGCTCGATCGCCTGAGCGACCCCGGTCGCTACCTTCTGCGAGAGGTGGGGCGTATTTCGGTCGTCGGCAAGACCGAGGTCGTCGAGGTCCACGAGGTCCTCGCGGCGCGTCCTCGGGCCTACGCCGAGTCGGTCGCCGTCACGCGCACGAGATTCGCCGAGGCGCTCGCGCTCTGGTACGGCGCCGACTTCCCTTCGGCCGCCCGGCTGTTCCGCGACTGCGTGGCAACGGCGCCGCTCGACGAGTTAGCACTCCAGTACGCACGGCGCTGCGAGCACTATGCGGGGGAGCCTCCGGTCGGCGAGTGGCGTGGCGTGGAGGCGATGCGCCACAAGTGAGCTAGGCGCCGGGGGGGTCGGCCATCGGCGGGGCGCCGACCCAATCGGGGGCCCGCCGCGAGTCGGGAATCGGGCCGGGCATGCCCTTCTTCTGGTACGAGTAGAGACGGGCCCGCCGCGCCCATTTCCCGGCCAGTCGAATGTCGTTGAGCGAGTGCGGGTCGTCGATCGAGGTCCCCCGGGGGATGGGCAGTGACGGGGAGTGGTGGGACAGGTCGAACCACGTTAGCTGGGCCTCGTCGTGATCGAGGGCCTCGGTGATCGTGACTTGCGCGACGTCCAGGAACGGCGTGACCGTCTCGTCCCAGGGAAAGGCGCTGCTCACCCACTCGGGCTGAGCGCCCCGGGGCCGTTCGCGGAGCTGGATCTGTAGCACGAAGGCGACCGGGCGATGCTCGACGTTGAGACGGGTGATCATCTCGTCCTTCAGGTAGTTGCGGTGGCGCGTCTCGTCGGGCAGTGGGTTTTGCAGCCAGGGGTGCGAGCGGTCCTGCGCGTCGGGCTCTCCCGACTCGACGCCGCCGAAGTCGGCCGGGCGCAGGCGGTAGCGCGCGTACCGGTAGACGCCGTCGACACCGACGAAGCCGAAGCAGACCTGGGAGTTGTAGACCATCTCGGCGAAACTCTCGGGATCGCGTCGGACGCTCACCGTACCGCCGCGTAGGGCCTGGGGGTTGGCGCGCAGGTCGGGCAGCCAATCCTTTCCCCGACCGCCCATCGTGCCCTTCATGAAGGACCAGAAGTTGCGCACGTTCCAGAAGAGCGGCACCTCGCCGGTGTTCATCAAGAGGTCGAGCGGAGACTCACCCCTCGCGTCGGCGAACTTGAGCGATCCGCTGCGCACGACCAATTTGGCGTCATCACGCCACGACGCCGCTCCGTGGCGGACCCGACATCCGAAGACCCGGCCGGGCGTGAAGAGGTCATGCTCGGGGAACTGGGGGTCCTCGACGATGCGCACCTCACCCCGACAGGTGATGCCGTTCTCGTGCGACATGCGCTGTTGGGTCACGTAGCTGTTCAGCGCGATCATGGCGCCGAGCCCCGTCACGTAAACGCGAAGCTGGACTCGCGCAAGGATCGACTCCATCCAGTCGTAGAGGACTTGTTCGGCCATCGGGACAGACTATCCACTGAGTCCACGTGCGTCCGGCCTGCTCGTGAGGTCCGGCGCGAGTGTCAATGGTCCCCGACGACGGCGTCCGACCCGAGATCGTAGGTCAATTCGAGCGGCATGTTGGGGTACTGCCCGTGGGTGGAGTCGCTCTGCGCGGTCCCCGCGAGACCGACGAGGTCGCCCGTGGCCGATCCCGTGACGATTACTAGTCGCCCCTCGGCGGTGGCACCGTCGTAGGTCCCCTCGCCGAGTAGCACGAAGCTGCCCGAGCGTCCCTCCAACGTCGCCTCGAGATGCATCACGGTGGTGTACGAGCTGGTGCCGTCGGGCCGGTAGTACATCACGGAATGGAAAGTTCCGGACTCCAGACCGTCGGCTCCGTCGCACAGTGCGACGTCGGCTCTCGTGAGGCGGCTTCCGTCGTCGAACTCGACTAGGGGCGACTCGTCCCACGAGGCGATCTTCAACTTGGTGTCGAGGGTGGTGGACATCGGTAAATCGTACGCGTAGCTGATCGGGGCGACGGCGACCTCCACCGTGGGCGGATGAGCATCGTGCGACGATCCGTCGCGCGGCCGAACGCCCTGGGTCGGGCGAACTGGCGGCCTCACCGCGTTGAAGAACCCGTGACTCGAGACGCCGGGGAACTACGCTCGAACGTGCGGGGGGACTTGG
Organism: Acidimicrobiales bacterium; assembly: GCA_043782995.1. Taxonomy (GTDB): domain Bacteria; phylum Actinomycetota; class Acidimicrobiia; order Acidimicrobiales; family RAAP-2; genus RAAP-2. The sequence continues at coordinate 35,796 of JAYVZV010000023.1, read as the reverse complement.
AAAGGCGTTGAGTAATGAGTGACGACAACCGGCCCGAGACACCCGACGACCCCGGTCCGCTGATCGAACCGGTTTGGATTCCTCCGTCGATTCCGCCCGCCCCACCGATCTTCGCCAGTGCCCAGAGCGCCGGCCCTCAGACCGTCAACCTCCGACTCCCCCTCGTCAACGGCCTGCCGCCGGCGCAGGTCCGCTGGACGATCTTGGTTCGCCTGCTGCTCGTCATCCCCCAGTTCCTCGTGTTGCTATTCGTCGGGATCGGAGCATTCTTCGTCGCGATTGGCGTGTGGCTCGTGGCGCTGTTCACCGGCCGGGTCCCCGAGGGTATGGGGGCCTTTCTCGCCCGCTTCACGAGGTGGAGCGTGCGCGTGAATGCGTACTTCTTTCTCTTGACCGACGAGTACCCGGCGTTCGACGGCAAGGACGACAACCGGTACCCGATCGGCGTCGAGCTGCCCGAGCTCTCAGGGCTCAACCAGATGGCTGTACTATTCCGACTGTTTCTCGCGGTGCCCGCCTACGTCATCGGGAGCATCCTTTCGGGTGGCTTCACCACCTTGCTCTTGCCTTTTTGGATTTCGGCGCTCGTCCTCGGCCGACTGCCCTCACCGATCTACCGGGTGGCCGGCACACTCACGCGCTACTCGGCGCGCACGACCGCCTACATGCTCATGCTGACTCCCGAGTATCCGTGGGGCTGGAAGGGCGACGGCGTCGGAGTCTCGCCGAGCGGTTCGGGCGGCACGGACGACGCGCACGCTACGCGTTTCGACTTCCAACTCACGGGTTGGGCGTTGGCGTGGCTCTGGATCATCTTCGTCCTCGGCTTTTTCTATAACGCGAGAATCCGGCGCTACTAGGGCTTTGGCGTCCAAGTCAGCCGGTGGTCCGGGCGGGCCGGAGGGGATTCGACGACGGAGCCTTCGACCCGACGGTGGTCGCGGGGATCGTGAACTGGGCCGCGATGCCTATCGCGAGTGGCGTTGCCGGAACGTTCAAAAGGCCTCCCGTGAGCCTCCCCGGTATGACTAGCGCGGCTTCGGCGCCAAGGTGCCCCGCGTCACATGGTCGCCCCGGTCATACTGCGACGCCGTCCTCGTGATCGACGACGACGAGGTCGCAGCACTTCGCCAGTTCGAGCGCTCGTGCGGCCGACTCCGCGCCGGCGAGCGGCGAGGTCAGTAGCACCGAGACCGGATCGTCGCGCTCCGTAGCCAGGCGCTCGACAATCACTTCGGCCTCGGAGAGCTTGGCGCAGGCCAGTCCGCGGGCGCCCGCGTCCAGCTGGAGTCGCGCGACGAAGGCCGACTTGTGGGTCTTCGCGTGCGGTCGCAGGGACAGGCCAGCTGAACCGGCCAGCTGGGCCATCCGAGTGATGTTCTCGTTCAAGATCCCGAGGTCGCAGATCAGGGCCGGAGTGGCGATCAGCTGGCGGGAGTGGGGATCACCGAGGCGGTCGATGACGGCCCAGTAGCCCCGCAGGTTCGCGCCCTCGGTCACCACGCTGTCATGGTCCCGTCGGAGGCGGTGGGGGCGCGACGAGGGGCCAGGGGAATTCCCGCTCGGCGATGCGCGCGAGGTCGAGCAGGAGCTGCTCCTCGTGGTGGCGGCCGATCACTTGGAGTCCGACCGGCAAGCCGTCCACCGCGCCCGAGGGGACCGAGATTGCCGGGTTGCCCGTTAGATTGGCGGGAATCGTCAACGCGCCGTTGTTGGAGAGCGCGCGCTCGATGCCGTACTCGGCGATGAGGTCGACGCCGCCCACGGTCGTGGCGAGCGGTCCGGCCGCCGCGAACGCCACGTCGGGGTTCGACGCGGCGAAGATGAAATCGACTTGGTCGAAGACCTTGGCCATGGCCTCGTTGGCGGTTATTCGAAACATCTCGGCCGCGCCGGCCGTCCAGAGGCTGAACCGCTCGACCGCCATCGCCATGACGTACTGGACCTCGAAGGTGAGGTCCGCCTCGCAGGCCGGGTAGCGGTGGCCCAAGAGGCCGGCGAGGCCGACCAGGTTGGAGAGCGACCATTCGGTGCCGCCCTCGGGAAGAGCCACCACGACGTCGACGCGTTCCATCTTGGCGAGGTCGATCAGTTGTTCGGCCCGCCGAACCAGCATCGCGGTCTGGACCGGGTCGACAATCGCCGAGCCCAGGTCGATGGAGATGACGGCGCGCTTGCCCGAGAGGTCGAACGAGTCTAGTCCGGCCTCCCAGCCCTCGACACGCGGCAGGCTCAAGTTGTCGCGTGAGTCGTAACCGTTGCACACGTCGAACCAGCGCGCGGTGTCGCGGACCGATCGCGACAGGCAGCCAGTGACCACCGTCAGGGGCGGTTGGTGGGCGAAGGGCCCCTTGGGGATCCGACCGAAGGTCGACTTCAGACCGAAGAGTCCGGTGAATCCAGCGGGGATCCTGATCGATCCGCCGCCGTCGCCCCCCGAGGCAATGGGCACGAGGCCGCCGGCGACCGCGGCGGCCGAGCCCCCAGAGGAGCCCCCGGGCGTGCGCGAGCGGTCCCACGGATTGCGGGTGGTCCCGTGCAGCTTCGTGTTCGTGCAGTTAATGAATCCGAACTCCGACGCGGTGGTCTGACCGAAGAGGACGGCACCGGCGCCGCGGAGCCGCGAGATCATGGTCGAGTCGTAGGGGGAGGTGCCGTCGCGAAAGACCAGCGAGGCGTAGTTGTAGGGCCATCCGGCGACCGGCTCGAGCTCCTTGATCGCGATCGGCACGCCGCCGAAGGGGAGCGACGTGTTGGCCCGGTCGGCGAGGGCCCGTGCAGCGTCGGGATCGAGGTGGGAGAAGGCGTTGAGGTCCGACTCGTCGACGGCCGAGAGCGTCGCATCGAGCGCTTCTCGCGGGGTGAGTTCGCCCGCACGGAACGCCTCCACCAGGGCGCACGCATCGTCGGGCCACGGATCATTCGCCACAGCATCGAACTCTATCGATACTGGCGGGTAACACCAGTCAGCACGGGAGTATTGAAGGTTCACGCGGCACCGTGAGCGGGCGTCGCACGGCAGGTTGGCGTTTCGATAAACGGGACCGCGTGCCATAATGGCCTCTCATGTCAGATGCCACCCCCGCCAACGGACGACGTCCCGACGACGACCTGGACTCGCGGCTCATGGGCGAGGGCCACCCGGCCGGACTGCCGGTCTTCAAGGCGCCGATCCTGGCGCACCTGCGCAACCGGCGCAAGGTCAACAGCCCCTCGGAGCTCTCGACCTTTCAAGAGCTCGTTAACTTTAAGGCCAGTCACGGGCGCTGGCGTATTGGCAAGGACCTCGTGGGACTGATTCGACGGGGCCAGCGCGGCGAGGTCGACGAGTCCTACCCCGACAAGCTGCGTCGCGAGACCAAGCGGGGCAAGACCGAGTCCTCCACTTACGGCCTGGCCACGGTCGACGGCCACCAGGTGGTCCTCTACGCAATGAACTGGGACTTCTTCGCCGGCTCGCTCGGCGTGGTCTCGGGAGAGAAGTTCCAGGCCGCCGCCGACCTCGCGATCTCCAAGAAGCTGCCCTTCGTGAGCGTCTACGCCTCGAGCGGCGTTCGTCAGCACGAGAACTTCGCCGGCCTCACCCAGATGACGAGGATGGTCGAGGCGATCCGCCACTATAAGGAGAAGGTCGACCTGCCCCACGTAGCGGTGCTGCTCGGCAACGTCTGGGGCGGGGTCTCGGCGAGCGCCGTGCCCAACGCCGACCTCATCGTGGCGACCTCGGGAACCAACTTCGGCTTCGCCGGACCCAACGTCATCGAGGCCTTTGAGGGCACCGCGGTGCCCACCGACTCCCAGAGCGCCGAGGCCAACCTGCTCGACCGCAACATCGACGTCGTCCTCTCCGACGTGGCCGACCTCGTGTGGTACCTGGGCGCGGTCATCTCCTCGACGGAGCGGCCCGACAAGCATCACCAGCTGACCGTCGAGACGTTGCCGATGATCCGCAACGTCGGCAGCACCCACCAGCGGCGCGTCTTCACCTTCGGACCGGTCGGCATCCACGGGCCGCGTTTCGACGACGAGATGGGCGCGGCCGAGTACCTCGCATCCGCGACGCGCGAGGCGCCGGCGAGCGACGACTCCGACGCCCTCGTAGAGCAGTACCAGGACCTCATGACCGACGCGAACCGCATCGACCTCGAGTTCATCGTGCGCTACGGTTTCAATGACGCCGTCGCGGTGTACAACTACGTCCAGGAGGCCGAGTACAAGCGCTACCCGGCGATTGTCGGCGCCTTCGCCAAGATCGGGGCGCAGCCGTTCGTCATCGTGGGGACCCAACCGTCCTACCAGCGCTTTGGTGACACCATCATCAAGCGCCCGTCGAACCCCGCGCCCGAGGACTTCTACTTCATGGAGCGGATGCTCGAGATGGGAGAACGTCTCCACCTGCCGGCGCTCTTCGTCACCGACACCCTCGGGGCCAAGCCGACGCTGGAGAGCGAGCGCCGGGGCCAGTCGCGCGCCATCGCTCGTTCGATCCTCAAAGGTATCGACTACTCCGAGCCCGTGATCTCATTGGTCGCGGGGGCGCTAGGCAGCGGCGGCGGGCTCGCGACGACGCCGATGGCCGATCACGTGATCATGCTCGAAAAGGCGATGGCCTACGTCGCCGAACCGCGCTCGGCCGCCTCGATCCTCTACAAGACGGCCAACCCCTCGCGCGACGAGGTTCGCACCACGCTCGCCACCATGCGTTCAACCGCGAAGGACCAATTGGACTTGGGACTGATCGACGAGGTCATTCCCGAGGACGCCAATCCCTTCGTGACGGTCGAGAGGGTCCACGGTGCGATCCTTCGCTCGTACGTCGAGCTCGCTCAGCTCTCCGAGCGCAAGCTGCGCAACCGGCGTCAAGAACGGATTCGGGGCCTGCGAGCCTTCGAGATCATCCAGGAGTGACGTCTCGTACGTCAGTGCGTCCCCGGCCCGCCACTCGACTTTCACCGGGGCCCGACGTGGGGTCGAATTCCTCCGAAGCCAGTAACGTTGAGGGATATTCTCTGGAGGAGGGCGCAGTTTGAGCGACGGATACGTACGACAACTGCCCGACGTTGACCCCGAAGAGACCGCCGAGTGGATTGACTCGCTCGACTCACTCGTCGACGCCGGAGGTGAGCGTCGGGCCCGTTTCGTCCTCGCCACCCTGACCGACCGGGCCCGGGCCCTGGGCGTCGGGACGCCGGTCGAAGTCTCGACGCCGTACGTGAACTCGATCCCTCGAGAGTCCGAGGCCTGGTTCCCGGGCGACCTCGCGATCGAGCACCGGCTACGCGCCTATATCAGGTGGAACGCGGCCGTCATGGTCGTCAACGCCAACCACCGCGCCGACGGCATTGGCGGTCACCTCTCGTCGTACGCCTCCTCGGCCGGGCTCTACGAGCTCGGATTCAACCACTTCTTCCGAGGCAAGGCGCACGGTCAGGCCGGCGACCACATCTACTTCCAGGGGCACGCGTCGCCGGGCATCTACGCCCGGGCTTTCCTCGAGCGTCGACTCGACGAGGAGCACCTGGACAACTTCCGGCGAGAGTTGAGCGGCCACGGCCTCTCGAGCTACCCGCACCCCTGGCTGATGGGCGACTTCTGGGAGTTCCCCACCGTGTCGATGGGGCTCGGCCCGTTGAACTCGATCTATCACGCGAGGTTCAACCGGTACATGCACAACCGGCGCCTCGACGACACGTCGAACTCGAGGGTGTGGTGCTTCCTCGGCGACGGTGAGACCGACGAGCCCGAGACCCTCGGGTCGATCGGACTGGCCGGGCGCGAGCACCTCGACAACCTCACCTGGGTCGTCAACTGCAACCTGCAACGGCTCGACGGACCGGTGCGCGGCAACGGCAAGATCATCCAAGAGCTCGAAGCCGAGTTCCGCGGTGCCGGATGGAACGTCATCAAGGTCATCTGGGGCGCGGGCTGGGACGAATTACTGGCTCACGACAAGGACGGCGTACTGCTGGAGAAGATGAACACGACCGTGGACGGCGAGTTTCAACGCTACGCCACCGAGTCCGGGGCCTACATCCGGGAGAACTTCTTCGGCCCGGACCCTCGGCTTCGAGCGCTGGTAGCGCACCTGAGCGACGAGGAACTGCACAAGCTGCCGCGCGGGGGCCACGACTACCAGAAGATGTACGCGGCCTACAAGGCGGCGACCGAGCACACCGGGAGTCCCACGGTGATCCTCGCCAAGACGATCAAGGGCTGGACGCTCGGCACGGCGACCGAGGCCCGCAACGCGACGCACCAGGTCAAGAAACTCACCCGCCAGCAGCTGACGAGCCTGCGCAGCCGCCTGCACCTGGAGGACGTCATCGACGAGTCCGCCCTCGACGCCGACGAGCCGCCCTACTACCGGCCCCCGGTCGACTCCGACGAGTACCGTTACCTCCTCGAGCGTCGCAACCTGCTCGGGGGACCGGTGCCCACCCGCTCGACCGTGATCCGCAAGCCTCTGACTCTGCCGCCCGTCGCGGAGTTATTGGAGTTCGACGAGGGCTCCAACGGGGCCGAGGTCTCGACAACGATGAGCTTCACGCGGCTGTTGCGTACGCTCGCGCGCAGCGAGGGCTTCGGACCGAGAATCGTGCCGATCATCCCCGACGAAGGCCGCACCTTCGGGATGGACGCGCTCTTTCGCGAGTTCGGCATCTACGCCGCGGACGGCCAGCACTACGACCCCGTCGACTCGCAGCTCCTGCTCAGCTACACCGAGTCCCAGGACGGCCAGATCCTCGAAGAGGGCATCACCGAGGCCGGTTCGCTCGCCAGTTTCACTGCGGCGGGCACGGCTTACGCGACGCGCGGTGTCCCGATGGTCCCCTTCTACACCTTCTATTCCATGTTCGGCTTCCAACGCGTCGGTGACCTTATCTGGGCCGCCGCCGACTCCCAGGCGAAGGGCTTCTTGCTGGGGGCAACGGCCGGACGCACGACGCTGCTCGGCGAAGGACTTCAGCACCAGGACGGCCACAGCCTGCTGCTCGCCTCCACGGTACCGACCTGTCAGGCCTACGACCCCGCCTACGCCTACGAGGTCGCGGCGATCATCCGTTGTGGGCTCGAACGGATGTACGGCGCGAAGGACACCAACGGCCGCGACGGGGCCGGGGAGTCGGTCTTCTACTACCTCACCCTCTACAACGAGAACTACGCGATGCCCGTCCGGCCCCCGGGAGTGACCGACGACGACATCATGACCGGCCTGTACCGGTGGGCGCCAACGCCCGATGGACGTGACGCCGCGGCGACGATCCTGTTCTCAGGTTCGGCGCAGGGCGCCGCCCGCGACGCGCAGCTCACCCTCGCCGAGCGATTCGGCGTCGGCGTGGAGCTCTGGAGCGCCACCAGCTACAAGCGACTGCGTGAGGACGCGCTGAGCGTCGAGCGCTACAACCGCCTGCACCCCGGCGACGAGTCCCTCGTGGCCCCAGTGGTCGAGCGGCTCTCGGGCGCCCCCGGTCCGGTGATCGCGGTCAGCGACTTCATGAAGGCAGTGCCCGACCAGATTGCGCGCTTCATCCCACCGATCACGTCGACGTCCAGGGGCACGACGACCACGTCGATTCGCCCGTTCATCACTCTGGGCACTGACGGATTCGGGCGCTCGGACACCCGGGCCGCGCTGCGGCGATTCTTCGAGACCGACGAGGCCCACGTGGTGGTCGCGGTCCTCTCCGGTCTCGCCGCCACGGGGGAGATCGAAATCGGTCTCGTCGACAAGGCCATCAAGGAGTACGGTCTCGACCCCGAGCTTGCCGATCCGAGGACTCGGTGAGTCGGCCCTTCGCACGGAGCCCGCAGTCGCGTCGTTCGACACCCACGAGCAGAGAGAGCTAGCAGTGGCCGACGTACAGATGCCCGAACTCGGCGAAAACATCACCGAGGGCACCGTGACCCAGTGGTTCAAGGCCGTAGGCGAGACCACGACGGCGGGCGAGGCCCTTTTCGAGGTTTCGACCGACAAGGTCGACGCCGAAGTCCCCTCACCGCTCACGGGCACCCTCACGCGGATCCTCGCCGCCGTCGGCGAGACGGTGGCCATCGGCGTGGTCGTTGCCGAGGTCGAGACCGGCGCGAGCGCGCCGCCTGACCGGCCGTCGTCGACCCCCGCCCCCGCCCCCGCGGTCGCGGCCTCGGCCGAGGCGGGGTCACCCGGTTCGCCGGTCCTCGAAGTGCCGCCGGCGTCGGCGCCGACCACGACAGCGGCACCGACGCCGTCTGCGCCGGTTCCCTCTTCGAGGTCGGTCTCGTCGGTGGACGCGCGACTGGTGACGTCGCCGGTGGTACGCAAGTTGATTAACGACCTCGGTCCGGACGGTGGCCTCGTTACCGGTACCGGTCCCGCCGGACGGATCACCCGCAAGGACGCCGAGAAGGTGGCGTTCTCTCCCGAGCACCTCGCTACGTCGCGCGTCGCGCCCTCGGCGGAGTCACGGCGGGGGCCGATGAGTGTCCCGGGGCCCCCACCGGCCCCCGCCGGAGCGGACTTCGTCGCCTTCAACAAGATCCGGCGAGTCACCGGCGACCGCATGGTCGTCTCCAAGGCGACCTCGCCCCACGTCATGACCGCCGTTGAGGTCGACTACGAACGCATTGAGGTGGTCCGGCGTGCGAGCCAGGAACAGTGGAAGCGTGAGGAGGGGTTCACGCTGACGTACCTGCCGTTCATCGCGAGGGCTCTGGTGCAGGCGCTCGCGGAGTACCCGTACCTCAACGCCTCGGTCGCCGAGGGCGGTCTCGTACTTCATGAGCACGTGGACCTCGCGGTGGCGGTCGATATGAACTTCGAGGGACTATTGGCGCCGGTGTTGCGTCAGGTGGAGGACAAGCGCCTGGCGGCGATCGCGCGAGAGATCGCCGACGTCGCCGCAAGGGCCCGCCACGGCAAGCTTCGTCCCGACGAGCTGTCCGGCGGGACGTTCACCGTCTCGAACTCCGGACCGTTCGGGACGTTCATGGTGGCCCCGGTCATCAACCAGCCCCAGGTCGCGATTCTCTCGACCGACGGCGTCACTCGCAAGCCGGTCGTCGTCACCGACGGCGAGGGCGGGGAGTCGATCGCCATCCATTCGGTAGGCATGCTGGTCCTCAGTTGGGATCACCGCGCCTTCGACGGCGCCTACGCCGCGGTCTTCCTTCGTTACCTGAAGGACGTCCTCGAGCACCACGACTGGTTCGGTGAACTCTAAAACTGTCGAGACCGAGGACGGGTAGTGAGCCCGCCGGGTCTAGACATGACGAACCCCCGGCGCCGGGCGCCGGGGGTTCGTCGAGACTACGAGGGACTGGCTACTTCAGCCAGCTCGGGATCCCCGTGCTAAAGGACGTCGCTACCTTGATCGGACCGGCGTTGGTGGCGTCGGTCGTGTAGATGGTGCCCGTCAGCGGGGCCAGCGCGGTGGCGCTCTTGACGATCGTCAGGAAGCCGCCATTAAGACCCTGGTGGTTGTTCGGCGTGTAGCGAAGCGGCGTCAGCGACGGCGTCTGCTTGAAAGTCGTCGAGGTGAGCGTCTTGAGGAAGCTCGCCCGCGTGAAGTTCCGGCCGGCGGCCCGCAGGGTCTCGACGAAGGTCACGCCCCAGCCGATGCCGTTAGCCATGTTGCCGGTGATGACGCTGTTGGCGCCGAAGCCGGGGAAGTCCGCCTGGTCGGCCGTCAGCACCTTGGTCGTCCACGCGAGCCACGGGTTGTTCGCCTGAGTGGTGGTGGGCAGGTAGCTGAAGGAGACGGCGCCAATCTCGGGGTCCGGGAAGGGCGCGCTAGCGAACGGCTTGTCGACGGTCACGGGGTCCGAGCCGACGTTGGAGATAACCCAGTGGGGCGAGTAGCCGAGCTTCAGGGCCGCACCGAGCACCGCGTCAGTGGCGCCGGGGATGGTGTAGAGCACCACCACGTCGCACTTGTCCGATTGGAACTTGGCGATGTACGGGCCCACCGAGGCGCCGTTGGAGACCACGAGGCCGCCCACGGTGTAGAGCTGGGTGTCCGAGGGCGCGAGGCCGCCGGCCAGGATGCCGGCGAGGCCGTCGGCACCGAAGTCGTCAGCCTGGCCGAGGAAGCAGGTGTTCGCAGTGGGGTACGCCGTCTTGATGTACTGGGCGAAGATCTTGCCCTCGGCGTGGTAGTTGATCTGCCAGCCGAACAGTCCGGGGTAGGTGCCCGGGTTGTTCCAGTCCGTCGAGCCCGAGTTCACGAATAGCTGGGGGACGCGGTTGGACTTGAGTAGCGTGCGCACCGAGTCATTGGTCGGCGTACCGAGCGAGCCGACAGTCGCGAAAACCGGCAGTGCCACGAGCGCCTTGGTCTGGGTCACCGTGTTGGGCACTCCGGTGCAGCCAAATCCCGGCGTACCGTAGCAGTCGTCCTTCTGGATGTAGTTGATCTGGCGCCCGTTGACGCCGCTCTTGGAGTTGACGTACTTAAAGACCGCGTTAGCGGCCTTGGCGGCGTCGCTGTAGCCGGCGGAGGCGATTCCCGTCAACGGAACGGTCGCTCCGATGGTGACCTTCTTCGAGGTAACACCCGGGACCTTCACGACGTGCTTCGTCGTCGCCCCCGCAGTGACTATTGACGTGCCGGTGGTGACGAGGCCGAGGCACAGCAGGACTGCCGTGCCCGTCGTCGCCACGCGACTCATACGCGTTTTAATCATTCTCTTCTCCCGTGCTTATTAAACCGTTAACGCGAGAGTAAGCGTCCGCGAGGGGGGTTGCAAGTCACCCCGGCGGGCGACGGCGCCGAGCGTGCCAGAGGTGACGTGCGGTGCCCGAGATTCCCATCGGTGCGAACAGCATCGTCGAAATCAAGAGCCCGCCGAAGATGATCCCGTTCAACTGGCTTGCCAGGTTTCCCTGGGGATTCAGGCCGGTCTGGTTCGTAATCCAAGTAATCACACTGTTTGAATACGCGTAGACGACACCGCCGATCAGCGCCCCGGGGATCGTGCCGATGCCCCCGATCACGATGAGCGAGAGGATCGTGATCGAGAGCGCGAACGAGTACGTCGCCGGCGAGACGGCGTTGTCGATCAGCGTCGTCAACGCTCCGCCCAACGCCGCGTAGGCCGACGACACGACGAATGCCACGACGCGCGCGCGCGGCAGGGACACCCCGACGAGCTCGGCGGCGACGTCGTTGTCGCGGATTAGTCGCATCGCCCGTCCGGTGCGGCTGGCGAAGAGGTTGGCCATGAAGAAGAAGGCGACCCCGGTGACGACGATGACGATGTCGGCGAGCCACATGCTGTTGGTAGTCAGAAGCGAAGTGCTCGAGTTGAAGAAGCCCAGCAGCCAGTGGGGTGGCGTCGCGGCGGTGGGGAGTTGCAGACCCGAGTCGCCCCCGGTCCAGGAGTTGAAAGTGCTCAAGATGGCGGCGAAGGCCACGGCGAAGGCGAGCGTCATTCCGGCGAGGTACGGTCCACGCAGCCTCGTCGCCGGCAGACCGAGCAGCAGCCCGACGAGGGCGCCGCTGACGATGGCGACCAGCAGGGCCACCACGATCGGCGACGTTGAGTGGTGGTTGGCCCAGATCGCCATGGCGAAGGCACCCACGCCCATGAAGGCGCCGTTACCCAGTGAGATCTGACCTGAGGCGCCGGTGAGGAAGGACAGTCCCAGCAGGACGATCGACATGGCCGCCCCGGTCGCGAGATTCGTGTTGGTGTTGGCCGGAAAGAAGTATGTGGCGAAGAGCACGACGTCGACTGCCGTCACCGTTAGCGCCGCCCGGGCCACGACCGGGTGCCTAGAACGAAGCTCCGGGCAGGTCATGACGGCGAGTCCCACCTCGAGCAGGGCGATGAAGAGACTGAGCGCCACACCCACGCGGGCACTCGACCCGAAGAGGAACGCCGCGCCGACCGAGAGGACCACCAGGACCGCGGTGAGCGTGGCGCGACGGCTCAAAAGTTTGGCGATCATCAGACCCGCCTCTGGCTGCTACGGGTGAACAGACCGTTCGGGCGCACCATCAACGACACCACCAAGATCAGCAGGGCCACGAGGATGACGTCGTTTGAGTTCAGGTAGTCGCTGACGAACTGTAGGGCGATGCCGATCGACACGCCCGAGACGATCGCGCCCACCGGGCTGTCGAGGCCTCCGACGGCGGCGGCGATGAAGCCGAAGGCGAAGACCCCGTCCATCACCTGGGGGGTGAGTCCGGTGAAGTAGTTCGAAGCCACGAGGATCGTGGTGATCGTGCCGACCGCCGTCGAGAGCATCCACCCCAGGGTGAGCATTCGTCCGACGCGCACACCGAGCAGCCGCGACACCTCGGGCGCGAGCGCCGAGGCTCGCAGCTGGAGTCCCAGCTTGGTGAAGCGAAAGAGCGCCGCGACGACCACCATCACGCCCAGGGCCGTCAGGATTTCGAACAACGTGAAGTCGGAGAGCCCGAAGGGCTTGCCGCCGATCTGCCAATCGATGGCCGAGAAGGGGCTGGGCAGTCCCCGCGGTCTCGTCGACCACACCGCCGCGGCGACGCCCTCGAGCACGATGAGGAAGCCGACCATGACGACGATGGGATTGATCTCGGGTTTGCCGTAGAGCCCGCGCACGAGGACCCGCTCCGTCACCCCGCCGATGACGAAGCCGGCCAGGATGGCGATCGCCACGCACGGCCAGTAGCTCAGGTGATACGACAGTAGGCCCATCCCCAGGTAGGTGGCGAACATGGGCATCGCCCCCTGGGCGAAGTTGAGGATGCCCGTCGAGCGCCAGACCAGCACGAGGCTGAGGGCCACGAGACCGTAGACGACGCCATTGGTGAGGCCGCCCAGGATGTCGGACATGATCCGCGAGGTGAGGAACGGGTCCATCACTCCGCCATCCCGAGGTAGTACTGGCGCAGCCTCTCGTCGGCTGCGACGGCCGCCGCCACGTCATCGGCGACGACGCTGCCCAGGTGGAGCACGACGGCGTGATCGGCGATCCGCAGCGCCGACGAGGCGTTCTGCTCGACGAGAATTACCGTCAGGTCGTTCGACGCGCACAGGTCGTGGATCGTGTGCATCAACTGCGCCGTCACGAGCGGCGCAAGACCGAGTGATGGCTCGTCGAGCAGCAGCACGGTGGGGCGTGCGATGAGGGCTCGCGCCATCGCGAGCATCTGACGCTCGCCGCCGGACAGTTTGGCGGCGTGCTGCTTGCGGCGTTCGCCCAGCACCGGGAATTGGCGATACTGCTCCTCGAGCCCCTCGTGCAGCGACTCCTTGGTGATCATCGCGCCGAGGCGCAGGTTCTCCTCGACCGTGAACTCGCCGATGACGCCGCGCCCCTCGGGGACGTGGCCGACGCCCCGGCGCGCGATGTTCTCGGGCCGCTCGTGCACCAGCGACCGGCCGTCGAGGATTATCTCGCCGCTCGCCGGCTCCTTCAGGCCACTGATGGTCCGCAGCAACGTGGTCTTGCCCGCGCCGTTGGCGCCAAGGACCGCGGTGATCTTCCCGGTCTCCACCCGCATCGATACGTTGCGCAGCGCCTGAACGGCACCGAAGCTGACGGTGAGATTCTCGACGATGATCATTCGCTGACCCCGAGATACGCCTCGACGACCGCGTCGTTCTCCCGGACCTCGCCCGCGGTGCCGGTGGCGATGACTTCGCCGAAGTTGAGCACGACTAGGCGGTCCACCAGGGGCATAACGAATTCCATGTCGTGCTCGACGAGCAGCACCCCCATCGAGGCGCGAAGCTCGACGATCAACGCCGCGAACTCGTCCAGTTCGGCCTCGTCCAGCCCCGACGCGGGCTCGTCGAGCAGGAGCAGCGTAGGGTTGCACATCAGCGCGCGCGCCACCGCGACCTTCTTCGCGGTGCCGTAGGGAATGGCGGACGGCAGCCGACCGGCGACGTCGGCGACCCCGAGCCGAGCGAGCATCGCCAGCGCGTCGCGGTGCAGGTCCCGCTCGGCGTGCACCCCGTTGGGTAGCGACAGCAGACTCGTGAGGAACCCGCCGTTCGGGCGCACGTGGCCCCCGGCCATGACGTTCTCGAGCACCGTGCAGTGGGGGAACAGACCCACTCCCTGGAGGGTCCGGGCAATGCCGGCGCGCGCGAGTTGATTGGGCTTGAGGTTAGAACGGCCCGCGCTCGGAAAGTGCACCCGCCCCTCGTTGGGCTTGACGAAGCCGCAGGCCACGTTGAAGGCGGTCGTCTTACCCGCACCGTTGGGTCCGATCAGACCCACGATCTCGCCGGCCGATACCGAGAACGAGACGTCATTGAGGGCCCTCAGTCCCTCGAAGTGCACCGAGACGTGCTCGAGCGCGAGTATCGGCGAATCGGTGAGTGGCGCCACGGTCCCCAAAGTTACCCTCTTCCTGACGGGGGAACCTTTCGTCGCACGGGGTCCGCGTGATGGCGCGGTCTTCGTCGCGGCCTTGGCGGAACATGATGGACGTGAGGAGCGTCAACGTCGACGTCGGGCGCTACCGCTGGGGCTGGGCGACGCCGTACTCGATCATCGAGTCGGCCGTTGCGAGCGTCATCTCGCGCAGACTCCGGGGACGCCACTCCAGCACTCGACGGATCTTCGAGCTGTCAACGTCCTGGACCGTGCCGAGGTCGTTGAGCGCGAGGCGCACTGTCGTATCCCAGGTGGCCATGGCCCGGATCACGAACGAGGGCAGTCGCCGGGTCGGTATGTGGAAGCCCCGACCGGCGAGATGCTCATCCAGGATGAGGGCCACCTCCATCATCGAGTGGTTCTCGATCGCGCAGATGAATCGCTCGCCGGCGGCGCCGGGGGCGCTCATCGCCGCGACGTGGGCCGAGGCCACGTCGCGCACGTCGACGGTGGCGAAGTTGATGTCGGGGATGGCGGGCACGCCCCGAGTCATGATCCGCCGCACGAGCTCGGCCGAAGTTCCCCAGTTCGGTGACAGGATCGGGCCGAGGACGAGGCCGGGATTGACCACGGCCAGTTGGAGGGACGCGGGTGCGCGCAGCGCGCCCACGAATTCCCACGCGGCGCGCTCGGCGATCGTCTTGGACTTCTCGTAGGCGCCGATGCGCGGCCCGTTCACGTCGGACCAGTCGGACTCGTTGAAGGTCCGCGAACGGTCGCTCCCGTAGATGATGGCGGCGATCGACGACGTCAGCACCACCCGATCGACGTCGGCCTCGCGGGCCGCCCGTAGCACCCGCAGCGTGCCCTCGCGGGCCGGCACGATCAGGTCGTCGTCGTGCTTGGGGGGCCGGCGCGGCAGGGGACTGGCGACGTGCAGCACAAAGCGACATCCCTCCGCGGCCGTGCGCCATCCCTCGTCGGAGCCGAGATCGACGACGACGACGTGGAACTCGTTGGCGAGGAGCAAACGGGCGGCGTCGCTGAGGTGGGGGACCAGTGTATTAACGACCTCCTGGGTGCGACCGGCACCCCGGGCCGTGCCGCGAACGGCGTACCCGGCCTCGGTGAGAGCCAGGATGCAGTGCTGCGCGACGAAGCCGGTGGCGCCGGTGACCAGTACGCGCTCGGTCATGTCGACCTAACTTTCTGTGACCGTTCTCGGGCGTCGACGCCGGCGGGCTCGGCCGCCGTTCCCCCGGGCGAGGGCCACCCCGCGCACTCTGCCGAGGCAGCCGACGCGACTATCGGGCCATCGACTCGCCGCGGCTGAGCAGTTCGCGGATTCGCGGCCGCCAGTCGACACCCTCGGTGCTCTGGCCCGACTGGTGCAGCGCGGCGCGCTCCTTACGAAGTTGGCGGGCGACCTCGTCGAGGTCATCGGGAAGCATGTCGCGCACGAGGGACCGAATCTCTTGGGCGAGCGCCGGCGAGGCCCCCGACGTCGACACCGACACCACGACGTCTCCCGCCCGGTGCACGGCCGTGAAGTAAAAGTCTGAGCGCTCGGGGTCGTCGACGACGTTGAGCCAAACTCCTTCGACGCGGGCCTCGGCGACGAGCCGGTCGTTGGTGGTGGCGTCACCGGTCGCTGACACGACCAGGAGGTGGCCCCGTAGGTCGCCTGGGCGGTACTCGCGTCGCACCAGCGCGGCGATTCCGTCGGGCAGCGCCACGAGCACGTCGCGCGAGATGATGGTCACTCGGGCGCCCGACTCGACCAGCAATCGGGCTTTGCCCGCGCCGATTTGACCGGCGCCCACGACGAGCACCGGCTTGTTGGCGAGGTTGAGCGCGAGCGGGAGTACGTTCACTGCAGGGCCGCCACCTCGAGGGCGATGTCGCGGAGACTCAGCGCGGCGGTGGGACCGACCACGATGATCGCCGGCGAGGACACGTCGAGTTCGGCGAGCTCGCACAACCGGGCGCGCACGACCCGCTGGCGGCTCGTCCAGGCGCTCTCAATAACGGCGACCGCGGTATCGGGGGACAGGCCGCCGTAAATCAGTTGTCGGGCAATCGCGGCCCGTCGGGCCACACCCATCAGGATCACCAGTGAGAGCTCGGGATGGGCGATGTGCGCGAAGTAATCGTCGTCATCGTCGAAGGCGTGGCCGGTCACGATCGTGACCCCTCTGGCGACGCCGCGATGGGTCACCGGAATGCCGGCGGCGAGCGGTCCGCTGAAGGCCGAGGTGATGCCCGGGACCACGTCGCAGTGGACGCCGGCTTCGCCCAGCGCGATCATCTCCTCGCCGCCGCGCCCAAAGACGAAGGGGTCGCCGCCCTTCAGGCGAATCACGACCTCGTGTCGTTGACCGAGCGAGATCAGGAGGTCGTTGATGATCGCCTGGGTCGCCGAGCCGCCGGGGACCTTGCCCACGTCGATCCGCTCCGCGCTCTGCGGGGCGAGCTCCAGCACGGCCGGGTCGATGAGTCGATCATGGACGACGACGTCGGCGCGGCCCAAGAGCCGTGCCGCGCGCACCGTCATCAGGTCGGGGTCGCCGGGCCCGGCGCCCACTAGGTAGACGGTCACGTCAGCCCCACTCGCGTGATGAAGTCGCCGAAGGCCTCATCGGGCAGGCCGTCGGACTCCCAGCGGTCGAAGAGGGGCCCGAGCACCTCGGAGATTGCGTCGAAGGGGACCTTCTCGCGATAGAGCGTGGCGAGCCGGTCGCCCCGCGGCCCTCCGCCGACGTAGACGTCGTAGGTTGACTTGGTCCGTCCGACCACGCCCACCTCCGCCACGGCCGGCCGAGCGCACCCATTGGGACATCCCGTCACGCGGAGTTGGAGGGACTTGCGGCCCAGTTGGCGACGACTCAGCTCGCCCTCGATGTTCTCAACCAGGTCCGGGAGGCGCCGTTCGGATTCGGCCAGCGCCTGCGAGCAGGTCGGCAGCGCGGGGCAAGCGAGTGCCGTTCGCTCGACGACGCCCAACTCGTGACTCAGCCGGACCCCGTGGTCGCGCAACACCTGCTCGACCACGTCACGTTGTGCGTTCGGTACCCGACTAATGATGATGTCCTGTTGGGGCGTGATGAAGAAGGTCACGGGGACACTCTGGGCGATCAGACGCAGCGCCGAGCGCAGCCGGGGACCGCCCTCGAGGTCGCGCACCCGACCGGCCGAGACCCGCACGCCAATTTGGCCGAGTCCGCCAGGCAGGTCGTGCCAGCCGAGGTGGTCGGCCGCGTCGAAGCGCTCGGGCAGGTCGAGGGGCGCGCGCAGTTCGCGCCCGAGCCGTAGCTCCACCTCCTTGCGGAAGGTTTCGTAGCCGGCGTCGGCCACGACGTACTTCATGCGAGCGCGCTTGCGGTCGGTCCGGTCGCCCAGATCCCGGTAGGTCGCGATCACGGCGGCGATGACCTCTTCGACCTCGTCGTAGGTGACGAAGGTCATCGGGTCGGCCAGGCGCGCGAACGTGGTGGGGTGCGCGTAGGAGCGCCCGAGTCCGCCGCCAATCAGGAGGTTGAGACCGACGCCCGCCTCGGGGTGCTCGCCCGGCACGAGGCCCACGTCTTGAGCGAAGACGTCGACGCAGTTCTCGTCGGGGTGGGCGACCGCGATCTTGAACTTGCGCGGCAGGTACGTGTCACCGTAGAAGGGACGCTCGGGGACCGCCCCCCTCGTGACGGCCTGCTCGCCGTTGACGAAGATCTCCCAGTGCGCCTCGGTCGTAGGTCGAAAGGCCCGCGAGAGGCGAACAGCGATACCGGCCAACCGGGGATCGCCGTCGGAGGTCTCGAGGTTCGGACACGAGACGACGTTGCGCACGACGTCACCGCACGCACCGAATGACGCCATCAGCTGGCGGTCCAGGGCCCGGGCGAGCGGGCGCAGACCGTTCTTCACGACGCCGTGGAACTGCACCGCCTGACGAGTGGTGAGTCGGATGGTGCCGTCGGCCACGCTGCCCGAGACCTGGTCGAGGGCGAGCCACTGGTCGGTGGTCATCTGGCCACCGGGAATGACGACGCGAATCATGAAGATGTAGTCGAGCGGCTCTTTGGCGAGGGCGCGCTCCCGGCGCACGTCGCGATTGTCCTGGGCGTAGACGCCGTGGAACTTGAGGAGCTGCTCGCTGTCGTTAGTGACGTGATTGAGGTCGTTGTCCAGCTCGTGGGCGAGGTCGCCGCGCAGGAAGTCGCTCGATCGCTTGATGCCTTCGACCTCGGTCTCCACTGTCGCGTCGATCGTCACGGCGAATTCTCCCATCGGGGTAGTTCTAATTTCTATAAACCTTACTGATTTAGTCATGAATTGGCAAGCACTTATTACGGTGGCGTGGGCCGCACGGTGAACACCGCGCCGACCAGGCTCGTCACTCCGTCGTCGGGCCGCTCGCCGTCACTCTCCGGGCTGAATATCGCGGCACACACCACGTCTGAAGAGCACCCGTTGCGGCAACTCGCTGACGTCTTCTACGGGGAACGCGAATCGACCGCCGACGTCGACGTAGTCCGACGTCGCGGGTCTCAGCCTCTAACGTGGCGAGGACTCAGGAGGTCGCATGCAGAATCGTCAGATTGTCCTCGCACAGCGGCCAGTGGGCATGGTCGACGAGTCGACGACGTCATTGATCGTGTCCGATCGCCCCACGTGCGCACCGGACCAGGCGCTCATCAAAGTCGGGATCATCTCGATCGATCCCACGATTCGCACGTGGATGAATGACGCGCCGGGCTACCTGCCTCCGATTGGCGTCGGCGAGGTCATCCGCGCCAGTGGAACCGGGGTGGTGGTGGAATCGCGGTCGCCAAACTTTGCCGTCGGCGACCTCGTCTACGGTTTCACTAACTGGCAGGAGTGGGTCATCGCCGACGCCGAGCACCGTTTCTCGGTGCTGCCCCCGGGGCTCGGACTCGACCTGGCCACGGTGATGAACGTGCTCGGTGCCACCGGGCTGACCGCCTACTTCGGTCTGATGGACGTGGGTCAATTCAAACCCGGCGACGTAGTGGTGGTCTCGGGCGCGGCGGGCGCGACCGGTTCGGTCGTGGGCCAGATCGCGCGAGCGAAGGGCGCCGGAAAGGTCGTCGGCATCGCCGGGGGCCCCGAGAAGTGCGCGGAGGTCGTCGAGGCCTACGGATTCGACGAGTGTCTCGACTACCGAGAGCCCGGCTTGACGCGGCGGATCCACGAGGCCTGCCCGAAGGGTGTCGACGTCTACTTCGACAACGTGGGGGGCGAGGTCCTCGACGCCGTGCTCGCCAACATCGCGCTGCACGCGCGCGTCGTCATTTGTGGCGCCATCTCGCAGTACAACGCCATGGAGAGGCCCCAGGGAATCGCCAACACTCCGATGCTCATCATGCGTCGGGGGCGGATGCAAGGCTTCATCATCCTCGACTACGCGAGCCGCTTCGCCGAAGCCCAGCTCGAGCTCGCCACGATGGTGTTCGACGGTACGATCAGGCATCAAGAGCACCTGGTGCACGGGCTTGAGCACGCGCCCGAGGCACTGAATCTGCTCTTCAACGGGGGCAACCACGGCAAGACGCTGGTCGTCGTCGACGAGAGCGTGCGGCTTGCCTGAACCGTCGCCGCCGGCGACCGGGGAACGAAGTCTCCAGTGCATCACGGAGGTTCTGTTCCTCGCGGCTCTCGTGGCGGGCTTCGGACAGTTCGGTGCCGTCGCCTCGTTGAACGACGTCGCGAGGCACTTCGGGCACCATTCGGCCGGTCAGACATTTCAGAGCGTCGTGGGCCTCTCCGGATCAGTCCTCGGTCTCGGCCTGGCGGTGCTGCGGCTCTCGTCACTCGGCGCGTTGCCCCTCACCTCCCTCGCCGATCGGTGGGGTCGCACCAAAGTGCTCCAGCGCACCCTCGCGCTCGGACTGCTCTTCACCGCGACCGCCTCGCTCAGCCCCTCCTACTGGTTCTTCGTGCTCTGCTTCGCCTTTGCCCGCCCACTGCTCTCGGCCGCCTCGACGCTCGTTCAGGTCGTGACCGTCGAACTGTCCAGCACGCGACGCCGAATCCATCGGCTCGTCGTCATGGCCGCGGGCGCGGGCATGGGCGCAGGTCTCTCGGCGGTCCTGCACGGAGTCATCCGGGGACCGGGCTCGTTTCGCTGGCTCTTCGCCCTTGCGATCGTCCCGGTGCTGTTGGTCGTGCCGCTGCTGCGGCACATCCCCGAGCCGACGCACCTCCGCGACGAGGTGCCGCTAGCCCACCTCGGCGCGGTGCCTCGACGGTTCCGGGGACGGCTGGCGATCGTGGCGGCGATGGCCTTCACCGTCGGGATGATCACCGGTCCGGCCAACGGCTTCGCCTTCGTCTACGGCGAGGGAGTCTTGAAGATCAGCCCCCACTACGTCGCGACGATCGTCGCCCTGAGCGCCTTCACCGGGCTCGCCGGACTGCTCGCGAGTCGGCGACTCGCCCACACGATCGGCCGTCGCGCGACGGTGGCGCTCGGCGTGGTCGCCACGGCGCTCACCTCGACCTTCGCCTACAGCGGGGGTCGACTGGCGTTCACCCTTGGCTACATGGTCGGCGTCGCCGCGGCCGGTCTGCTGGCGCCGGCCGCGACGGCGATGAGCACCGAAATCTTCCCCCACTCCTTTCGCGCCACGGCCGCCGGCTGGACGGTGGTGGCGGGAGTGCTCGGGGCCACGGCCGGGCTGTTCCTCTTTGGCTGGGTCGGCGACGTGGTGCACGGCGCCAGTGCGACTTCGCTGCGCGTGCCGGCGCTCGTCACGTTCCTGCCGATGCTGCCCACGCTGCTACTGCTCGCGCGACTGCCCGAGAGCCGTTCAATGGAGTTGAGCTAACCCAACGCCACGTCGGCGACGAGCGCGCGATGGTCGCTCCCGCCGTCGCTGGCGAACCCTCCGAGCGAGGTCCAGGGACCTCGAGCGAGGACGTGGTCGATCTGAGAGTGCGGCGTGCGAGCCGGCCACGTCCGGGCTCGGACCATTGACCTCCATCCCGGCAGCAGCGCGCGCAGCAGTGGACGCCAGCAGTTGAAGTCGCCCGCCAGCAGGATCGGCATCGACGGCTCGAGTGACTCGACGAACTCGGTGATCCGACGGTACTGGAGGTGGGAGCCATGACTCAGGTGCGCTCCGTGTACGGCAATGACGTAGAAGGAGCGCCCGGCGTCGTGGAGGCGCGCGACGATGAAGGCCCGTCGGACCTTCTCGCGGGGCAGTCGGTCGAGGGTCTCGACGCGGACGTCCTCGATCGCCAGTCTCGTCAGCAACCCGAGACCCCACTGACCGTGCTCGGGCGCGTCGAGCTCGACGCGGCGCGAGCGCTGGGCCCGGGTGAGCGAGCGATGCTCGTCGAAGTAGAGACCGTGCTCGCCGGTGAAGTGGGCGAGCAGTGGTTGCCAGGTCCTCCCGCCGGAGCCGGTGGTGACTCGCACGCCGGTGGCGAGCGGGGCGAAGGCCCCGTCGACCGAGAGCCGGTCGCGCAACTCCTCGTAGAAGTCGTGGCCGTTCTCTCCGCGCCACAGCTCGGGCAGGACCAAAACGTCAGCGTCGAGTGCGGCGACGTGCTCGAGGACCCGGGTCGGACGACCCCATCCATCGACGCCGGCGTGAAGGTTAAACGTCGCAACACGCACCCTCCGACCCTACGTCGTGGCGAGTCGAGGTGTGGCAGGCTCTGGAGGTGGACTCTGTCAACGTGGCCTTCGGCCATCGCCTGTGGTGGGTCGACGCGTTCATCGGGGACGCGGAGCGGGGCAATCCGGCGGTGGTGGTGCTGCTGGAGCGGCCCCTGCCCGACGAAGAGCTCCAGCAGATCGCCTTCGAGTTGGGCGTGACCGAGACGGCCTTCGTGCGCTGGGTCGGCGAGCAGTGGTCGTTGCGCTGGTTCACGCCTACGACCGAGGTCGACCTGTCGGGCCACGCCACGCTCGCCACGCTCCACGTCCTGTTAAGCGAGCTGGGTGTGCCGGCCGCCGAGCTCTACTTCCAAACGCGCGCCGGCGTTCTCTCGGGACGGCGGCTGAGCGACGGCCTGTTGGGCGTCGACCTGCCCCGGGCTTACCTCGAGCCGGTCGACGTGGCCGTCTTGAACGACACCCTCGGCCCGGTGAGCGAGGCCTATCAGGCCGGCGCCCAGAGTGTGCTCGCGATCGTGGAGGACTTCGACGCGCTGTGCGGTCTCTCCGTCGACCCTATGAGCCTGTTCCTCGTGCCCAGCGCGATGGTCATCGCGGCCTGCCGCGGTGGGCCGGGCGTCGACGTGTCGATCCGCGTCTTCGCTCCCCGGCTCGGCCTCGCCGAGGACCACGTGACGGGCAACGCCATGTGCGCGATCGCGCCGTGGTGGGTCGAGAAGGTCGGCTCGCCGACCGTGTCCGTGCACCAGGCCTCGGCGCGTGGGGGCGTCATGTACGCGCGCCTGTTCGAGCACAACGTGGAGGTGGCCGGGTCGGCGAGGACCTTCTTCGGCGGCGACTTGCGAGCATGAGCGACCCGCTCGGACCGGGACCGAACACGAGGGTGCGCCGACTCCCGACGAAGGCGGTCTACGACGGGGCCGCCATCGACGCGATCATCGACGAGGCCCGCCTGTGCCACGTGGCCGCGGTGGTGAACGGCCGAGCCCTCACACTGCCGACGCTGCACTCGCGCGAGGGTCGGTCCCTCTACCTGCACGGCAGCCAGTCCAACGCCGTCATGAAGGCCGTCGTCGCCGCCGGCGAGGCGTGCGTCTGCTTCACCCTCTACGACGGGCTCCGCCTCGCGCGCAGCGGCTTCGAATCGTCGATCGCCTACCGTTCCGTAGTGCTCTTCGGCGCGGCCCGGGCCGTCGAGGACGAGCGTGAGAAGAGACGCGTGCTCGACCGATTCGTCGACGCCGTCCTGCCCGGCCGGGCGAGCGAAGTGCGGCCGTTATCGGACGCCGAGCTGCGACTCACGATGGTGGTGGCCGTCTCGATTGACGAGGCCTCCGCCAAGGTGTCGGCCGGCCCGACCGACGACCTCGCCGCGGATCTCGACCTGCCGATCTGGTCGGGCACCGTGCCGGCGCGACTGCACTTCGACGCCCCGATACCGTCGCGAGACGGGGCCATGGCCACGGGTGACGTCGACCTACCTGAGTCGGTGCGCCGGCTGCTGGAGGGCCAGTGACCGACTTGGAAAGAGTGCGGGCTGCCATCGCGCGGATCACCCCGGTCGACGACCGAGAGGCCGAGTCGATCCGCGCCACGCTGCGACGACTGTCCTGGCCCGGTGACCCGTACGCCGAGGACGAGCACGACCACCACGTGACGGCGTCGGCGTTCGTCGTCTCGTCGCGCGGGATGATTCTGCACCGCCACCGTCGCCTCGACATCTGGGTCCAGCCGGGTGGCCACGTCGACCGGGGCGAGACGCCCGAGGCCGCCGCTGTTCGTGAAACCCTCGAGGAGACGGGCCTCGAGGTGACGCACCTCGTGCCGGAAGAGCTGTTCCACGTCGACGTTCACCCCGGTCCGCGCGGCCACACGCACTACGACTTGCGTTACGTGGTCGTCGCCTCGCCGCTCGACCCCACGCCGCCGGAGGGCGAGAGTCCCGACGTGTTCTGGTTCGACTTCGAGTCCGCGCAGGCGAGGTGCGAGCCGGCGTTGGCGGCGGCGATCGCGAAGCTGTCGGGGGCCCCGTTTCTCGGCGCCGTGCGAGACTTGGCCCATGACTGAGACCGACGGGCTGCGCGCACTGATGGAGGCCGACCGCTGGATTGACCGAGTCACGGCTCAACGGGGCCACCTCCCCGAACTGGCCGAACTCTCGACCGTGGAGGTCGAGCTGCGCGACCTGCTTCGAGCCCTCAAAGAGACCGAGGCCCAGCTGCTGCCCGTGCGCACCGCCTTCGAGGACGCCTCCGCCGAGGGCGAGCGACTGCGTCGTCGGGCCGGGGACCTCGAGCGCACGCTGGGCGCCTCGACGGCCAACGCCCGCGAGCTGACGGCGATTTCGAAGGAACTGGACCACGTCCGCGAACTTCTCGGACGGAACGAGGAACTCGAACTGGAGTACCTGGTGGCGTTGGAGCCGCTCGACGAGCTCGTCGCCGCAATCCGGTCGCGGGCCCAACCGGGCGTCGTTCGGCGCACCGAGCTCCAGGCGAGCATCGCGTCGCTCCAGGCGGCCCTCGACGAGGAGTTGGCGTCACTGCGCCAGGACCGGCACACCAGAGCGGCGGTGCTCTCGCCCGACCTGCGGGCGCGCTACGACGCCGCGCTGGTGCGCGTGGGCACGTCGGGGGCGGCGCAGCTCGACCACGGGCGCTGTGACGGGTGCCGCATCGCACTGTCGCCCCTCGACGTCGACCGCTGGAAGCGTCTGGAGGCCGGAACCTTCATGGACTGCCCCGAGTGCGGGCGCCTCTTGGTGCCGTGATAATCCTCCTGCGCCACGGCCAGACGACCACCAACGCGCAGCGGCTGCTGGTGGGACGCGGCGACCCCGAGCTGACC
Organism: Acidimicrobiales bacterium; assembly: GCA_043782995.1. Lineage (GTDB taxonomy): Bacteria > Actinomycetota > Acidimicrobiia > Acidimicrobiales > RAAP-2 > RAAP-2. The sequence goes on along the minus strand of JAYVZV010000023.1, from coordinate 11,011 downwards.
GAGCTGGGCGAGCGACAGGCGGTGGCGCTGCGGCCATTGATGGGTCGCGTCGTCTCGGTGTGGACCTCGCCGCTGCAGCGCGCGCGCGCCACCGCGGCGCTGGCCCTGCCGCACCTCGAGCCGGTCACCAAGGAGTCGTTCATCGAGGTCGACTACGGCTCGCTCGACGGCCAGCCGCTCAGCGTCGTCAGCTACGACCAATGGCGCCGGTTCGAGCACGACCACAACCTGGCGTTCGGGGGCGGGGAGTCACTCGCCGCGGTCGACCAGCGGGTGCACACCGAGCTCGACGCGCTGCTGGCCGACCACTCGAGTCTGTTGCACCGCGACGACGAGCACCTCGCGATCGTCAGTCACATGTCGCCGATCAAATCGGCGATGGCCTGGGCCCTCGGCGTGCCCGGCTCGGTCGCGTGGCGCATGCACCTGAACAACGGCTCGGCGACCACCATCACGACGCGCCAGGCGACGCCCGCCCTGATGCACTTCAACGTGGTGCCCCCGCTCGACTGACCGTTAGCGCAGTGCCACGCCGATCGCCGCGAAGTGTAGTCCGGCGCCGATCAGGGTGAAGGCGTGGAAGAGCTCGTGGTAGCCGAAGACTCTCGGGGACAGTCGGGGCCGCTTGGTGCCGTAGAAGACCGCGCCGAGGGTGTAGGCCGCACCACCGGCGATGATCAGCGCGAAGCTGAGCGGCCCACCGCCACGGTAGATCTGGGGCATGACGGCCGCCGCCGCCCAGCTCACCACCAGGTAGGGAAGGGTATTGGCCCACTTGGGCGCGTCGATCGCGAACTGGCGCACGGTGATCCCCGCCGCCGCTGCGACGCCGATCACCACCATCAGGACGACCCGGATGGTGCCGTGCATGGATAGCCCGGCGATCGCGAGGTAGGTGCCCGTGATCGCGAGGAAGATCGTGGAGTGGTCGGCGCGCTGCCACGCCCGACGGTGCGAGGGTGACCAGCGCAGGCGGTGGTAGAGCGCGCTGGTGATCATCATCGCGCCGACGCCGACGATGTAGCAGAGCACCCAGCCGACCTGGGGCCACGTGCGGGCCCCCGAGAAGAGGATCGGCGAACAGGCCACCAAGACCACGACCCCCACGACGTGGAGCCATCCGCGCAGCAGGGGCTTGACGTGGGCGGCGTCGCCGGGGGTCATCGACACACTCACGCCCCAACCTTAAGGCGGTCCTCGAACGCCAGAGATTCCCGACCCAAAACAACGGAGCCCGCCTGCTCTGAGCAATCAGAACAAGCGGGCACTCGATGTTTGGCCCCCCCAGCCAATAGGTTAAAAATATAATCTCGAACGGGCCGCTACTGTGGCACGACAAGGCTGCAAACAAGGGTTTGTGAGCAATTTCACATAGAGGGGTCGCCGTGGAGCGTCGCACGTTGGGCCAAGGACTGGTGGTGTCCGCGCAGGGTCTCGGATGCATGGGCATGAGTGAGTTCTACGGCGTCGGCGACGACGCGGAGTCGATCGCCACGATCCACGAGGCGCTCGACAGTGGTGTCGACTTCCTCGACACCGCCGACATGTACGGACCTTTCACCAACGAGGAGCTGGTCGGACGGGCGATTGTGGGCCGGCGTGACGAGGTCGTGATCGCGACCAAGTTCGGCAACCAGCGCTCCACTGACGGGTCGCGCATCGGCATCAACGGTCAGCCCGAGTACGTGCGCCAAGCCTGCGACGACTCGTTGCGGCGCCTCGGCGTCGACACGATCGATCTCTATTACCAGCACCGCGTCGACCAAACCGTGCCGATCGAGGAGACCTGGGGGGCGATGAAGTCCTTGGTCGAGGCCGGCAAGGTCCGCCATCTGGGGATCTCGGAGGCTTCGTCAACCACCCTCGAGCGGGCCCACGCGGTCCACCCGGTCACGGCCCTGCAGAGTGAGTACTCCCTCTGGACACGCGACCCCGAGGACGGTGTGCTCGAGACCTGTCGGCGCCTCGGCGTGGGCTTCGTGGCCTACAGCCCGCTCGGCCGGGGGTTCCTCACGAGCGAGTCGAGCAATCGCGAGGGCACTGGCGAAGGCGACTTCCGCAAGCACCACCCCCGTTTCTCCGGCGAGGCGTACGAGCAGAACCTGGCGCTCGTGAATAATCTCGAGGCCATCGCCGCCGGCAAGGAGGTGAGCGTCGCGCAACTGGCGCTGGCCTGGGTGCTGGCGCGCGGCGTCGACGTCGTCCCCATTCCGGGCACCAAGCGCCGGAAGTGGCTGCGCGAGAACATCGCGGCCGGCTCGGTCGAGCTCAGTGCCGCCGACGTGGCGGCCCTCGAGGCGGCCGTGCCCCGCGCGGCCGTCGTGGGCGACCGGTACCACGCCGCCGGGATGAAGAGCATCAACGGTTGACTTCGCGCAGGGACCCGTCACGCAGCTCGACCACGTCGTCGCACCACTCGATCACTTGAGGGTCGTGCGTCGCCACGACGACGGTCGCCCCCGTCGCGCCGACCAGCGCGAGCACGCAAGCCGTCTCCTCGCGTCCGAGGCCGCCGGTCGGCTCGTCGAGCAGGTAGATCGACGGGGTCGTCACGAGGGCCCGGGCGATGGCCACCCGTTCGGTCTCGCCACGGGAGAGGTCCTGGAAACGTGTCGTTCGATCGGTGGAGATCCCCAACGCCTCGAGGTCGTTGACGGCGTCGCGTAGGGTCGCTCGTCCCAGCTGGACGACGTCGATGGCGTAACCCCGGATGAGACCGGGATCGCTCGGTACGTAGGCGACCTCACGGCGCAACTGGCCTTCGTCGAGGTCGTCGAGCGCAATTCCCCCGACGCTGATGCGCCCGACGGGGACCCGGTCGAGGGCCGCCATCGCCCGCAACAGCGTGGACTTGCCGGCGCCCGACGCGCCCGTCACGGCGACGCGCCGCCCCGCCGCGACGCGCAGCGACACGTCGACGGCGAGCGGCGTCCCGTCCTCCATGAGGGTGACGCCCTCGAGTCGCAACGTGGCGTCGCGGGGCCACGAGTGGTTGCCCGGGGGCGCGGCGCAGTCGAGCTCCTCGAGTCGCTCGGCTCCGCCGGCGACGGCGACCGCGGTGTCGAGGGCGCTGCGCACGGTGGCGAGCAGGTCGGCCGTCGCCAGCGCCAGCATCGCCGCGACGACGATCCACACCGGTGAGGTCGCCGGACGCCACGCCAGCCCGGTGAGGGCACCCAGCGAGGCCGCCAGTGGCACGAGCGAGGAGAACTGGCGCCGCCGCCGAAGCGTACGTTCGGCGTCGAGCAACCTGTGAACGGCCGCGAGGGACCGGGAGGCGGCGAACCCGACTCGACCCAACAGGACGAGGTCGGGGGTGACCGCGCTGAGTTCGACGAGCTCGGCCCGGTAGGCGCCACGAGCCCGGCGCAGCGCCCGGTCGTCGGCGAGCAGCGGGCGGACGTTGGCGACCAGCGCCGCGACTCCGAGGACCTGACAGGCTCCGAGGACCGCGACGACGGGCCACCACTGCCCGCGGGGCGCCAGGACGGCCACAACGGCGTCGCCGAGGACGGCGACCGAGAGCGTCGTCACGAGGGGGATCACGCACCGTAGCCAGAGGTCCTGGAGCTCGTCGGTGTCGCGCAGGGCGCGCTCTAGGAGGTCGCCCGCCGCGTGGGCGCGCCACTGCGAGTAGTCGAGGCGCCCGACGGTGGCAACCAGCCACCGGCGCCAGCTAGTGACGGCGTCGAAGCCCAGTTGATGGGCGCTCATTCGCTCGGCGAAGCGCAGCGGGGACCGTAGGAACGCGAAGAGCTCGATGACGATGAGCGGGCCGAGGACCGCGTGGAGGCCCGGACGCGGGGCGCTGACGACGAGCAGGGCCACCGCTCCCACCAGCAACGCCACGTTCGTCGTCGAGGCCACGAGCCCGGCCGTGAGGGCGCGGGCGAGGTCGCGACGGGGAGGACGGGCCCGTCGCAGCCACCGAACGAACCGGTCGAGGTCGGACCTCACGGGCCCACCTCGATGCGTAGGGCGAACTCCGTGAGGACGGGCGAGTCTACCGACGCCTCGACCACGGCGAGGTCGACCATCGAGTCGAGGACCGCGCGCACGAGAACGCGGGCCGCGCCGTCAAGGGCGCCGCCCACGTCGTCGAGCAGCACGACGGTGACGTCGGCGAGCAGCGCCCGGGCGATCACGAGACGTACCCGTTCACCGGTGCTGATTCCCTTGCCGTCGGCGAGTAGCACAGTGTCGAGGTCTTCGAAACGGGGCCCGACGAGGCCGAGCGACGACAGGCGTGAGAGCACGTCGACGTCGGCGAGCCCCGCCCCGACGGTGAGATTGTCGCGCAACGAGCCCGAGAGCAGTGTGCTGTCGACCGCCACGTAGCCCACGGGGCGGGCCGTTCGGCGCACCTCACCGCGCAGCGGATGGCGCCAGCCGATCATCGTCTGCAAGAGCGTCGTCTTGCCGCAGCCCGACGGGCCCGAGACGAGGATTCGCGCTCCGGCGCCGACTACGAGGTCGACCGGTCGCGCCCCGGCCTCGGTGACGAGGCCCCTCACTTCGAGGAGCTGCTCAGTGGTGACGACTCTCACGGGGATCGTCACGGCGCCGAGGGTGACGAGGGCCCGCACCGAGTCGTCGCGCCGGTGGAACTCGGTGCCGTAGCGACGGACGTTGATGAATATCTCGCTGGTGGCCAGCACGCCTACGAGGGCGTGGTCGAGCGAGAGGCGCCCCCCGAGCAGGCCGAAGCCGACGACCATCGCGACGAGTCCAATGCTCACGCCGCTCAGGAATTCCGTGACGAGTGATGACTCCAGGGCGACGCGGATCGCGCGCAGGGCAATGACGTGTTCGGAGTCCGAGATGGCCGCGATCTCGTCCGCGCCGTAGCCCACCGCCCCCAGAGCGCGCAGCTCGGTCGTACGGTGCAAGAGCTCGAGTTGGCGCGATTCGAGCAGTGCGCGACGCCGGTCGTACTCGACAGCGACGGCTTCGCTGCGGCGACCCGCGCGCTGGTAGAGCGGAACGGCGATGGCGAGCAGACCGACATTGACAACGAGTCCCAGCCAGCCGGCCGCCCATAAGACGACGACCAGTCCCACGAGTGAGACGGCCGCGCTCGTCGCGAGCAGGTCGAGCGCTGGCTCGAGGGAGGCCCGATCGATCGCTAGCGCCAGGTCGCCACGACTCCGGTCGCGCTCCCTCTGGGGCCGGACGAAGTGCGTGGGCAATGTCGCGCGCCACTGGCCCGCGAGGACCGCGCCCGCGTGCTCGCCCCAAGACGAGACGGCCGTCGCGAGCAGCCCGCGCACGACGAGAACCCCCATCAACATGGCGAGAGCGCTCGGGAAGTGGCGACGGGCGAGACGGTCGATGGCGAGGGCCAGCAACATCACGCCGGCCAGCGAGATCAGGGCGTTCATCGTCCCCAGCGCTCGAGCGCGAACACGAAGCTCGGCCCTCGTAGAGGTCATCGAGTTTTCGGAGGGCACCCCGTAATGCTAACGAGCGTGCCTCGCACTACAGGGGGGTGTCGCGGTGGACTAGCTGCTTCGCCGGTCCGTTCAACCAGTCGCGCAACGCCTTCGTGGCACGACAGTCGTCCTCGTTGTAGTCAAGGATCCGTTGTCGCGACGCCATGGCCCCGTCGGAGCGGTCCCCCTTGGCGACCTCGTACCACTGCATTGACGCCTCGCCGCTCGGGTTGTCGTCGCGCCACGAGAAGCCCGCGGCGCCGGCGAGTTGCTTGAGCCCCAACGGGCCTTCGGTCTGGATCTGGCGCTTGGCGTGCTCGTGCAGGTCGATCCACTCGCGCGAGGAGTGCCGACGGAACTCTTCGAGGTCGGCGGCCGTCGGTCCTGACGCGACGGGGAACGCGACCGCGCGGTCCATCGCCCCGTCCTCGGCCTGAGCCCAGAAGCAGTACGCGGCGAAAGTGCTTCCCTCTTCATGGCAACGGCGGCGCAGATCGCTCAGCCAACGGAAGAACTCGGCGAAGACCGCGGACTCGGCCTCTCGGGTCAGTTCGCCCCATTCGACGAAGGAGCGGTGGCCGGCGGTGACCCCGGGGACCGGCCGGTTCACCGTGACGCTGGCGCCCCAGAGGTACGTGGCGCCGTCGTAGCTCTCCATGTCGACGTCGATCTCGACGTCGGCCGTCGGACAGCCCATTTCCGCGGGCTCGAGGATGCGCAGCGAGGTGGCCCGCGCGTGAGCGCGGGCGCGGTAGATCAACTCGTCGAGCTTGTCAATCGAGTCCGCGAGTCGGTCCTCGCGCGCGAAGCGCTCGTCGATATCGGGAGCTCGACCCCTGGTGCGCAGGGCCCGGACCGGGTCGAGGTGAGCGAGCTGGGAGCGAGTGTCGATGCCGTGACGGTGAAGCGCCTCTTGCTGGTCGAGGTTCGTGAATCGGGTGAGCGAGACGTCGTCGATTGCCTCGAGTTGTGATTCGCAGTGTTCGGAGAACTCGCACGTGAGGCACTCGCGGTGCCAGTAGGGCGAGGTGGGGAAGTCTCCGCCGACGTCGAGCCAGACGTCGAGGGCCTCGAGGACCGCCCGTCGCTCCCGGTAGAGTGCGTCGTACGCAGCGAGGTTCGAGCGCCCCCGCGAGGCCGTGTCCAGTTCGAGCCACCAGAGGCGTGAGCCGCGGTCGACCACGGCGCCGCGAAGTCCGGGGTCCGCCACGCCGAAGGACTGTAGTATCCGCGTCGCGCCGGCGAGCGCCAGCACGTCGCGGCGAACTGTCGCCGTGGTGCGAAGTCCCAGGCTCCTTTGCTCCAGGGCCTCGCTCGGCCGCAGTCGCTCGAGCGACCCCTCCAGGAGCGAGCGGGTCGAAGCCACTTCGGTCAGCTCGTGGTTCTTCACCAACAACGGTGCGTAGGCGAAGAGGCGGTCGTTGCGCCCGACGCGCACGAAGGCCTGCACCGACGCGCTGCGGTGGGCCTCGGCAACCCGCGGCGACAGGATCAGCTCGGCCCCCTCGGCGATCAGTTCGCGGGTATGGGTGGTGCCCGAAGCGGTGACGGCGCCGGGGTGCAGGGCGCGAATTGCTTCGAGCGTGGACGTGCGGTGGCTTTGGGCCTCGGTGCGCCGTCGCTCCATCTCCGGTGTGGCCGGGGTGCGCCGGGCCACCGACGGGTCCGATCTCACCAGCGCGACGCGGTGCACGCAGGCGTCGATCTCGGCCCCGCGAAGTGGTGAACTCACGAAGGCCCAGCCTAGGAGGCTTCGGGTCGCTCGTTGCGCCAACTCCGCCAGAGCGACGCGTACTCCCCGTCGAGGGCGACGAGCTCGTCGTGGGTGCCGAGTTCGGCGACGGCGCCGTCGATAACGACGCAGACCCGATCGGCGTCGTGGGCCGTGTGCAAGCGATGGGCGATGGCGATCACCGTGCGACCCTCGAGCACCGCACTCAGCGATCGCTCGAGGTGGCGGGCGGCGCGGGGGTCGAGCAGGGCGGTCGCCTCGTCGAGGACCAGCGTGTGCGGATCGCTTAAGACCAGTCGCGCGAGCGCCAGCTGCTGGGCCTGGGCGGGGGTGACCGGGTAGCCCGTCGTGCCGAGTTCAGTGCCCATTCCCTCGGGGAGCGCCCGCACCCATTCGAGCGCGTCGACGGCGTCGAGGGAGCGTTCGATCTCCTCGTCGGAGGAGTCGGGTCGGGCCAGCGCGATGTTGTCGCGGACGGTGCCGATGAAGATGTGGTGCTCTTGGGTCACGAGTGCCACGTGGCGGCGCAGCATCGCCAGTGGCATTGAGGCGAGCGCCACACCGCCGACAGTGACCGAGCCGCTGCGGGGCGCGTCGACGCCGGCGAGCAGGCGGCCGATGGTCGACTTGCCCGCTCCCGAGGGCCCCACGATGGCGAGGCGCTCGCCGGGGCGCACGGTGAGCGTCACCCCGTTCAGCACGTCGTGGCCGGGACGGTAGGCGTATCGGACGTCGCACATGGTGATCGTCTCGTCAGCGGGCTCTACGCCCTCCGTGGGTCGGTCGTCGCGCACGTCCGAGACGCCCACTAGTCGCGCCAGCGACGTCTGGCCAATCTGGAGCTCGTCGAGCCAGGACACGATGCGGTCAATCGGGTCATTGATCTGCACGACGTAGAGGGTGACGGTGGTCGCCGCGCCCAGCGTGATGTCGTGGTGCAGGGCGAGCCAGCCGCTCCACGCGAGGGTCGTGGCCACCGCGAGGGCGAACGCGCTCTCGACCGTGGGGAACCAGACGAGCCGCATCAACAGGGTGTACATCTCGGAGTAGAACGACTCTCGGATGTTGCCGTCGATCCGCTGGGCCTGGCGCTCGCCCAGCCGGTGGGCGTCGATGGTGCGCGCCCCTTCGGCGGTCTCGGAGATCGAGCCCGACATCGCGGCGTAACTCATTCGCTCGCGACGGTAGCCGGGCGTCGCGTAGTGCAAGTAGTAGCGGGTCGAGAAGTAGAGGAAGGGCAGCGACACGAGGCTCGCCACGCTGGCCAGCGGACTGACCAGCACCATCGCGATGAGCGTCAGGACCGCCTGAACGATCGCAACGAGCCACTCGGGCAACGCGAAGCGCACCGTACGCGAGAGGGCTTCGATGTCGTTAGTCGTGCGACTGAGCAGGTCGCCCGTACCGGCGCGCTCGACCGCTACGAGGGGCAGCGCCAGCACGCTCGCGAGGAACTCTTCGCGCAGCTGGGCAAAGACGTCCTCGCCTAAGAGGTAGCTGCGCCGGCGCGCGAGGAACGACAGACCGGCGAAGGCCAGCGACGAGATGAACAGACCCGCCACGTAGAGCGAGATGGACGGCGAAGTCAGCCGGTGCAGTGCCGCGAGGTTGGTGATCCGGCCGATGATCCACGCCGGGATGAGCGACATCACTGCGGCCAGTGCGTAGAGCGAGAGCATCCGCGCGAAGGGGGCTCGGTGCTGGCGCACCAGGACCCGGGCGTAGGCCTGGACGACCCGATTGTCGGCGACGGGGAGTTGGCTCACGACTCCTCCCGCAGGACGATCTGGCGGTACGTCGCCGAGTCGTCGACGAGGGACCAGTGGGTGCCCCGGTCGACCACCCGTCCGTCGACCACCACGTAGATCAGGTCCATCTTCTCGAGAATCAGAGGACTGGTCGTCGTGACGAGCGTGGTGTGAGCGCCGCGCACCTCGCGCAGGCGCGCCGCGATCCGACCCTCAGTGTGGGTGTCGACCGACGACGTCGGCTCCTCCAAGATCAGCAGTTCGGCGTTGGTCAGGATCGCTCTCGCCAGGCTGAGACGCTGGCGCTGTCCCCCCGAGAAGCCGCGACCGCGCTCCTCGACCACGGTGTCGAGTCCGTCCTCGAGGGCGTCGAGGATATCGAGCGAGCTCGTCGCCTCGAGGGCCGCCATGATCCGTTCGTCGGTGCCCGGGCCGTGGGGGATCAGTTCGTGGCGCAGCTCGCCTGAGAAGAGTCGCGGCTCGATTTCGGAGACGACGATGTTCGACCTCGTATCGCGCAGCGAGTACTCGGCGAGGGGTTCGCCGTTCACGAGTACGCCCTCCACGTCGGACACGAAGTGCCCGAGCCGGTCGGCCACCCTCGTGGCTTCGGCGGGGGTCTCGGTCACGACGCCGACGAGCTGTCCGCGAACCAGCGAGATGCCGGTTTGGCGGTCCTCGACTAGGTCGATCGTCGAGGGCCAGGGTCTCGGGTTCGACGGCTCGGCGACGAGGGGGGCGACGTTGAGTATCCGAAGGACCCTCCCGGCACCGACGTAGGCGCGGGTGGTCGCGATGACGTATTCGATCGCGGTGCGCAGCGGCGTCGTGAGGAAGGTGGCGTAGCCGAAGAACGCGACTAGCTGGCCGGGTTGGAGTGATCCGTTCATGACGTCGCGCGCGCCGAGGAACGTGACGATTGCCGTTAGTACGGCCGGCAGCAGCACCTGTCCGGACTCGAGTCCGGCCTGGGGTGATGCGATGCGATTGCCCGCGAGCCGCACCCTTTGGCTCTGACGTCGGTAGTTGTCGAGGAAGACCTCCTCGCCGCCAATCCCGCGCAGGATGCGCAGTCCGGCCACGGTATCTGATCCGAGGGCGGCGAGTCGTCCCGCCGCCTCACGCTGGGCGGCCTGGGAGGCGTGGAGCGGCCGCATGAGTGGTGTGGTCAGTGACGCGAGGACCGGGACCCCGATCAAGACGATCAGTCCCAGCTCGACAGACGTTGATAGCAGAATGATCGAGACGACGACCCAGGCGACGATCGCACCCATGAATCGCGCGAAGACGTCGTACGCCCCCCCGATGCGCATGGCGTCGGCGGCGACGGTGTTCACGATGTCCCCGGCCGGGATTTCGTCAGTCACCGCGGTGCCGGTGCGCGACACGTGGTGGCCGATGACCTGGACGGTCCGGTAGGCGGCGTTCATCCAGTTGGTCACCGCGAGCTGGTGGCGCATCGCGCCACAGAAGGCCTGGAAGAGCCCGAGGCCGACGACGACCACGACCCACTTCGCCAGTTCGACTTGACGGTGCTGGGCGATTCCGTGGTCGATCGCGGCGCCGACGGCGGCCCATAGCAGCGCCTGGCTAACCATCCAGCCAATTCCGAAGATCGCGTTGAACGCCAGGAGCCACTTCTGCTGTTGGGCGATCCACACCAGGTAACGCAGCGGTGAGCGCGTATCGGGTGTGCCCGTGTCCGCAAAGGGCAGTTCCCGGAAGGGCAGGTGTAACACGACGCACGCTTTCGAAGGTTGATGGTGTGATGGATGGATGGTGAGTCGACCTATAAGCGGGGTTCTGTCCACCTTCCTTGCGGAAGGATGGGCGGCCATCCATCTCAGCGATCTACCTCGGGAGTGCCCTGTTTCCAGGGCATGCGGGCCACGCGCTCCCACGTTTGATCTTGCTCCGGGTGGGGTTTACCGAGCCGCCGTGATCACTCACGACGCTGGTGCGCTCTTACCGCACCGTTTCACCCTTACCTGTTCCCGGTTGCCCGGGCCATCGGCGGTCTGTTCTCTGTGGCACTGTCCTGCACGTCACCGTGACTCACGTTTCGCGAGCACCTTGCCCTCTGGAGCCCCGACTTTCCT